>JAUBOH010000019.1:0-33761 GCA_036700145.1 Microcoleus occultus BM001215366
TTCCGACTAGCCCCATATTAAAAATATTGGCTCCCAGTGCGGTGATGCCCCCATCGGCAAATAAAACGCTTTGAATGATAAAAACCGTACTCATCGCCAGAGTTGCCGCCCAAGGGCTCCCCAAAACCACAGAAGCTAGCGCCCCTCCCAACAAGTGCCCGCTGGTGCCGCCGGCTACGGGAAAGTTAATCATCTGAGCCGCAAACACGAAAGCTGTGGTTAAACCCATGACTGGGGCTTGTCGCAATCCAAGACTGGCGCGAGTCCGATTTAGGGCAACTGCAATCACTGCTGCGCTTGCTATGCCGGTGGCAATGGCTACGGGCGGTGAAAGAAAGCCATCAGGTATGTGCATCGATCTCTCCAAAACATGAGAACTCCCAACCCTTTAGTCAACTATTTTTTACAAAAATTTACAATCCCCTCTGGGGGCATTGACAGAATTTGAGATTTGAGATTTGAGATTTTGGATTTTGGATTGAATGATTCACGCATCCCCTACCGGAAGACTGAATTCAAAAAAAATTCAGTAAATTTTGTATGTGTTGAGAATATTTATCAATAATTTGAATCTACTGGCTAGCAAAATCCCTGAACAGTAAGGCTTTTATGCAAATCTTAAAATAAAATTAATAAAGCACTGAAAGTCAATAATTCGCTTTATTATCTGTTTTTGAGAATAAGTTGCATTAATTGCTTTTTAAAAGAAGCAGCAAAAATGCCCATTAGCTAGTAAAAGCCAAAGTTTTCGGTAGTCTAAAAACTAAGAAGCCGGATTTTATTGCGATAGAATTGCGTTTTAGCAAAATTTTACCGTGTTCGATCGCACTTGTGTGCGATCGGTCTTTTCCGCACGGCCTAGATTCGCAAGAACCTCAAAATAGTAATGCAATCATTCTCAAGTACCTATCCGCACAATCCACACTCAAGGAGGCCCGCCAGCCGTGCAACAATCAGCACCAGACTCAACTACCGATTTAGTTCCATCAGAATTTCCCAGACAGTTAGATATCGCTCAAGTTTCCATCTACGGACTGAGCTTTTTATCCGCAGGTTTATTTCTGTTTTTACCTCTAGTTAACCTACTGCATCCCAGCCCCTGGCAGCGGTTGATGGGAACAATTCACGGCATGGGTGCAATGTTTGCAATGGTAGTGATGGTTTATACCGGACATTTAGCTTTTCCCTTGCTGCGGGGTGTCCCTAAAATCTTGCCGCAAATGCGTACATTAGCCTTTTGGTCAACTCTATTGAGTTTTTTGGCGCTCGCTACCGGTAACTGGGCTTATATGCGTTATCGAGCGGGCGCAGATTTCGGCGGAGCTAGAGCAGCGCTGAAAGAAATCTCTCCTCTAACGCAGTACGTTTTGATGGAATATCACGAATTTAGCGTGCTGTTTACATTGCCTTTAACAGTAGCTTGTTCGTGGATTTTGTGGAACTACGGCGACTCAATTTTAGAAAAGCAAAATCGCCCAGTTTTAACAGCTACCTGCGTCGCTTTGATGGCAATCATGTTTTTTGCAATGGGCGGCATGGTGAGCGGACTGGCTGTTGCTAAAATCCACGCTCTGTAGTCAGCGGTTAATCGTTATTTGAAAGTATTAGCACTGACTAATTAGCAATTACCAAACTTAGGAGATTTTAGAAATGACTAGACAATTATCCCGCCAAAATCATGCGGGTTATGAACCTTTCTACGGGAAGTTTTGGAGCCAATTAAAACACTTTCCCGGCGGTTTAGCTGAAAAAGCAAAAACTGCGCCTAGCGTTTCGGGCCCGGCAGCAGCAGCAATAATTAGCGCTGCAATTGGTTGTTTCACAATGATGGTGAGTCACCATTTAGGGGACACATCCAAAGAGATAAACGAAATGCTTTGGAACCTCGGTAGTTGGATTCCCGGAAGCAAGACTAAGGATGAATTGTGGGGCAACATCGGCAGCTACACGGGCAAAGAAACTATGTTGCTTGTCGGTTGGCTTGTCAGTTGGCCAATTCTACATCTGCTGTGGAAAAATCGGCAGATTAAAAGCCGCACCATATTTTTCTGGATGTTTGCTTTGTTAGTTGCTGCGACAGCTATGTCCTGGCATCCTCTCTTCCCCTATTTACCGTTAACTTAAGTAATGCGAGGTTTGTTGTCAATGGAAACAAAAAATAAGCCACTCCCAGCCAAGGAGATGCACAAGATTGTTTGGATTAGTATGGGAGTTTTGACTCTTTTCTTTGTGACTTATCCCATCGCCATGTGGCGCGTCAGCCAAAAAGAAAAGTTTCTCGGTTCCCACGTCAAGTCTTTGACAATCGAGGGGAAAAAACCAGATAATGCTGTTGCGAGTAAACCGACGGAACCAGCTATTGCGAGTAGCGCAACACCTCCGGCTTTGGCTGTTGATAGCACAAAAAAACTTCCCCAAAAGTCTCCTGAGATTGCACCTGTTGCTAATAAGTCTCCTGAAGTGGCTATTGCGAGTAGCCCTACAGATAAGACTGTCCAAGCTTTACCTGTGTCAGCGGGTAAGCAGGAAGCTCAGGCGGTGGGTGGAACTAATCAGACAGCAGAAATTACCGATCGCGCTAAACTAGATGAGTTAGCTCTCAAAGTGTACGATCGCATAAATCAGACTTGGCAAGCTACTCCCACCTTCACTCAAAATCTAGTCTATCGAGTCAGTGCAAGTCAAGACGGGGCGATCGCAAATTTCGAGCCTCTCAACCAGCCAGCCAAGGATTACACCCAAGAAACTCCCCTGCCAAATCTGCTCAAATCCGCCGAAACTACCAGCAGCAGTGCCGCACCACTCGCAAAGTTCACAGTAGTATTTGCTCCTACAGGAACCTTAGAAGTTAACCCGTAAGTCACCTACAACATCTATCCTGTAAGGTGCACGCTGTGCACCTTATTTTTGCTTGTTAACTGAAATGTGATATTATAAACAGCACCCTGTAAAGCATTCTACCTCTCAAACAACAAATGAAAGAACTCGACGAGAAAAAAACCCAAGAACTGCTATGCACCATCATGGAATGGGAACTAGCAGGAGTAGTGCGCTACACCCACTATGCACTCATGGTGACAGGGCCAAACCGAATTCCCATCGTGCAGTTTTTTCAAGCACAAGCAACAGAATCCCTACTCCACGCCCAACAAGCCGGAGAAATTTTAACAGGTTTAGAAGGACATCCCAGCCAGAAAATTGCTCCCATCGAAGAAACCTACAAACACTCCATCAAAGACTTGTTGGAAGAAAGTTTAAATCACGAAAAAAAAGCGCTCAAAAAGTATAAATCATTACTTGAAGTCGTCACAGACTCCAGCGTTTATCTCGAAGAATACGCCCGCACTCTGATTGGCCAAGAAGAATTGCACCAAGTAGAACTAAAAAAAATGCTGCGGGATTACAGTTGATTTAGTCATTAGTCATTAGTCCTTAGTTACTCTCAAAGCACCTTAAGAGTAACTGCTCCTTATCTTCTTTCTCCTCCTTCGCGTCCTTCGCGACGAAAGCGGTTCAATCACAAAAGTTACTAAAGACTAACTACAAATTAGCAGTTATCAAAAAAATGAACTTTAGCGAAGCCATCCCAACCTTTGTAATTACCCTCCGCGAAGGCGTAGAAGCCGCCTTAGTCGTCGGAATAGTCCTAGCTTGCTTAAAAAAAGCCGACCAAACTAATCTCAATTCTTGGGTTTATGCAGGTATCGCAGCCGGGATTGCTGCTAGCGCTTTTGTAGGTGCATTATTCAATGGGTTACTCTACGCACTCTCAACATCAAATCAACCTTACGCACCAGCAATTAAGCAATTGCTCGAAAGTTGTCTGGGAATTTTTGCGATCGCCATGCTAAGCTGGATGCTAATTTGGATGACTCAGCAAGCCCGTTTTCTCAAAGCGGAAGTTGAAGGCGCACTCACCGCAGCTTTGACAGAAAACACCCATGCTGGCTGGGGCGTATTCGGCTTAATTTTTATCGCCGTACTTCGCGAAGGTTTTGAAACGGTTATATTTATCAGCGCTCAATTTCAACAAGGTTTAACTCCGGCTTTAGGTGCTGTGGGCGGTTTGCTTGGCGCTGCAATCATTGGTTCCCTAATTTTTAAATGGGGTGTCAAAATTGATATCCGCCAGTTTTTCAAATTTATGGGAATCTTATTGCTGCTAATCGTCGCCGGTTTAGCAGTCTCTGCACTCAAGCATTTTGACGCCGCCGCTGCCATTTTGTCGCAGACGGATAGCAAGTATGCAGCGATTTGTGTTTTTTTCGATCGCACTTCACAACTGCACTCCTGTATTTTAGGCCCGCTCGTGTGGAATGCAGAGGCAATTTTGCCCGATCGGCAATTTCCCGGCATCCTCCTCAAAGCACTATTTGGATACAGAGATCGACTTTATCTCATCCAGGCGATCGGTTATGCTATATTCTTAGTTACCGTCGGCAGTCTTTACTTCCAAAAATTAAGCGGCAAGTCAAATGTTGCCAGCAAAAATACTCAGCCTGCTAGGGAGCAAGCAAGTTAATTCTGCCTAATTGTCCCCGCCGTTGGTTTTTTTAGCTTATTTACTTCAAGGGCGAAGAATAAAATCACTCAAAAATAAAAAAATCACCCAAATTTTACAGGTTTGGGGATTGACTTCTTGATATTTACATCATATAATTGGATAATGGAAGTGTGAGTAGTTTTAGTTAGAATTACTCACACTTCCATTATCCAATTATACAGTCAAGAACTTAAAAAAGCAATAGCTAAACTTCAAAAAAACCAAAATTTTTTTTCTATATTTAATCTTTTTTTGGATTAAAGTCTTTCCGATCAACACTGTTAGACCTTATAATTACTACAAGAATATTTACACAGCTCAAAAAGTTCTTAATAAACCTTATAATCCTTAATGAAGCTTAAAATTAGTAAATTGTTCATTAAAGTTACCTGGAACCCCCAGAAGGCTGTAGGCTGCCCCATCTGGTTAGCGGTGAGATAAATAATGATGCCTCGGATACTTGTTATTGATGATGACGCGGCGATCGCCGAACTCGTAGCAGTCAACCTAGAAATGGCTGGCTACGAAGTCACCCAGGCTGAAGACGGCATCAAAGGTCAGGCCCTAGCCATACAAATGCTCCCCGACCTGATCATGCTAGACCTGATGCTGCCTAGAGTAGACGGATTCACTGTATGTCAGCGTTTGCGGCGTGACGATCGCACATCCGACATTCCCGTCTTGATGTTGACAGCCTTAAGTCAAACTCAAGACAAAGTAGAAGGCTTCAACTCCGGCGCCGACGACTACCTGACCAAGCCCTTTGAACTAGAAGAAATGCTGGCGCGAGTGCGAGCCCTACTGAGGCGCACAGACCGCATCCCCCAAGCAGCCAAACACTCAGAAATCCTGAATTACGGCCCGCTGACCCTTGTCCCCGAAAGGTTTGAAGCTGTTTGGTACGTTAATACCGTCAAACTGACCCACCTAGAGTTCGAGTTGCTCCACTGCTTGCTCCAGCGCCACGGTCAAACAGTCTCCCCCAGCGAAATTCTCAAAGAAGTCTGGGGCTACGACCCCGACGACGACATCGAAACAATTCGCGTACACATCAGACACCTGAGAACCAAGATGGAACCCGATCCCCGCCATCCTCGGTACATCAAAACCGTATACGGGGCGGGTTATTGCTTAGAATTGCCCAGCAACGAGCAAGTAGCCGAGGAAAGCAAATCATCAGCTTGAACTAGCCGCAGCAGCCGCCAGCACCGAAAAATCCAACAATAAAAGCCTGAGAGCGCTTGCTTTCAGGCTTTTTAGCGCAAATATCCGCACCCCGCACTCGCCTACTTAGTAAAACTATTTATCAATAAACCGTGAAATATTTATCAACTGCCAACACCCGCCCTCCAGAAAAATTGTGCGGGGCGATCGCCACATCCACCAAAAAAGCTACTACCAAGCTCTTTTCAGCTAGTTCGCAACATATCTTAACTAAAGTTATTGAAAATTTTTAGCAAAAAGCCTTGACGTAATTCTCAAAATTGTTGATTATCTATATCAATAAGCCGCACAAGCTTAAGACTCAATTGACATCTTTCTCAAGAGGTAACTCGCCGTGACAAGCATGGCAAAAAAATCCTTCCCAGCCGAAGGAGAAACCTTTCCCTGGTGGGCCGGGAACGCCCGCTTAATTAACCTTTCCGGTCGTTTGCTAGGCGCCCACGTCGCCCACTCCGGCCTCATCGTCCTCTGGGCGGGAGCCTATACCCTGTTTGAGCTTTCGCGCTTTAACCCAGAATTGCCCATGTACGAACAAGGCTTAATTCTGTTGCCCAACCTAGCCAGACTCGGCTTGGGCGTCGGAGCCGGAGGCAAAATAGTCGATACCTATCCATACTTTCAGATTGGTGTCGTACATCTAATCAGCTCAGCCTTTCTCGGCTTCGGCGGCATCTTCCACTCCCTCAAAGGGCCAGCCACCCTCGAAGAAAAAACTCCTTTCTTCGGCTACAGATGGGAAGACAAAGACAAAATGACCACCATCTTGGGCATCCACCTAGTTTTGCTAGGTATCGGAGCCTTCTTGTTGGTGGCCAAAGCTATGTATTTCGGTGGTTTATATGATACCACGATCGGGCAAGTGCGGGTAATTTCGGAACCCACATTCAACCCCGCTGTCATTTTCGGTTACCTGTTCGGTGCAGGCGGCAAACACTGGCTCGCCGCTGTTGACAACCTCGAAGATGTTGTCGGCGGACATATCTGGGTAGGAATTCTCTGCATAGCCGGCGGGCTGTGGCACATTCGCACCCAGCCTTTTGCTTGGACGGAGCGCCTCTTCATCTGGTCAGGAGAAGCTTACCTCTCCTACAGTCTCGGCGCACTAGCCTTAATGGGCTTCATCGCCACCTACTTTGTCTCGGTCAACACCCTAGTTTACCCAGAGGAATTCTACGGGCCAGCCCTAAAAATTGGCTTCGAGCAGTTTCCCTACTTCCACAACCAAGGAATGCTAACCTCCCGCGTCTGGTTGGCTAACACCCACTTCTGGCTCGCCTTCTTCGTCCTGCAAGGACATATGTGGCACGCCCTGCGAGCCGCAGGATTTGACTTCCGGCGAGGCAAAGTCGTGCAGCCAATGCGCGAAGACATCCAGCCTGGGGGTGAAGGAATTGCAGCCAGTCCAGCCAGTTAACCGCATTAGGAGGAAAGCAAAAATGCAAGCAATAGCAGATCCGAATTTAATTCCAGAACCGGACAAGCCAGAAAGCGAGTACGGCTGGTGGGCCGGCAACGCCCGCTTCACCAACCTTTCAGGGCGAATCTTGGGAGCTCACGTAGCTCACGCAGGTTTAATCGTACTCTGGGCCGGGGCGATGACTTTGTTTGAACTTTCAAACTTTAACCCAGAGTTGCCGATGTACAACCAAGGTTTAATCCTGCTGCCGCACTTGGCAAGTTTGGGTTTTGGAGTAGGAAAAGCAGGTCAAATAGTTGATACCTATCCCTACTACGTCATCGGAGTTTTGCATCTAATTAGCTCTACCGTTCTCGGTGCAGGCGGCCTTTACCATTCCTTGCTCGGCCCGAAAGTATTACCGCAAAACAAAACTTTCTTCGGTTCCTTCGGCTACGACTGGGAAGACAAAGACAAGATGACAACCATCATCGGCATTCACCTATTGCTGTTAGGTGCTGGTGCTTGGTTGTTAGTAGCAAAAGCCTTATTTTGGGGCGGTATTTACGATCCCCACGTTGCTGACGTGCGGATAATTAGCGAACCAACCCTGAATCCCGCCCGCATTTTTAGCTATCTCTTGCCCGTACAGGGCCCGGAAGGAATGGCAGCAGTTGACAACTTAGAAGATGTCATCGGGGGTCACATTTATGTTGGCTTGCTCTGCGTCATTGGGGGTTTCTGGCATATCTTCACCAAGCCTTTTGCTTGGGCCGAGCGAGTGCTTTTTTGGTCGGGGGAAGCTTACCTTTCTTACAGTTTGGGCGCTCTGGCTTATATGGGCTTTTTGGCTGCCTACTTCGTAACTGTAAATGACACGGTTTATCCAGAGGTTTTCTACGGCCCTGTGGGTTTGACTGGCCCAGAAGCCACAGTAGTTTCTTCGCGGACTTGGCTGGCAACAACTCACTTTGTGTTAGCGATTTTGGCGCTTTCGGGTCACATCTGGCACGCGCTGCGCGTTCGCACAAAAGCGGCGGGGTTTGATTTTCGATCGGGCGAATTTGTAACGGCAACTGCCAGAAATGTTGAAAAGTCCGATCGCATTCAAGCTCAATCCGCAGCGGCAACAGCAGTCAGTTTTTCAGATGCGACGGTAACTTTCTTGCGGAATTTGCCGATTTACCGCAAAGGATTGTCTCCCATAGTCAGGGGATTAGAAGTTAGCTTGGCTCACGGCTATTTCCTGGTAGGAGCTTTTGCAGTATTGCTGCCTTTACAAGAAAAAGGTTTAGCACCGCTAGCAGCATTGCTGGCAACTCTGGCATTAGTCTTGATTTTGTCAATGGGCCTCTCGATTTACGAGAATCGGAACATCGAAGCGGGTAAAGTTCTTTACTGGCACAAAACGCCGGAAGATTGGAGTTTATTCCGGGGCGGTTTTGTGATGGGAGGTACCAGCGGAGCATTCCTTGCCTATTTGCTGCTAGACAATTTTGCTGGCATTGATGCAATTTTCCGAGGTGTTGTGAACTGAGGTTGAAATAGAACATGAATCCAATTTAAGCAAGAAACAAAGTTAAACTTTCTTGCTTAAATTGGCTCAGTTCGGAATTTGTATTTACTGTTGATAAAATTAGTCTATGAGTGTTTTTATTTGCTGTTTCTGTATCGCGACTGTGATGGTTCTGTTTTTGTGCAGTGTTGCGGTAGCGCTGCGAGAAGGAGTCCATCAAATTCGGCGACTGCATCAAATTCCGTGTTCGGATTGCGAGTTTTTTACTAATGACTACCGCCTTAAGTGTACTGTGCGGCCGTGTGTTGCTTGTACTGAAGATGCGATCGGCTGTACTGACTTTGAACCGAAAACTTGTTTTGCCAATTCCTGTCAGCGACATTGCTCCAGACTTCACAAAGCTTATACAGAAATACCGACAACCAATCCCCCAGTTACACCTTTAGCAACAAAAACAAGCGTCTATAGCCCTTAATTATGAATTGCGAACAATTTTGTAGGGTAGGCACAGGCACTACCCTCCTCATCCCTCATCTTGTTTCCTTCTTTCTAACATCCGTTAAATCCCGTACATTGCTCGTTGCCGAACTTCTTCCTTCACAAACATGAATTTATACAGCGCTAACTCACTTAAACTCGAACTCAATCAGAGGGGCTGTCGCCTGACTCCCCAGCGAGAAACTATCTTGCTGGTCTTTCAAAATCTGCGACAAGGCAATCATTTGAGTGCAGAAGAGTTATATAAAACTTTACAGAATCAAGGAGAGAGAATTGGCTTATCTACTGTCTATAGAACTCTGCATTTGTTAGCCAGAATTGGCATTTTGCGTGAACTAGAATTAGCAGAAGGACACAAACATTACGAACTGAATTTGCCGGAATTGCACCACCACCACCATCTGGTTTGCATTCAGTGTCACAAAACCTTTGAATTTAGCGATGAATCGATTTTAAAAATAGGCAAAAAGCAAGTGGAAAAAGCTGGTGTAGAACTGCTTGACTGTCAATTAACTGTGCGTGCTGTTTGTTTGGAAGCGCTGCGGGAGGGATGGCCTTCTTTGGTGCCGAGCAATTGGTTGTGTCCGAGATATCATGCGGAAATGGAAGATAACATTAGCTAACTAAATTAACATAAATCAGCCCTTAAGCGTAGCTACGAACTATCTATAGCAATCCTGTCCTAGTAGGACTCCGTTATGTTTGATATTCCGGGGCGCCGAAACCAGTTTTTTACAAAAAAAACATCGTTAAATACCTCGCTCAAAAAAAGCTCCTTTGTCCGAGGAGCCACCGTATGAGTTATACAGAATAAGCTTGGGCAATCAAGCAACCTCAGAATCGCAACGTTGGTGTTCCATCCGAAATACATTAGCGTACAAACTAGCCACAATCTGTTTGCCTTCCTGCGTCAACTGTAAGTAGCCGAGGGATTCGCTGATGTGAGGATAAATGCCGCTCCAGTAAAACTTAGAGTAGCTTTGGAGCAAGTCGCCCGGATGTCGGTAGCCCAAAACTTTAGTAGCGCCGCTTTCTTCCAACTCGTAAAACAGCGCGCCAATTTTCTGCAAGTATTGCGGGTTACTGAGCTGACCTATCAAGTCAGCACCGCGAACTAAACTAGAATAATTAAGTGCATCTTCGTCAGTGTTGCCGTCTAGCACCGAGAAACGAGTCTGTTCTATGTTCTGCTTAATTATCTCAGCATTAATTAGCTTGTGGTTGCCGAAGCGCTCGTCAATAAACAGTTTTGCTCTGTCAACTCGGTAAGGAGCTAGGCTGGCTGCTGTTGCACCGGGAGAAAGTGCAATTTTCATGCCATCTTTTCCTGTAGCATACAATCTTTCTGCTTGTTGGTCTTGCCGACAAACTCCTTTGACATATCCAATGTCTTGGCACAGTAAAGATATGATGAAGTGCAGCCAGTTTTCGCAGGATACTCCGCCTTTGCGAATGTGTTTTCCCCGCAAGATTTCTTGACCGACTAAGGTAATGCAAATGGCGTGTTCTACATTATGATAAAGAGCGTCGCTACTGGCGATGTTTTCTAAGGCCATTGCCCCCACCCAGGCAATAATGTCGGCATAATCTGATTTGTATCCTCCGTAAGTGCGACTGTACCCATTCTCAAGTTGTTGAATGAAAGCCTCGATCAGCAGTTCTGTAGAATTAAACATACCCTGTCCTTTACTTTAATATTGCCTTTCAAGAGCGGTGAATCTATTTTTAACCCCTCTAATTTTAGGGAGGGAATTTTTACTCTGAACTTAAAAGTCATAAATCAAAACTCATTGACGGCGCTTCGCCTGGGAGTCACGAAGCAATAAGAGCGCACTCTAAACTCCAAAGCAACTCAGTCCATGACTGACACCCATCCCCGCCGCACTGCATAGAGCAGCCTGCTGACAATTTTTCGATCGTCTGAACTTCTTAAACTCTGAGAATTAATTTCGTATTGAATTTGGTGGAACACAGTCCGATCGATCTTACCGGATTTCCAAATGTTCAAGTAAAGTTCGGAAATTGTATATTCAGGAATATAAGCTGTGGTTCTCATCTGCGGTCAACTCAATGTATATTTCTGATTATCGGGCAATTTTAAATAACTTTATGTGATATTGATCGGCCTGAGACTGTGATGCGATCGCACAAAGAGAGTTGATGGGCGTCTTCGTAAAATGGTGATTAGAGCCAAATATCGATCGTCATAAATTTTGCAGACGGCTGTGACCAGCATCACAGTTGAGTTGAGATTACAGTATGTCACATACCACTCGCCCGTTGTGGCCGCAAGTCCCAACTCTCTTCGAGGAAGGAAGTTCGTAGGCGTAAGCCGGGGCGTAGCCATCGCCCGCCTGGGAAATATCTTGCCAAAAAAAGTCGAGTCGTGTACAATATAGAGTCTGGTATCCTCACTTACCCATAATTATTTTCATTCATCCCGTCCCCCCAGAGGGGAAGGGACTTTCAGTGCGGATGCCGCCAAATCACTATATTCAGCAAAAAGCTAGAAATGCCGTAACTCATGCCCACTATTCAGCAACTCATCCGTTCAGCACGGGAACAAACGCAGAAAAAAACCAAATCGCCAGCTCTCAAGAGTTGCCCCCAGCGCCGCGGAGTTTGCACCAGAGTGTACACGACCACCCCGAAAAAACCCAACTCGGCGCTGCGGAAGGTGGCTCGGGTACGGCTGACCTCTGGTTTTGAAGTGACAGCCTACATCCCTGGCATCGGTCACAACTTGCAAGAACATTCGGTAGTAATGATCCGGGGCGGCCGGGTGAAAGATTTACCTGGAGTTAGATACCACATTATTCGCGGTACATTAGACACCGCCGGGGTGAAAGACCGCAAGCAGGGCCGTTCAAAATACGGGGCGAAGCGTCCTAAAGAGAAAAAATAACACGGACATCGCCCGGTCATCGGGGTTGGGAAGCAAAAATAAATCCGATCGTCATCGATCAATTATATCTGAGCCCAAAACCCCAAATTCAATCATTCAAAATCAAAAATCCCAAATAGAACTATGTCTCGCCGCACAGTTATTCAAAAACGTCCAGTCCCGCCCGATCCAACCTACAACAGCCGGTTGGTGAGCATGATGGTGAGACGGATTATGCAGCACGGTAAAAAATCCGTGGCCTCCAGCATCGTCTACGACGCCCTCAAAACCATCCAAGAACGAACAGGAGCCGAGCCGTTAGACTTGTTTGAAAAAGCAGTCAAAAACGCTACACCCCTGGTAGAAGTGAAAGCCCGCCGGGTAGGTGGCGCCACCTACCAAGTGCCGATGGAAGTGCGTTCCGATCGCGGTACCACCCTCGCCCTCCGCTGGCTGATCAGATTTGCTCGTGCTCGCACCGGTCGCTCAATGGCTGCCAAGCTGGCCAACGAACTGATGGATGCAGCTAACGAAACAGGTAGTGCAATTCGCAAGCGCGAAGAAACACACCGCATGGCCGAAGCCAACAAGGCTTTTGCTCACTACCGGTATTAATTGCCTGCTTGAATCTAGGTCGAATTGAGCAAGCCTGTGGTATAAAAGCACAGGCGAGGGATTTGACAGTTTAAGTTTTGAGTATTGAGATTGCATTGCGACTGGCAGCACTGCCGACGAGGCCGATCGAAAACTGCCTTCCTCAAAACTCAAAACTCAAGCAGTGTCTCCATGCCACATCCTTAATATTTTTGTGAACAAATCTTGCAAAAAATATTAAAATGTAACAATAGGCTCCATATACTTATGTTTTAAGTCGGTAGCGATGGCAAACAAAGTGATTGTGTAGTATAGTTGTATTATAGCAACACAAACTCCAAGGAGGTAGCTGTGGTACGTATCGTCCCGCTAGAAAAAACTCGCAACATCGGCATCGCCGCCCACATTGACGCGGGCAAAACAACAACAACAGAAAGAATTCTGTTCTATTCAGGCATGGTTCACAAAATGGGTGAAGTGCACGATGGAACAACAATTATGGACACGATGGATCAAGAGCGAGAGCGGGGAATTACGATTACTGCTGCCGCTATCACCACCACTTGGAAAGATCACAAAATCAACATCATTGACACTCCCGGACACGTAGACTTCACGATCGAAGTCGAACGCTCTATGCGAGTGCTCGACGGAGTGATCGCAGTATTCTGCTCGGTAGGCGGAGTGCAGCCACAATCAGAAACAGTTTGGCGGCAAGCCGATCGGTACAAAGTACCGCGAATCGTGTTTGTCAACAAAATGGATCGGATGGGCGCGAACTTCTACAAAGTCCATGCTCAAATTTGCGATCGGATGAGAGCGAACGCTGTACCCATCCAAATCCCGATCGGTAGCGAAGAAAACTTCCGGGGAATTGTAGACTTAGTGCAAATGAAAGCCTACATCTACAACAATGACGCCGGCACAGACATCGAGGAAATAGAAATCCCCGATGAAGTAAAGGATCTAGCCGCGGAATATCGCACCAAGCTGATCGAATCCGTAGCAGAAACCAGCGACGCCCTCACCGAGAAATACCTCGAAGGCGTAGAACTAACGGAAGACGAAATCCGCACAGCCCTGCGTCACGGTACGGTCGTTGGTACGATCGTCCCCATGCTGTGCGGTTCGGCATTCAAAAACAAAGGCGTTCAGTTGTTATTGGATGCAGTCATCGACTATCTGCCGTCGCCCTTGGAAGTTCCGCCAATTCAAGGACTTCTGCCCAACGGCGAGACAGCAGAGCGCTTTGCCGACGACAACGCCCCGCTGTCAGCTCTGGCATTCAAAATCATGGCAGACCCCTACGGTCGCCTGACCTTCGTCCGCGTCTACTCTGGTGTCCTCAAAAAAGGTAGCTACGTCCTAAACTCCACCAAAGACAAAAAAGAGCGGGTTTCTCGCCTAGTTGTACTCAAAGCGGACCATAGGATAGATGTAGAAGAACTCCGCGCCGGAGACTTGGGAGCAGCCTTGGGTCTGAAAGACACCTTCACAGGCGATACCATCTGTGAAGAAGGCTCGGAAGTGATTCTGGAGTCCCTGTTTATTCCAGAGCCAGTCATCTCCGTCGCTGTCGAACCCAAAACCAAACAAGACATGGAGAAGCTCTCCAAAGCCCTCCAGTCTCTCTCGGAAGAAGACCCCACCTTCCGAGTCAACGTTGACCCTGAAACCAATCAGACAGTCATCGCCGGCATGGGCGAACTGCACTTGGAAATTTTGGTAGACAGGATGCTGCGCGAATTCAAAGTAGAAGCCAACGTCGGTCAGCCGCAAGTAGCCTACCGCGAAACCATTCGCAAAGCCGTCCGCGCCGAAGGTAAATTTATCCGCCAAAGCGGCGGTAAAGGTCAGTACGGTCACGTCGTGATCGAACTAGAACCCGGTGAAGAGGGAACCGGCTTTGAATTTGTCTCCAAAATTGTCGGTGGTACTATACCGAAAGAGTACATCAATCCGGCAGCGCAAGGGATGAAAGAAGCCTGCGAATCAGGTATTCTAGCAGGATATCCCGTGATTGACCTCAGAGCTACTATGGTAGACGGGTCTTTCCACGATGTAGACTCCTCAGAAATGGCATTTAAGATCGCCGGTTCAATGGCGATTAAAGAAGCTGTGATGAAGGCGTCGCCAGTGCTGCTAGAGCCTATGATGAAAGTAGAGGTAGAAGTTCCCGAAGATTACATCGGGAACGTCATCGGCGACCTCAACTCGCGTCGGGGTCATATCGAGGGTCAAGAGACGGATCAGGGAATTGCCAAAGTTTCTGTAAAGGTTCCACTAGCAGAAATGTTTGGCTACGCCACTGACATCCGCTCGAAAACCCAAGGTAGGGGCATCTTCACAATGGAATTCAGCCATTACGAAGAAGTGCCGCGAAATGTGGCTGAAGCCATTATCGCTAAGAACAAAGGGAACTAATGATTTTAGATTTTAGATTTTGGATTTTGGATTGAATCCAAAATCTAGAATCTAAAATCTCAAGTCTAAAATCGCTAAAAAAAACAAGGAACAGATCAAGAATGGCACGCGCAAAATTTGAACGGACTAAACCCCACGTAAACATCGGTACGATCGGTCACGTTGACCACGGCAAAACAACTTTGACCGCCGCGATTACGATGACTCTTTCAGCATTAGGTCAGGCTAAGGGTAAGAAGTACGACGAAATCGACGCCGCCCCTGAAGAAAAAGCACGGGGTATTACGATTAATACTGCTCACGTTGAGTACGAAACAACTGGTCGGCACTATGCCCACGTAGATTGTCCCGGACACGCTGACTATGTGAAAAACATGATCACTGGTGCGGCTCAAATGGATGGTGGCATCCTAGTTGTGTCAGCGGCTGATGGCCCTATGCCTCAAACTCGCGAACACATCTTGCTAGCTAAGCAAGTTGGCGTTCCTAGCTTGGTTGTTTTCTTGAACAAGGAAGACATGGTAGACGATGCAGAACTTTTGGAATTGGTGGAACTGGAAGTTCGCGAACTTCTGAGTTCTTACGATTTTCCTGGCGATGATATCCCCATCGTGACTGGTTCGGGATTGAAAGCTCTCGAAGCGATGGCTGCTAATCCCAAGGCTGTAAAGGGCGAAAATCCCTGGATTGACAAGATTTACGCACTGATGGAAGCAGTGGATAGTTACATCCCCACGCCAGAACGTGAAATTGATAAGCCCTTCTTGATGGCAGTTGAAGACGTATTCTCGATTACTGGTCGGGGTACTGTTGCTACTGGCCGGATTGAACGTGGGAAAGTCAAAGTCGGCGAAAACGTGGAAGTGATTGGGCTTAAGGACACTCGCAGCACTACGGTGACTGGTGTGGAAATGTTCACTAAGTCCTTGGAAGAAGGCTTGGCTGGCGACAACGTGGGTCTACTTCTCCGGGGGATTTTAAAGGCGGATATTGAAAGAGGCATGGTGATTGCCAAGCCGAAGAGCATCTTGCCTCACACTCAGTTTGAATCTGAAGTGTACATCCTTAAGAAGGAAGAAGGCGGCCGTCACACGCCCTTTTTCTCAGGCTACCGCCCTCAGTTCTACGTCCGCACAACGGATGTAACTGGTACGATCATGCAGTTCACTGCTGATGACGGTACTGAAGCTGAAATGGTGATGCCTGGTGACCGCATCAAGATGACTGTTGAGCTGATCCACCCGATCGCGATCGAACAAGGAATGCGCTTCGCCATCCGCGAAGGCGGCCGCACCGTCGGCGCCGGCGTTGTTTCCAAAATCCTCAAGTAGGATTACGGTAACAGCCTTGCATAGCAGAAAAGCCACCAAATTTAATCAGGCTTTTCTGCTATTTAGTGATGAGTCATTAGTCATCAGTCAGCAGTCAGCAGTCATCAGTCATCAGTCAGTATTTAACGATTAAATAGTGAATAACTAATGACTAATGACTAATGACTAATGACTAAAAATCAACTGAACCTAGAAAATTAAAGAAACCAAAATGGCAACAATTCAACAGCAAAAAATTCGCATTCGCCTCAAAGCTTTCGATCGCCGAATTCTAGACGCATCCTGCGAAAAGATTGTAGATACAGCAAATCGGACAGCAGCCACAGCGATCGGCCCGATTCCCCTACCGACAAAACGGCGGATTTACTGCTTGCTGCGATCGCCCCACGTTGACAAAGATTCTCGCGAACACTTTGAAACCCGCACGCACCGCCGCATCATCGACATTCACCAGCCTTCTGCTAAAACAATCGACGCTTTGATGAAACTGGATTTGCCAGCCGGCGTAGATATCGAAGTCAAGCTGTAGATTGACAGTTTGGGAAATAACAAAAGAAGGAACAAGGGAAAAATACTTTGTTCCTTTTTTTTCATTCCTGGACGCAAGGATAGTCAGAAACCGGGTTTTTTTACGAAAATTCTGAGTAGTAGCTAACAGATTAGGTAAAACCCGGTTTCTTTGGTATGAGTGCGTCCAGGACTGTGTTTGATGAAAATTTGGGCGATCGACTTGCAAAAACAAATGCGGGCAAAAGCAGATCAACCCCACTTGTCGAAGCCAGATATAGCCCAGTTTGTTGAAGTCCTACTAGACATTGACAAAATAGTTGGCGCTGAGGTTGAGGTTGGTGGAACCTTGAACGATCGCAATTAGTTCGGGACGGCTTTCATTCAGGAAGATGGCTGTACCCGCAGCTAAACCCGTCGGTGACGCTCCCAAACTATATCTCGACTTGGGGCCCGACAGTTGGATCGTGTCCTCTAAGGCATTAAAATCGGTAATCATGGCAAAATCGCTGAGGCCGGAGGTACTAATATCATTATCGCTGTAGAAAGCCCCCCCAGTAGCGCCTAGCACAAAGCGATCGCGCCCAGCAGCACCCGTTAAGGTGTCTACTTCGCCCAAACCTCTTCCTACTGCGGCATCTGCTCCCGTCAGCACGTCGTCACCTTCATCTCCAAACAGGCGATCGTTACCAACACCGCCGAAAATCGAATCATTACCACGTCCACCATTAAGGATATCGTTACCGCCATCCCCAAAGAGACCATCATTGCCATCGCCACCAGAAATCTTGTCAATTCCTGCGCCACCACGAATATTGTCATTAGCTGCGCCACCGGCTAGATTATCGTTGTTGGCAGTACCGGGTAGATTGAGAGCAACAATACCTTTATTGTTTTTAGTGCTAGCATCGTTTTCCCCAGTAAATCCTGCGTTGACTACCGTGTTGAGGTTTAGGAGAGAGCCGTTAAGCTGAGAAAAGCTGTTACCTTGAAGTAATTCTGTGAAGAGGGTAGTACCGTAGGTGTGATTTCCGCCTAAAAAGTTTTTCGGAAAGATTGACTGTTTCCCCCCCGGCTGGAACCATTCTTTTTTATTTGCATAAATATCGAGAGTACCTAGCCGATCGTTGTAACCTAATACCTGGCTGGTATGAATAGCTACGACGCGATTAGCATCAGTTGGGTCGAGGCGATCGCCTGCACCCTTACCTTCAAATGCCGGGCCAGCGGGGTCTAATCCCACAATTTGATTAATCACTTTTCCGGTGGATTGGCGATAGGCAGAGGCTGCAAATCCAGCAACGTGAGCTCCTAAACTGTGTCCGATTAAGGTGGTGTAATTAGGATCTACACCGCTATTTTTCAAGTAAGCAGATAGCTGATTGCCAACATTCTGTGTTTTGTCGGCAGAAGGGAAATATAAGGGATTAGCAGCGTCCTTTTCCCAGTCAACGACGACGAGATTTGCATTAGATTCTCGCTGGCGTATAGTTTGAGCTTGGTCTGCCAGCCAATCCCCTGGCTTGTAGCCGTTGCCTGCATTTCCGCCGGTATTACGCCATCCATGAATAAGTACATAAGTTGGTGCGTCAGGATCGATCCGTGCCGAACGGTCGATCGAGCCATTACCCCAAATATTAAAATTGACTCCTGAACCGCCAGTAGGATTAGAAGACATTGACCCAAAAGCGTTCATTGTAGTGTTCATCGTCATGCTTCCAATACTCATATTGGAAGACTGATTGAGGAATAAACTGGCATCCATCCCCGGCAGATTCAAAGAAGGATTTAGGGATAGATTATTATTCATGTTTCCCATATTGGGAAACATAGTGTTTGATGAGGAAGTAATGTTAGAGTTAGAGCTAGAGGTAAAAATCGAAATTGCCATTGGTTTCTCCTTATGTATGTGAAGATTTTCGCTGAATTAAGTTAATTGACTTTGCTGACTTTTGAAATGTCAGATTTTTTTTCATTTTTGGGATTATCTACTGTTCGCCAGTCATCGGAGTCATTGAAATCTCCTCTTGTGAACTATTCAAACGAAGGTGCGCTAGCAGATGGCATAACGCACCCATAAGCTATACTCTGCAAAGTAGAAAATCTAAGCCGCAGAAGCCAGTTCGCCATCACGCAAGACTATATATTCGTGTGAGTAATACTGTTCAGCAGCCTCTAAAAGCCCATCAACTAGCCACCAGTTAACCCCTCCAGAAACAATTCCACCGACCAGGGGAATCCAACCTGTACCAGTCTTTGCCATAAGTTTCGTAGCTAACTTTGCAGCAGCTTTAGATGCAGCTTTAGATGCTAATTTTGCCCCGAGTTTAGATCCACCTTTGAGAGCTACTTTTGAAACAAGAACTCCGGCTACCTTAGCAGCTATCTTCGGTGTTGCTTTGCTACAAACTTTAATACCAACTTTTCCGACTGGAATGGTACTTGCGGCTTCTCCAAGCCCTGTCCAAATAGACATGATTAAATTCATATCTACGTCATAATCTACATCAATACCTTTGATATGACCAATCCCGAAACAGCCCAAGGCACTGACTCTCCCACACCAGGCCAGATCCGCAGGAATTGCTGCTAACCCCATAGGACCCCCTAAAGCACCTGATATTCCCCCGGATGCTACAACCATCGCTATGCGTTCTTCTTTCCAGCCCTTGATGGAGTAGCCTTTTACCTGTTTTTTCAATTGTTCTCGTTCCATAGTGTTACCGAGGTTTGCCAAATCTTTGAACGTCTGTGCGATGTTATCATTGAGGCTCATATAGATCGCTCCTGCTGTTAGATTGATAAGAAAGCAAATTAGTTGAGAATTAGTAAAATGGGTATTATTGAGCCATTTTGCCCTCATTGAATCTTGCAATCTTTAGCTATGACTCAAAGGTCTCATCCTTAGCCATAATCGTGCCAGCACAGAAACAGATCAGTTCAATTCCGTATAGAATGATCTGAGTTTGTGCTTGACAACCAGGGGGTAAAATGTTACCCGAATACTAAGATTGTTGCTTCGATATTTCATCTGCAACTGCTAGAGCAATGGGTAAAATAAAGACATATTCAGATAATTTCTGGTTAAAGACACCATCTATCTCCTCTTTTCCTTCCTGCTGTATCTTTGATGTATCTTTACCGAGTGCTGAAACAGCTAAATAGTAAACAGAATCCTTCCCTAAAGGAGCTTCCAACCTTTGCATTAACCGAACTTCAGCCAACTGTTTTAGGGATTCTTTGAAAGCAGGAACAGCATCTTCCCCTAAAGCATTCCCCATATTTAATAAACACTTACGCACTTCATCAGAAATCATCCTACCGATGTCTTTTTGCTGTAAAACTTTACTCTTCTTACTAGAAGTATCCTTATTGTCTTTACTCTTGGGGTTATAACCTGTGCCTCCCAGCGAACAGAATCCATCAAAAGACTCATCATCCTGTTTGTCAAAATTTGACGGTACAAAAATACCTTGACCGATCATCTTTTCGTAAAAACTGTTAAAAAACAATCGGTCTTGTTCTCCATCTTTTTTAGCATAGAGGTCGGATTTTGGAATGACGCAGATAAAATTTATCCCTGATAAATTACCTCTTTGCGTTTCTAAATCGCTGATGATTTGTTCCAAAAGATATAACTGATTGACCGTAGCTCTACCCTCGCGTGATTTATTGACGACCGCATAATTTTCCGCAACAGCTTTCCAAATTTCTGCATTGCGAGTTTTAGTCAATTTTTCGCGAATAGTAGGCTCAATCGATAAGTCAAAGAAAAAGATAATTGTATTGGCATTTTTCAGGATTCTCAGTACCCAAGGTTGAGAACCTTCTTCTGTCAAACTGCGCGCCACATCTTCTCCCGCTATATCCGTAAAGACAAAGTGAGTTTTATCGAAATTATTTGAACCTATTTCAGGAAACTGCACAGAAAGTTTAATACTGGTTTTAGTACCTGTTTTTGTGGGTTTAGGAATCGACCCATTACGATACTCTTTTTCTAGCTCTTGCAATCGTTGTCGATCATCTGGTAAATCAAGGGCTACAGTTGCTCCCAAAACTTGTACGTGATCGAAAAAAGAAACTAACCCTGTGAGTAAAACACTTGATTTGCCAGTACCCGGACTTCCTAGTAAGATAATTGAGTGAGTTTCGCTTTCTTTGGGATACCAACCGCACCGTTTATTATTATCTCCTGAAGGCCCTGTACAGGAAAAATTGACTAGCTTATAAATTTCTCGACCCCATTGTTTGACAAGTTTTCTCACAAACTCTTCAAGTAGAGCTTCGCTATTTAGCGTATTAGTCTTTGGGGAAATATTTGATGCTTGTTGTACGTTTTGTTGCTTCAACAACTTCTCTTTACTAGATTTTAACTCTTTCTGCAAATTGTCTGATAATCTCAGTTTAGGATTACCTAACACCACTTCCGAGTGAAGAATGTCTAGTAAATTACGGTATGAAATAATTGTTTGCCGAGGTAAGGTAAATGGCACATTACTATCTAGAGAGATTGTTTTTAGTTCATAAATGTCACATTTTTTACTGTTGTGTCCCAGAACTATCGCTAAAACAAATTGCCCTCTAATAATAGCTTTGAGTAATCCTTCATCATCTTTATTTTTACCATGAATTTCCTCTAACTTATTTAAGTACCATTGGATTGTAGGACAAACTTCATTGAGTAGTTCTTTGAGCCTTTTTCTGTTTGGTTCGCTCTCAAGTTTTTTCATCCATTCAAAGACATTCCTTTGGTCAAAAATCAAATCCATCAAATTCCCAATTAAAGAACGAGGTTCTATACCACGCAGGAGAGATTTACATTCTCGATCCAAAAGTTCTTGGTCAGTTTCTGTTTTGAGTGGGAATTTATCATGATTTCTGATTTGCTCAAAAAAGTCTAACTTTTTCTGAACAAAGTCTTCCGCAGCATCTTTGCCTAAAATACCTCGATACATCCCTTGATGAGATAATTCTCGTTTATTTTGAATTGCATCATCATCATCATCATCGTCATCGTCATCGTCATCGTCATCATCAGCATCAACAGTTTTATCATCGGAAAAAAACTTTCTTTCCTGCCCGTATGGATAACGACCATCCGTTGATGGTTTTAATAACAAGTTTCTTTGTTCTAATTTAGTTTCCAATCGTTCTAAGAAAAGCCGTAGGGCTGCAATGTTGCCATCTAACTCCAAGCGTAAGTTATCAGTCAAAATCATTTCATAGCCTTGAGTTCTGATACCAATGGGAGAGCCGCAAGCCGGACAGGTAATATAGTTCTCCTCACTTTCAGCCGTTTTGAGAAAATCAAATACAGTGTTGGATGTCATAATTGATGTTACTCCTGGATTGTTTGTAGACAGATGCGATACGAAGAATCTTGTAATCCTTAGTTATGACTTAACTGTCTCATCCGTCGCATGAATACTCCAGCACAAAAACAGATCAGTTCGATTTCGTGTATAATGATCTAAATTTGTGCTTGACAACCAGGGAGTCGAATGTTATATGAAGAGTCTTAAAGCTTCTCTTCGGGGACTGGCTAGGATAAGACAGGCTAGAGAAGAAAGGGGATGGGCAATAGAAGACCCTATATGGCGTAAAGAAGCCAGTCAGATCCTTGACCCTAATCGAGATTGGGAGAACGTAGAGGAAACATATTTAGCTGTATCAATAGGGACTTGGAAACGATTTTTGCAGGGAACACCTATTAAAAACAATACTTTCAAAGCTTTCTGCCAGGTTTTGGGTCTGAATTGGGAAGAAGTTGTCGATAATAATCCATCTCAGTCAACCACTCTGGCTGTATCTTCAACCCAAGACTGGGGAGATGCCCGCATTGTCTCCTATTGCTACGGGCGCACTCAGGAACTACGTACATTAGAAAAATGGATAGAGGACAAATGTCAATTAATTTTGCTGCTGGGTGAAGGAGGTATAGGTAAAACTACTCTCTCGATCGAATTAGCCAAAAAAATTCAAAATAATTTTGACTATATAATCTGGCGAAGTCTTGAGGCATCGCCACCAGTAGAAAAAATCCTAGCAGATGCAATCAAATTCTTTTCTAATCAGCAAGAAACTACACTACCAGAAACTTTAGCGGATCGAATAACCAGACTGATTAGTTATTTAGAATCTTCACGCTGTTTGCTTATACTGGATAATGCAGAGTCAATTCTTCAAAGTAGTAGCCATATAGGTCAATATCTAGAAGGATATCAAGGGTATGGTGATTTGCTAAGACGAATAGCTCAATCATCTCATGAAAGCTGTTTAGTAATTACCAGCCGAGAAACAGCAGAAGCAATTGAATTGATAGCCAGACAGAATCAAAATATACGTTCATTAAATTTAGATGGTTTGAAGGTAGAAGATGGTAGAGAAATATTTACTAGATTTGGAGGATTCTCTGACTCAGAAGATGACTGGAAAAACGTTATTGAAAACTATGCAGGTAATCCTTTTGCTTTAGAAGTTGTAGCAAAAGATATTCGAGATTCTTCATTAAGAGGAGACATATCCCGATTTGTAAAAAAATATTTGAATAGAGGCAGAGTAAAATTTACTAAAATTAACAATTTATTAGAACGTCAACTTGAACGGCTATCTTCGTCAGAAAAACAAATTATGTACTGGATGTCAATTAATTATGAGCCAGTTTCAGACGAAGAATTACAGGAAGATATTATTTTATGGGAAGCTCAACAGGAATTGGTCGAATGTTTGGCGTCTTTAAAGCGACGATCGCTCATCAAAGATACTGAATCGCTCATCAAAAATACCCAATTGGGATATACACAGCTACCCGTATTGAGAGAATACATTCTCAATCGACTAATAGATAAAATATGCCAAGAAATTAAGACAGAGCAAATAGAACTTTTGAACAGCTACTCTCTGTGCAAAGCCACATCCAAAGACTATATTAGAGAAACTCAAGTTCGTCAAATTATCACACCATTATTGGAAAGATTGCTTCAGGAAATGGGCGGTAAAAGAAATGTCGAAAATAAACTTAAACAAATTATATCCAATTGCCAACAACAATCGCCTCAAGCACCAGGATATTTGGGAGGCAATATTCTCAACATCTTGTGCCAGCTAGAAACCGATTTAACAAACTATGATTTTTCGGATTTAACTATTTCCCAAGCCTATCTGCATGGAGTTAATTTACATCAGGTTAATTTTGCCAACTCTGACTTATCTAAATCGGTTTTTTCTGAACCATTAGGCAGCATTCTCTCAGTAGCATTTAGTTGTGATGGGAAATTATGGGCGACAGGTGATGCAGATAAAAATATTTATATTTGGCGAGTAACGGATGGTCAACTCATAACTACTTGTGTAGGTCATACTAATTGGGTAAGGTCTGTTGTCTTTCATCCCCAAAAACAAATTTTAGCTAGTGCGAGTGACGATCGCACCGTTAAGTTATGGAATATTAATACGGGTGAATGTCTTGACACATTACAGGGACACACCCATCAAGTTTGGTCAGTAGCCTTCAGTCCTGATGGTAAAAATTTGGCTAGTGCTAGTGCCGATCGCACCGTAATATTGTGGGATGTTGACTCTCCTCAAAGTCCTCGCATTTTACCACATAGTTGCTGGGTAGTCAAAGTTGCTTTCAACACTCAAGGGACAGTTTTAGCCAGTGGGAGTGCAAATCAAACTGTAAAATTATGGGATGTTCAGACAGGTGAATGTCACACCACCTGGCAAAACCTCCAGCATCCGGTTCGCTCGATCGACTTTAGTCCTGATGGTGAAACTTTAGCGACTGGTACGGATGATAAACTTGTCAGATTGTTGGATATTAAGACTGGTAACTGTCTCAAAAAATTTTCGGGACATGATGGAAGAGTGTGGTCAGTTGCTTTTAGTCCTGACGGTCAAACCCTGGCTAGCGGTGACCATCTAACTGTCAAGTTATGGAACATTGAAAATGGTGAATTATTACTCACTTTACCAGAAAGCGATCGCCGAATTAGAACTATAGCTTTTAGTCCAAATGGTGAAACTTTAATTACTGGTAGTGACGATCAAAGTGTCAGATTGTGGGATGTCCGCAAAGGCGAATCTTTGAAAACTATCTATGGCTATACTCAACGAGTGTGGTCAGTTGCTTTTTCTCCTGATGGAAAAACCCTTGTTAGTGGAAGTGACGATCGCACAGTTAAACTGTGGGATATCGAGACAGAGAAATTCAACATACTAGGTAGAGCTACAAAGCGGGTTCAGTCAGTTGCATTTCATCCTCAAGGCACAAAAATAGCCAGTGGCGGTAATGATGGGAGAGTACAGTTATGGGATCTAGCTACTCGTAAATGTTCAAATTTCTCAGAGAAACACAAAGATTGGATTTGTTTAGTAGCTTTCAATACGGAAGGAACAAAACTGATTAGCACTGGGGACGATTACAGGATAAAAATATGGGATGCTAACACGGGTCACTGCTTAGAAAATTACGAACATCCATATTGGATTCGATCGCTTGCTATCAGTCCTGATGGTGAGAATATAGCGATCGGTAGTGATGCTACAATCTTACAAATATGGAATATTCAAACAAAACAACTACTCGATATAGGAAAGCATCAAAAAGGAGTGTATGCAGTTGCCTGGAGTCCTGATGGTAAAATTATCGCCAGTGGAAGTGATGACCTCACTATCAAATTATGGGATAGTAACACGCGTGAATGTCTGCATACTTTAACAGGACACCAACAGCCAATCAGATCGGTTGTGTTTAGTCCTAATAGCAGCCTTGTTGCTAGTGGCAGTGATGACTGTACGCTCAAACTATGGGATGTAAAAAGTGGCGCTTGCCTCAAAAGTTTTACAGAACATAAAAATACTGTTCGCTCTGTTGCTTTTAGTGCTGACGGATTAATGCTTGCAAGTGGCAGTGAAGATGAGACAATTAAACTGTGGAATATTGAAACACTTACCTATATTAAAACGCTGAAAGCTGAACGTCTTTATGAAGGAATGAATATTGCAGGCGTGACTGGGATTACTAACGATCGCAAAGATACGCTGAAAGTATTAGGCGCAGTAGGAAATTAGCGATATGTTGAGGTTAATAGGCAAACCTACTCTATTTCAATCCTCAAACCTACGTTGCTCCGATTTAACGGGCGATCGGAACTTTTGGCACGCTACATATAGCGCGATCGCGTCCTGGACTGTAAATCCCCCTAGGTCGGCAGCCGATCGCCCGCGATCTATGTTTTCAAGCTGACAGCACTGGGTACACTTGCATTTAACCGCATTTTCCCCCGATCGCCCCTCACCCCCGCCCGGAATTGCCTCAAATCAGTTAAAGTAAGAAAAAGAAGCGCAAGTACCGTCACTTTTGAGCGACAATGGCATCCTCTTCCTCCTCAGCAGTTCGCGAACTCCCCTTATTTCCCTTGCCGGAAGTGGTTCTATTTCCAGGTAGACCGCTGCCGCTGCAAATCTTCGAGTTTCGCTATCGAATCATGATGAATACGATTCTGGAGGGCGATCGCCGTTTCGGTGTACTCATGTGGGACCCCAACCAAAACAAAGTCTCTCCCGTTGGCTGCTGTGCCGAAGTGATTCACTGCCAGCGACTCCCCGACGACCGCATGAAAATTATGACTCTCGGGCAGCAGCGGTTCCGAGTGCTCGACGCCGTTCGGGAAAAACCGTATTTAGTCGGTTTAGTAGAATGGATTGAAGACGAACCGCCGCAAAAAGACCTCAGACCCTTGGGCAAAGATGTCGAACAACTGCTCAGAGATGTAGTTCGCCTCTCCAGCAAATTGATGGATCAGTCGATCGACCTGCCCGAAGACATTCCCAGTTTGCCTACAGAATTGTCCTATTGGGTAGCCAGCTACCTTTACGGTGCAGCGACAGAACAGCAAATTCTTTTAGAATTGCAAGATACTGCTGCGAGATTGGAACGCGAAACCGAAATTTTGACTTCTACCCGCAATCACTTGGCAGCGAGGACTGTACTGAAAGACACGCTCAAGTAGCCAATTTTCACAGAACTGAAGCATCCTCAGTTCTGCCTCGGACAACAACTCCTTCCGAGGCGACCGTCCCAAACATTGTTCCATCGGAAAAACGCCGATTTTAAACTTTTTGTTCCGAAAAGCAAAGGGAAGGGCTGGGAACTGTTAGCAGTGGACAGTGCTATAACTGTCAACTGTCAACTGTCAACTGTCAACTGCTATAAGTGCTTGTGTTAGAAAATCTCAACCAACCGAAACCATACGATGCAGTTAGAGGCGGTCAACTGCCGCCTCCTGTGGGCGGTGTGGTGCTCGGCGGACTAGCAGGAGTCAAACACCGCCTGTCTAGTTCTGTCAGCGAACATCGCATTGCCGCCCTCAAGGAAACCTTGAATTACGGCGATGCAGGATTAAAAATAGTCATCCAGATTTGTCAAAGCTCCACAGGGGCTGTGCAGCGGGCGGGCTGCGATTTGCTCAGACAAAGGCTCAGCGCGATCGCCCGCGAAAAATTGCAGGCATTTGTCCCTGCAAGTTCCGATTCAGAAGCCAACAGAGACAGCACTCAAAAAATATTAGATCGCTCACCCGGTGAAGTCTCAGAAAAAAATAGCGATCGACAGTTATCAGAAGCACAGTTAATATTTGAGACAACTATGCAGCAGATGCAACCAAATTTGTTGCTGTTAGAAGCATTGGTAGCCTCTGTAGAGCGCGAAGATTTTACCAGCGAACTGATGAATCTTTGGGATTTGTTAATCTTAGAAATTCAGCAACCTCTCAAAGAACTGCGTCAGGCTGTTGGCAGCGCGATTTCCGCCCAACTGCGGATTCAGTGGCAGTACAATCAAGCTGAATCTCAAGCCAATCAGTGGCAGCAGCGAGCTTTGCTAGCACTTCAGAAAGAGGATGAAAGTTCAGTTCGTCTCGCCTTAGTTCGCAAGCAGATTCAATTCGATAAAGCCGCCGAAATAAAAATTGACTTAGACGACCAAACTGTGCGAGTAGAAACTCTCAACCGCAACTTGCTAGCTTTGGAAAGTAAAATTGCTCAAGCTAATTCTAAGAAAGAGATACTCAAGATGCAGCTTCATTTTGCTAAGGTACAGGAGCAAATTAACTGCACTTTCAGTCAAATGAATACTATATTTTTTAGCCCTTAGTTGTCAGATTCCGCGCGTACATATTGCTCTTCGGTCAGACTTGTCTGATGCAAAACTGTATTGCCCCGCTTAAAATGGCCCCCTCTAGCTTAGCGCCTTCGAGGTTGGCACCGCATAAAAAGGCACCGCTCAAATTAGCTCCGCGCAAATCAGCTTCTCTCAAGTCAGCACCCTGAAGGTTACTTTCACATAAAAATGCGCCTCTCAAGTTGGCTTTTCTCAGACTCGCGCCCCGCAGTTTTACCTCGCTTAGATTCGTTTTTTCGAGGTCGGCTTCGTCCAAGCAAGCTTCGATCAAGTTGGCTTCCATCAAGTTGGCCATATACAATTTTGCCCCGGTCAAGTTGACACCGATCATTTTAGTGTCCCCCAAGTTGGCGTTTTCTAACTTTGCTTGAATCAAGTCAGCCCCTGTTAATTTGGCACGAGTTAGATTTGCTGAACTCAAGTCAGCCCCATTTAGGTCTGCCAGCAGCAGACAAGCACTATCGAGGTTTGCACCAATTAAGTTAGCCCAACTCAGGTCTGCCGAAGCGAGGTTTACGTCTTTCAAGTTCGCACAGACGAGGCAAATATGACTTAGGAAAGCTTCGGAGAGGGAAGCGCCTATCAAATTAGCTTCGTAAAAATTTCTTTCTCCGGCTGCATATCGCTTAAGAAGTTCATCAGCATCCATCTCGCCAGCCTCCTAAATTTTACTTAAAAATTATACAACTGAAAGTACACTGTAGCAGCCGAAGATTTTTAAAGTTTCAGTGTGATTTTTTAACTCTTCTAGTGCCGATCGAACTAATGCAGAACAAACATCCGCTTCAACGTCCATAAAGAAAATATATTCTCCGAGCGATCGCTTTGTCGGCCGAGATTCAATGCGACTTAAATTAATACCGCGACTGGCAAATACTTGCAAAGGTTTTACCAGTGTTCCCGGCATATTGGCAGGTACGCTAAAAGCTAGTGACGTGTGAGTACAATTCGACGGCGCGCCATCGGGGTGCGAGTTAGCCGTTGGTTTGGCGGATGTAATTGATGAGCCGTCTGCTTCTGGGGCGTTGCCCAGTTTTCCGGCATCCGGGCCGAGTACCCAAAATCGAGTGTAATTGTCGGGATAATCGTTAATCGGGTGAGCGAGCACCGGCAAATTGTAGAGTTGAGCCGCTCTTGGGGAAGAGATCGCCGCGATACTGCTATCTTGCAGGTACTGCAACGCTTCCGTGGTTGAATTCGCCGGAATCAACTGAGCCGCTGGGATAAATTGGCTCAACCACAACTGACACTGAGCTAGCGCTTGCGGGTGAGAGTAAACTTTTTGAATCTCGTTAAAACTTGTAGCATTTGACAGTAGCGCGTGGGAAATTGGCAAAACCAAGGCGTGTTTAATTCGCAGTGCATCCAGCCGCCACAGGGTATCTAGCGTTACTGTCACGCTACCTTCTATGGAATTTTCCACCGGGACAATTGAATAGTCAACCAGCCCAGAGGCAGATGCCTCTAGTGCCTGAGAAATGGTGGAATAAGGACATAGGGTGCATTCGGAGTTAGTTTCTTGGCTCAACCACTTGACATAAGCCAGAGCGGCTGTTTCTGCATTAGTACCGACAGGGCCCAGATGTGCGATCCTCTTCGAGGGCTTCGCTAACGAAATTTTCATAAGCAGCAATTTTACTTTACAAATGTTTGCTTGACTCTCATCAGTCAGTAAGTATGATGAAAAAATTAGTGATGTCCCGAAAGCTTTTATCCGTTATTTCTCGGATGACATTGCCCGAGTGCGCGACTTACACTACCTGAAAAAGGTTATAGTTTATTAAGATATGCTTACGATTCATATATTTTGATATTTTCTCATGTACATACACTTTAATTCCTTCCAATCCGTTGAGCTCGCCGTACCAGACGAACGGGTTCCCATTCAACATTATCTGCGCCAGCCGAGGCGACTGGTGAACGCCTTGGTCGATCGAACTCGCACAGAGCAACTGAGCGATGACTGTTTCCGCCTGAAAATGCGGCCGTTACAATTTATGATGCTGAGCATTCAACCCACAGTAGACATGAGGGTGTGGGCCCAGTCGGACGGCACAATCAATTTAGAGTCCGTCGCCTGCGAAATTCTCGGCGTGGGTTATATAAACGATCGCTTTGCTCTCAATCTCAAAGGAAAGCTTTGCGTACATCAAAGCAGCGGGGTAACGTACTTGAAGGGAAAAGCGGATTTAGAAGTGCAAGTAGAGTTACCGCCGCCGTTTTGGCTGACGCCCAAACCGATTTTAGAAGCAACGGGCAACGGTTTGCTCAAGAGCGTACTGCTGAGCGTCAAACAGCGGTTGATGTACCAGTTGCTCTCGGATTACCGCCGCTGGGCCAGCAACGAAACAGAGTTAATATCGATCGATATCCCCCAAATCTTATCTGTAGAAGGTTGATCTCGTACTAGAAAAGCTGTTAATTAATTTATCGCCATATTTGGGCAAAAATCAGCGGAATTGCCCAGATATTAGTTAGACGATCGAATGCAGTGCACCCCGAGTTTTGTTTGAGTTGGTTCGCAGGGATAGATAGCGGCCGGTCAGTCAAGATCGATGTGAGTCAGCGCTCCCTCTTCATCGTCTTCGATAATTCCCACACCCAGAGACCAAGCAGTTGACCTGTCTTTTGAAACTTCGTCCTTTTGGCCGAGTTCGCGCTGTGGCGGCCTCGTTATTTTGCTCGGTTCCAGAGTCGCGCCCACCCGAATCCGGATTTTGGGTCCGGAATTGCCCAAGCGAACCGTCATCCCGTCCGCCACTGACACCTGAGCGATCGGTCTATCATCTACATAAGTGCCGTTAGCGCCAAAATTAATAATTTCCCAGCCCGAAGCGTGATTCCACAGCTCTACGTGGTGGCGGGAAACTACAGCGCTGTAAATAATTACATCATTGTCGTTCGATCGACCGATCCGAACCACCGATTCGGATTCAAAACACCAACTTTGAACCGGGACAGACTGGATTGGATGTAGCAGAGTTAAGGTAATCACTGATGTTTTGACACTCCCCCACAAGACTGAAACGGGGATGCTTCAAGAGCGATTTTTTTGGATAAAGCTGCAAATAAATTAATTCTTAAAAGGGTTGTCAGTGTACCGCTACTCCCTCTAGATAAAATCTTTGTTGGTGGTATCTCACATCTTGCACCATCTTCAAGAACAGGCAAGATGCCTGTTCCACGGAGAGTAGATTTTCTGGTGGGGAGTAGGGGTTGGCAAGAGAACCCGCCCGTGAAAGGCTGATTAACAATGGTGCAAGAAGTGAGTTGTATCAGAAAGCATAGGTCTTTTTGAGTTGCTAACATTTTTCTGATTGATGGGATAATTTTAAAATACAATGCTTTGAGCACCACTAAAATTCTGAGCGAGAAAGCCTCAATCTCCTACACCGAAAATACCGATCGACCGCGGCCTCCCGCCCGCAGCCCCAAAAATGCGATCGGCAATTAGTCGCCCAGCCGCGGCCGCACTAAGAGGGCAAATCCGACTCGGGCGGCTTTGTCGGATCTGGCGGTGCTGATTCATGCTGATTCCGCTTCAACTCTGCCACTTTTTCTTGAGCTACATCCCTGACTTCTTGAGCTTTATCTTGGAGTTTTTCCGCCAGACTCCGAGCGTTCCGCCTTGCGCCTGCGACATTTTTGAGAGTTCTGTCGAAATCGTCCTGTAAAAACTCTGCTACCTGACCGACTTTTTTGTGCAGTCCCTCCGCGTACAGAACGGGTTCCGATACAGCAGCTTCAGAGACGATCGCCCGCTTGCTGCCGATCGTCGAAATCGCTGACACCGGCAACAAGTAAATCCCGTCTAAAACGCCGCGCCAGCCGCTCGAAGAAAACAGGTAGTGGGTGACTGAACCCGTCCGCACATCAAATAGGTAGTCAACCACCGCACCCGCCTTATTGCCAGCGTCCGTTAGCACCTCAAGCCCGATCGGACAAACAGCTTGTTCCGGCTGATGCAATGGGGGCAGTTCCGGGTTAATGGTGACAAAAACATTTTCGCCCACCGTATCAACTTGCGCCCAAGCGAACCAAGTTTTTTTGCTACCCAAAAGTCCCGACTTGCAAGTAAAGCCGATCGCCCGCTGGGAGTTAGCATCAAGCCAAAGCCGATCTACCCTGCCGACCTCTTCCGCAGTTCTGCGGTCGATCGTGCGGCGGTTTAGCAGTTCGCTGCGCTTAACAATCTGTTGTTGTGATGTACTCATAAAATAAACTCCTGAGTGCCGCCATGCGTAAAATCTCGATCGTCCAAAGATGCCGATTTAATATTTTTCTTCCGAATAATTCCGCCTGTTTTCTGCCTCCGTTAACTCCTCCTCTTCCCTAGAAGTGCCAACTTCTTTTTGGTCGGGAACAGGAATCGTGCTCAGGAGCGCGCTCCCGGGGGGAGCGTGAATTGCCGATACATCCCTTGGCTTGACGCTAAGAATTCCTAACTGGGCTGAGGACTGATTCGGGCCGACGTTGATTTGAATTTTCGGGCCCGAGCGAGCCAAGTGAACGATCAGACCGTCCACAACCGGAACCTTAGCGATCGGCTTACCATCGAGGTAAGTGCCGTTGGTACCTAAATTAATCAGTTCCCAAGTTATGCCGCTGCGCCGCAATTCGATGTGACGACGAGAAACCACAGCGCTAAAAAGAACGACGTGGTTTTCGGTCGATCGCCCGATCCGGACGACCTGTTCGTCTTCAAAGATCCAACTGCGGACGGGAATAGACTGGAGTGGATGTAGCAAGGTCAGCTTAATCACATTGGCAGCATTGAGTTTTGGTAGAGCGCCTCAAGATGCGATTTTAGATTTTAGACTTTCGATCGCCCAATCCAAACTCGATCTAAGAGATTTGAAATAGAAACGTAACCAGGTCTCCTTTGCCCAGAGAGATGCGGTCTCCCGGTCGCAACCGGTGTCGGTTTCCCTTGGGCAGGGGAGTATTGTTGACGTAAGTGCCGTTTGAACTGCCTACATCTTCTAGGTAGCAAGCGTCTCCCTCCACCCGGAGATTTGCGTGTACCCGAGAAACAATCTCAGAATTAGCAAATCCAGAAACATCAATATCCGGCGGCACTAAGTCATTGGGCTTGCCTATGTGAACCACAGACAGACTGTGAGGCAATTCCATCGGCGTATTTGTCTGAACGTGTATCAGGCGCGCCGACTGCTGTTGCAGTTGAGTTTTAGCCACACCCGTTGGCTGTGGGGCAGGAACCGGGGGAGAGGTATTTACTGCTGTTGCCACCGATTCAGTTGTAACAGGAACCGAGGGCAAAGGCGGGGGTTCTGGAATCGCACTCATGCTGGCGGGAGTTTTTTCCAAGTTCGGCCCGTTATTTGCGGTAACTACAGGTTCCATTGCGATCGGAGGTTCGGTGGGCGCCAAATCCGGAGCCGGTGGCGATACCACTGTGGGGCCCACAGGCGAGGCGGACGGTACTGTCACCTCAAGTTCTGGAACTATGGAACCCGGACGCAAGTTAAAGCCGCACTGACCGCAAAAGGCTGCATCTGTCTGAACCGCAGCACCGCAGTTCGAGCAACTTGCGGTAACGGGTAAAGGCGTGTAGCAAGCCTCGCACTGGCTGGCCCCGTCGGGGTTCTGGTGATTGCAATTGGGACAGACAATCATCGATTTCTCCTTGCTATCGGCC
>JAUBOH010000020.1:0-5362 GCA_036700145.1 Microcoleus occultus BM001215366
CGATCGCAGGCGCACCCATCGGCTGGATGGCTAATGGGTATTATACCGAGCAGCGTTTGGCTCAAATTCTGATTTGCCGAGAAAAGAATAAAGATAAGCCAGTGGCTATTGTTGAGTCTATTTGCGGTTCGAGATTCTAAATTATTCTGCTAGATGACGCCAGTGTCAAATATTGTCAAGCCTGCGCCGATGTCGAAAGTTCGTTGGCGAAGCCCTCGCAGAGGATCGCGCAGGCGTTTTGGTGTTGTCAACCGTCAATATGCCACAAACCGGAAAAGTTAATCCGTCAGTTGATATGTGGGTATGTTAAATTGACACAAAAATGAATTACAGCAGAACAATTCCGGCTATTTTGAGTGCTGCGATCGCCCTAAGTTCGATCGCCCTCATCCCGCTGACATCACCTCAAATCGCCCTAGGACTAACAGCCGATGCAGTTAAAACCGTCGCCAAAGAAATTACCGTCCGCATCCAAGGGCCAAAAGGCGGTTCAGGAGTAATTTTAGAGAAACAAGGCAGCACATACTATATTCTCACAAACTGGCACGTTGTTGATAAAGCAGGCGATTACGAGGTCGTAACTCCCGATGGCAAAGCTCACTCTGTATCATATAGTCTCGTGCGGCGAATGCCCGGTGCGGATTTGGCGATCGTCCCATTCAGCAGCACTCAAAGCTACCGCCTCGCTCAATTAGCCAATTCGCCTGCAACTCCGGGAAAAAAGGCTTATGTGGCCGGCTGGCCGATATCTGGCGGTTCCCTGAGACAACCGATTTTCATCGCTACCGAAGGCCAGCTTACCGGCCGCCAAACTCCCTGGAACGGTTATACTTTGGTATACAATAACTTAGTGAGAGCGGGCATGAGCGGCGGGCCGGTATTGGACGATGCGGGGCGAGTTGTCGCAATTAACGGCATTGTCAGGTTAGAGGACAATTCCGATAAAATCGTGGCGGCGGGAATAGAAATCAATACTTTCATGAAATGGCGATCGACTGTTTCGCTGCCGGTAGTTCCGCAATCTCCTACTGCGGTCAACCCAAAAACTCCTACTAATAATGCGCCTCGCAGACCCTTAGCGCCGATCGCCTTTGCTGCTACAAGTACCCTGAAAGCACCTTCGGAAGTTGTGAGCTCGCTTGCCCTTGTTTCAGCTTATTTTACCACAGGAAATAGCAACGGCACAATCTCAGTTTGGAATTTTCCCAGCGGCGAATTGAAAACTACGCTGCGGGGACACGCGGAAGCAGTAAATGCACTGGCTGCGAGTGCGGACGGAAAAGTGTTGGCTAGCGGCAGCGACGACAAAACAGTGAAAATTTGGAATTTAGAAACGGGGACGTTTGTACGCACTTTGCTCGGGCATTCCGGTGCTGTTTCGAGTGTTGCCGTTAGTCCTGAAGGCGATTTTATAGCGAGCGGCAGTTGGGATAAAACGATTAAGATTTGGAATGCGAGAACCGGGGAATTAGTGCGGACTTTGACCGGGCATTCTGGATTGGTCAATGCTGTTAGCATAAGTCCCGATAGCAAAACTTTAGCTAGCGGCAGCAAAGACGGTTCAATTAGGTTGTGGAATTTAGCTACAGGTCAAGCAATTCGCACGATTGGCGGCAAAAATTTGTCGGTTTTGTCCCTAGCTTTTACTCCCGACGGCAAGAGTTTAGCGGTGGGAAATAGCAACGGTACTGTTGGGTTGTGGAATGTTGGAAACGGGCAGTTAATTCGGCGTTTGAGCGGGCATACTGACGGGGTTTGGTCTGTGGCCATCAGTCGCGACGGCACTACGCTGGTTAGCGGCAGTTGGGATAAGAGCGTGAGACTTTGGGATGTGCGATCGGGCGAATTGAGAGGTAATTTGAGCGGACATTCCGGCTACGTTACTGCTGTGGCAATTAGCGCTGATAGCAAGACGATTGTGAGTGCGGGTTGGTTGGGGGAAATTAAGATTTGGAAAAGGAGTTGAGAGGGCGATCGAATGTGCTACGATTAAATGAGAGCTTCATAGAATAACGAAAATAGTCACCAAAACTGTCTAATCAAAAGGTGAAAAATGAGTACCTTAACAACTAAATTACCGACTGACACCTGGGTGGTAGCAACATGGGAAGAATTCATCGCAATGGCAGATGACCCAGCTTACAATAAAGCAAAATGCTACTACCGCAATGGACAAATGAGGATTGAAACTATGTCAGTAGGGCCAGATCATTCACGAGATAACGCGATCGCACTTTTCGCAATTAACCTATTTTGTACTATCAAAGCTATTTCTCTTAACGGATTGGATAACTGTAGCTACCGGAAAACAGGAGTGCGAGAGTGTCAACCGGATGTATCGTACTATATTGGAGAAAGAGCGCAATTAGCACCGAGGGGAACTTCGATCGCAAGTCTTGACGTTACTCCACCGCCAGATTTGGTCATAGAAGTTGCTGATTCAACTTTGGCTGATGATATCGGTGAAAAACGGTTGCTTTACGAAGAACTGAAAGTCGCTGAATATTGGGTAGTAGACGTGCAGAAATCTGAAATTCTTGCCTTTGCGATTATTTCTGATAATGGCAGTCGGCGGATTGTGCGATCGGAAGTTTTGCCGGGATTAACTATTGCTTTGTTAGAAGAGGCTTTGCGGCGGAGTCGCACTCAAGACCAAGCACAGGTAGGGGCTTGGTTGTTGGCTCAATTTCAGCAGCAATAATAATCGATATAAATAATATCAAATCCGGTAGCATCGGAATTAATATTACCCGAAATCTGGACACGGCAGTGCCGTTTCACGGCAGCAATGAATCGGGGTAGGGAAACGGCACTGCCGTATCCTCTATCATGTCTGAGTATTACCGGAATTGATCTAACTTTAAAAAACAGAATATCCAGCAGATACCCGATTTCGCAAAAGTTGTCGGGTATCTTGAAGAATTCACTTCCCAAGCTACACTACTAAATCTTCGATCGAGAATTTCAATAAGTCGCACAGGGCTTTCATCTGTGCTGGGTAAAGCTTGGGGACGTGTCTGTCGGTTTCCCAGTTGATGACTGTCGATTCCACCACATTACACGCTCTTGCCACTTGTATTCGAGTCAAACCTAGACTTTCACGTCTTTCTCTTAGCTTTTGCCCCAGCGTCATTATCTATCCCGTACTTAGTTCAGTTGATTTTATTCGTTCAGTTGACTATATGTAGTTCGTGCTTTAATCTAGAGATAGGCACAAACTCTAACAACGGTCAAAAGCCAGTCCGCGCCCTCGACAAGCATTGAACTGGCTTTGGCTCCAACACTTGAATGGAGACAAATTTAATTATGCCCTACAAACAGCGCCTTAACAGGTGGTTGGTTGTTCGCCTGCTTCCCAATATGCAGCGAATCACTGTAGCCCATTTCTTCAGACATTCCGATGCTGACGGCTATCTGCGGATTGTCCGACAGTTAATCCCCAAGGCTCAATTTGCGATCGTTTTTAATGCCGATATCAACCTAGAAACAGCGCCTAACAACATCGAAGGCAGCTAGTTGAGGGTTCGGTTAGGCATAGAATCTAGTAGTAGGGTGCGTCAGTTGGTAGCGATTCGATGCACATCGACAATACCGCGATCGCACCCTACTACTAGCGTCTCGCTTCCAAGTCCGATCGACAGTTGTGATAAATTTGGTTCTGGCGAGACTACACTGGAAAACAAAATCAAACTTAAAATTTCGCTATAAATTCGATCGACCCCTTATACTAGCGGGACTCTCCACTTGGCGGAGTCAATCTAACAAGTCAAATCTCAAACCTCAAATCGACATGGCTGCTGACAAATGATTGAAGTAGAACACTTAAGCAAAACTTACGGTTCGACCGCAGCAATCGCGGACGTGTCTTTCTCGGTCGAATCAGGAGAAATTCTCGGTTTTTTGGGCCCCAACGGCGCTGGGAAAACCACAACCATGCGGATTTTGTCGGGATATTTGCCCGCATCCAGCGGTACCGCCCGCATCGCCGGCCTCGACGTTCACGAAAACTCGATGGGAGTCAGACAGCGCATCGGCTATCTGCCGGAAAACCCGCCGCTTTATCCCGAAATGACTGTGGAAGGATTTCTGTTTTTTGTGGCGCGCATTAAGCAAGTATCGGCGGGCGATCGCGCGCGGCGAGTGACTTCGGCGATCGAACGCTGCGGCCTGGTTGATAAACGCAAAGTTTTAATCCGCAAACTTTCTAAAGGATTTCGCCAGCGCGTCGGTATCGCCCAGGCGATCGTCCACGACCCGCCGGTGATAATCTTAGACGAACCAACCGTCGGCCTCGACCCACGACAAATCATCGAAGTCCGCAATCTAATCAAAAGCCTCGGCGGCCAGCACACCATCATCCTTTCCACCCATATTCTGCCGGAAGTCAGCATGACTTGCAACCGCGTCACCATCATCAATCGCGGTAAAATCGTCGCTGCGGGTACTCCTGAAAATTTGATGGGAGAGTTGGCCGCCTCAGAGGGATACGAAGTCGAAGTAGAAGGCGAGGCGGATTTGGTAAACAGTCTGCTTCTACCTTCTTTGGAAAATTTGCCGGGAGTTCGATCGGTCCAATTAATTCCAAGCGAGTTATTTTTAGCAGGTCGTTACCGCCTGCGAGCCTTGTGCGAACCAGAAATAGAACCCGGACGAGAAATTGCCGCAGCTATTATCGCCTCTGGATTCGGACTCTGCGAATTGCGCCGCAATCGGGCTACTTTGGAAGATGTGTTTTTGAAGCTGACAACGGCAGAAAAGAAGCAGGGAGATGTTTTAATTGAGACGGAACCGGAGGTAGCTCAAAATCTCGAAGTTGCAGAAACACCAGGGGTAATCAGCGATTCTCACTCAGCATCCCAACCAGTTGCAGAAATTGTAGAGTCGATCGAACATCACCCGACGATCGCATCCGAACCTGTTACAGAAATCGTAGAGTCGATCGATCATCACGAACCAGAACCAATTTCAGAAACCGTAGAGTCGATCGATCATCACGAACCAGAACCCGAACCTGTTGCAGAAATTGTAGAGTCGATCGAGCATCACGAACCAGAACCGATTGTCGAAAATCTAGAAGTTGCAGAAACCGTAGAGTCGATCGCATATCATCAACCAGAACCAATTTCAGAAATCGTAGAGTCGATCGAATATCATCAACCAGAATCCGAACCAGTTTCAGAAATCGTAGAGTCGATCGCATATCATCAACCAGAATCCGAACCAGTTTCAGAAACACCAGAGGTAATAAGCGATTTAGAACCTGAACTGCAATCAGTTGCACATTTTCTGGAAATTGTGGAAAGACAAGAGTCGATCGAACATCACGAACCAGAACCGATTGTCGAAAATCTCGAAGTTGCAG
>JAUBOH010000020.1:5462-9092 GCA_036700145.1 Microcoleus occultus BM001215366
CCGACGACGAGCGCATCCGAACCTGTTGCAGAAATTGTCGAGTCGATCGAACATCCTCAACCAGAAGCGGAACCTGTTGTCAAAAATCTGCCACTTAAAAAAAAGCAACAACCGAGTAGTAATTCTCAACCAGAACAGCCACCTGTTACCAAAAAACGACCAATAGAAAAAAAACTACAGGATAATAGCGACGACCCCAAAACACCACCCGCAGGCGACTCAGAATGAACCAATTACCCATTCCCAATTCCCAATTCCCCATTCCCCAATTCCCAGGTTAGTAATGATTAGTAATATTGTCGCAATTTACCGCAAAGAACTGCAAAGCTATTTTGCTTCGCCATTAGCATACGCCATCGCGGCAGTCTTTTGGCTGATCACCGGCTACTTTTTAATAGCCATTCTCCTCGCCCCCGACGGATTGATTCCTCAAATCGCCCAGCGAGACCAAGCCGGAATTACCGAACCTCCCATCGACGTGGCCTACGAATTCCTCCAACTCTTCCTGCGAATAATGGGTTCCCTTTCACTGTTCGTATTACCCGCACTCTCAATGGGACTTTACGCAGAAGAACGCAAACGCGGCACCTTAGAACTTTTAGCCACATCGCCCTTAACAAACTGGGCAGTTGCTACGGGCAAACTCCTCGGCGTTTTAACATTTTACACCACAATGTTGCTGCCCCTGCTAGTCTGCGAGGCGATCGCCCTCAGTTCCTCAACCCCACCCGTACCCCCGGGCGTCCTCCTGCTAGGACACGGCGGCCTAATCTTACTAGCAGCCGGAGTATTATCCCTCGGAATGTTTATTTCCTCCCTCACCGACAGCACAATTTTATCAGCCATCCTCACCTTCGCTCTAGTATTATTTCTGTGGGCGATCGATGCAGCCGCCGTCGGTATCGGCGGCTCCTTCGGAGCAGCACTAGGACAGTTGTCGCTCCTAACACATTACACCAATCTTGTCAAGGGAGTTTTGGATACCAGCAGTTTAATTATGTTTACCAGTTACATCATTTTAGGAGTATTTCTCACCGCCCAATCCATCGACGCCTTGCGATATCAGCGTTCTTAAAAACAACAACGGGCATTGGGCTCCGTGGCCCGCGCAGGGCATAGGGCATGGGGCATGGGGGATTATTAATCTGCCTACTGACTTATTCCTTCTTCCTTCTTCCTTATTCCTTCTTCCTTCTTCCTTCTTCCTTCAACATTCGGTTATATTTTCAGGGTCAATGATTCTACAAAGTACATCAAACAATGAGATTTATTAATCCCAAAATCGACTTTGCGTTCAAAAAAATATTCGGTGCCAGCGAGAGCAAAGACATCCTGATTAATTTTTTAAACGCCATCCTTTATGAAGCACAGCCGGTCATCGAAGACTTAGAAATAATTGACTCCCAACCAGGAAATCAAACTTTCGGAGTCCAAGACACGCACCTAGATGTCAAAGCCACAATTAACGGCGACAGAATCGCCCTAGTTGAAATTCAACTGATCAACGTGCCTTCCTTCGAGAAAAGAGTTTTGTACAACGCTGCCAAAAGCTACAGTATGCAATTAACAGGAGAAGAACGCTACGAAAGACTAAAAACAGTAATTTCCTTAAAAATCGCCGACTTTGAAATGTTTGAAAATCAGCCCGAATTTATGTCGCGGTTTGTTTTCAAACAAAAAGAACAAGAAGTTGATTGTCCAGATACAGAAATAGAATTAGTATTTGTCGAACTGCCAAAATTTAGCAAAGAATTAGCACAATTAGAAACACCAGCAGACCAATGGATTTACTTTCTCAAAAACACCAGCACTCTGGAGACAGTACCTGAAACGCTGAGCGCAGTTCCCGAAATTCAGAAAGCTTTGAGAATTGCCAGCGAGGACAACTTCACTCAGGCAGAATTAAATGAATTGCAGAACCAAGAACTGTGGATTCAAGACCAGCAGATTGCTATAGATGTAGCAAAAGACCAGGTGACAAAAACCGCTCAACTATCGTTAATATTGCGTCAGCTAGTGCGGCGTTTAGGCACAATCCAACCGGAAACAGAAAACAGCATCCGTCAATTAGGCTTACAGGAATTAGAAGAATTAGGAGATGCCGTGCTGGATTTCAACCAGCAGTCAGATTTGACAGCATGGTTGCAGGCTAATGCGATATAGAATAACATTCTCGAACCGGAATTTTGTCACCCAATATTTACATTATGAAAATTAGCAAAACAAATTGGAAATACGTTTTTTTGCTGGGTCCCCTCCTCACCGCAGCGGGGGTAACAGCAGCGCTTGTATCTGGGGCTTGGGAACCCCTGACAGTCGGTTTAGTGATTGCCGGAACAGTGACGATCGCACTTTGGCTGCTATATTTGAGTTACGAACAAAGCTTTTGGGGGCGGCGTTCCACTCAAGCGGGCACCAACGCCCTGATTGCTACCCTCGCCGTCTTTGTGATTCTCGGAGTAATTAACTTCATAGCCGCTCGCTATCCCGTCCGCATCGACTTAACCGAAAGCCAACAATTTACCCTCGCCCCCCAGACGCAACAAATACTGCGAAACCTGCAACAACCAGTCAAAGTTTGGGTGTTTGACCCCATCCAAAATCCCCAAATTAAAGAATTGCTGCAAAGCTACAAACGCGAAGGAGGCGAAAAGTTCCAATTCGAGTTTGTAGACCCGCAGGCCCAACCGGGAAAAGCGCGGGAATTTAGCATTACCAGCATCGGAGAAGTTTACCTGCAATCCGGTGACAAAAAACAGGTGCTGCAAAAAGGCGGTACTGCTTTTGGTAGCGACCCAAATCAAGGTCTTTCAGAGATAAAACTTACCAATGGCTTAGAAGAAATTCTCAGCACTCGCGTTGCTACAGTTTACTTTTTGCAAGGGAAAGGAGCCCGCCCGCTGAAAGAAGGTCAAGGCGGAATTCAGCAAGCTGAAAAAGCTCTGAAAGATAAATACTACAACGCTCAAACGCTGAATTTGACCGAACGCAAAGAAGTACCAGAAGATGCAGATGCTTTAATCGTTCCCGGGCTGGAGAAACCGTTTTCCGATGCAGAAATTAAAGCGCTAAAAGCTTATCTCGATCGCGGCGGCAGTTTATTGTTAATGGTAGACCCGGCAATTAATACCGGATTGGACAAATTGCTGCAAGAATGGGGCGTAAAACTAGATACCCGTTTGGCCATTGATGCTTCGGGCACTGGTCAAAGATTCGGGCTCGGCCCCACGGTTCCCACAGTCAGGCGTTACGGCGAACATCCGATTACTCAAAGTTTTGGTAGCGGGATTTCATTTTATCCCTTTGCTCGTGCTTTGGAAACCACGCCTGTAGAAGGGATAGAGGAAAAACCGCTGATTTGGACGAGTCAGGAAAGTTGGGCGGAAAGCGATTTGACGACTAAGAAATTGGAGTTCGATCCGAAGACCGATCGGCAAGGCCCGCTATTATTAGGTGTAGCTTTGGTGCGATCGGCCACTGACAGCACTCAGTTAAAGCCCTCACCCTCACCCTCACCTTCACCAAAATCGGTCGCGCCTTCACCCCAAGCATCGCCAACAACTTCGCCATCGCCGACAACTTCGCCGACAACTTCGCCATCGCCAACAACTTCACCCTCGCCAACAACTT
>JAUBOH010000020.1:9192-12331 GCA_036700145.1 Microcoleus occultus BM001215366
CTTCACCCTCGCCAACAACTTCGCCGACAACTTCGCCATCGCCAACAACTTCACCATCGCCGAAAACTTCGCCGACAACTTCCCCGACAACTTCGCCATCACCGACAACTTCGCCATCGCCGACAACTTCCCCGACAAATTCGCCATCTCCGACAACTTCGCCATCTCCGACAAATTCGCCATCGCCGACAACTTCCCCGACAGCTTCTCCAATTAGCTATTCGGTGATTGTCTCGCAAGAAGCTACGCCTCCAGCATTACCGACGACTTCGCCAACACCCGCAACATCTCCCGCAGCATCTCCCCCAGCATCTGAGGAAAGTTCACCAACACCAACACCCGCAGCATCTCCCGCAGCATCTCCCGCAGCATCTCCCACAGCATCTCCCGCAGCATCTCCCAGTCCAACAGCAACTCCTTCTGTGTCTTCAGCTTCTAGAAAAACATCGCGAATGATCGTAATTGGCACCTCTCAATTTGTGACTAACGGTTGGTTTGACCAACAACTCAATAGCGACGTGTTTCTCAACTCGGTTAGTTGGTTGAGTAAACCCGACCAGCAAAGCTTTTCTATCAGTCCGAAAAAAGCTACCAACCGCCGCATTAACATGACTGTCATCCAAGTAGGATTGCTGGTTTTAGCTTGGCTAATTTGGCCTTTACTCGGGCTCTTAATTGGCGGCGGTATCTGGTGGAAGAGAAGATGATGAAGAGTCATTAGTCATTAGTCATTGGTCATTAGTTATTTGTTATTTACTAGCAATTAGCAACTAGCAATTAACAATGCCCTGTTTGGTCTATGCCTGTTTTGCCTATGCCCAATTCCCAATTCCAAATTCCCAATGCCTAATTCCCAGTTATTATGAAATTGCAGAAAAATACATTAGTATTAATAGCCGTAGCGCTGAGCATGGCTGGGTTGGTTGCTTTGTTCGAGATGCAAGTGTCTCCGAAACAGGAAGCGGCTAAGGAAGAAAAACAGAAAATTTTTGCTTTTAAGTCCGATCGCGTACAATTCTTTACAGTAAAAACACCGGAAAAAATCTTGAGTTTTGAACGAGTTTATGCTAAAAAAGGAGGTAAGTCTAGCTGGGAAATGAAATTGCCAGTGCAAGCACACGCAAATCAGGCATCGGTGGATTTTTTGCTAGACAGGCTGGCAACAGGAAAGAGCGATCGCACGATTAATATCACAGCCGCTCAACTGCCAGAATTCGGTCTCGACCAACCCCAAGCTACAGTCACAGTCAAGCTGGACAACCAGGAAACTCACCGCCTAGTTTTAGGCAAAACAGACTTTAGCGGCCGCTTCTTGTACGCTCAAGCCAATCCGAGCGAAGCGCCCCCTCAAAATTCAGCCGAAAATTTGCCCGTGTTCCTAGTGGCCTTTGACTTTAAAAATGCCACTCAGCGACCTTTGTCAGAGTGGAAAAAAGCAGAAGAACCCAAAACAGAGAAACCGCAAAAACCCTCTCCCGCGCCAAGTCCCACTAACCCATAGACGAAATTGGATAAAATTGGCTATGGGACACTGAGGCTTTGGAGTTCGATCGGGCTGAGTTCTCAGATAAGATGTATAGCCTTTCGAGCTCTCATATGAGGTACTCATGGGCATAGGCCTCCGTATAGGGCATGGGCCGCCGTGGGCATCGGGCATACCTCACTTTTTTGAGAACCGCTGTATAGTCGTGGACGCAGAAACCGGGTTTTTTTACCAAAATACTGCATTTGAGCCTTTAACATTGGTAAAAAACCCGGTTTCTTTGGTATTTATGCGTCAGTCATAATGTAAAGAACAAACTGGAAAAGCTACTAAATCAAGCATTCCTCCCCTAAAATACAAAAAAGTTTAAGTTTAAACTGTATTAAAATAGCGTGCATTACTCCCAGGAACGGGCGAATATGTTTCAGACAGCACTCAACCAAGGTACGACAGCAACGGATACAGCGCTTGACGTTGAACTCCGCAAGGTCTTCAAGGTATTTAACGGCGAAACCGCAGTTCGCGGAGTTGACCTCAGCATTCGCCAAGGAGAATTTTTTAGCATTCTCGGGCCTAGTGGCTGCGGTAAGACTACGACGCTGCGGTTAATCGCTGGTTTCGAGACTCCCTCGGCGGGCGAATTGATGATTCGCGGCCAGTCGATGACCAACACTCCAGCTTACCGCCGTCCCGTAAATACCGTGTTTCAAAGCTATGCTTTGTTCGGACACATGAATGTCTGGGACAATATCGCTTTTGGATTGCGGATTAAAAAGCTGGGGAAAGCGGAAATTGAAGAACGGGTGCGGGAAGTTTTGCAGTTGGTGAAAATGGAATCTTTCGCCAATAGGTTTCCCGGTCAAATGTCGGGCGGCCAGCAGCAGCGGGTGGCCTTGGCGAGAGCTCTGGTAAATCGACCGGCGGTTCTGCTGCTGGACGAACCCCTGGGTGCTCTGGATTTGAAGTTGCGGAAGCAGATGCAGTTGGAATTGTCGAACTTGCATCAAGAATTGGGTTTGACTTTTGTGATGGTGACTCACGACCAAGAAGAGGCGATGAGTCTTTCTAACCGGATTGCGGTGATGCACGAGGGCAGGATCGAGCAAATTGGCTCTCCTGAAGAGATTTACGAGTGCCCGCAGACGGCTTTTGTGGCGGATTTTATTGGGGATACGAATTTGTTTTCTGGTACGGTGGAGTCGATCGACCGATCGACTCTCACAGTTCGTACATCAGCCAATCTGAAAATAATCGTTCAGCAATCGGATATGTGGAGTGGTGTCATCGGCGACTCTGTGAAGGTTAGCGTCCGGCCCGAGAAAGTATATTTAAATCTTTACCAGCCGGAAGTTTCGGTCAACTGTTTTGAAGGGCGACTCAAAAATATTATGTACATGGGTACTCACGTTCATTACGTGGTTGAGTTGTCCTCGGGCGATAAAATTACGGTGCGCCAGCCAAATACGGGCGGCTCTTTCCCAGACCCGCACACGCCGATTTATGCTTACTGGGGGACTACTGATTGTCTCGCTTTGGGCGATCGGGGATAATTAGTCAGTTGTCAGTTGTCAGTTGTTAGTTGTCAGTTGTTAGTTGTCAGTTGTTAGTTCCAATAACAAATAACAAATAACAAATAACAAATAACAAATAACAAAT
>JAUBOH010000020.1:12431-20146 GCA_036700145.1 Microcoleus occultus BM001215366
AATAACAAATAACAAATAACAAATAACAAATAACAAATAACAAATTACCAATCTTTGAATCTGTGCCTCCGACTAATCTACCAATTTCCAGGTTTTGCAGGGCTAATTCTACACGCCGTCAGTTCCTAAAAAATTCGGCGGCGACAATTTCCGGGTTAGCTCTTTCGAGTTGCGGCTGGCGACTTGCAGACGTGCAATCTGCTCCTCCCGTCAAAGGTAATGCCGACCAACTTTTCATCTACACTTGGGCTGGCTATACCGATAAAGCTTTGCTCGATCGCTTTGCCGAAAAAACGGGCATCCGCGTCGTTGCAGACGTATTTGACTCCAATGAAGCGATGCTGGCTAGAGTTCAAGCCGGCGGTGGCCGGGCCTACAGCATCATTTACCCATCTGACTACATGGTGATTCAGATGAAGGAGTTGGGTCTGTTGAGCCAATTAGACCACTCAATTTTAGGCGGACTCGATCGGCTCAAAAAGCAGTTCCAAAACCCTGTCTATGACCCAGGAAACCGCTACAGTGTAGCTTTGGCTTGGGGAACCACAGGCTTAATTTACAACAGCGAGCAGCTCAAAGAAGCTCCGGAAGATTGGGACTATTTGTGGCAGCACAAAAAGGAGTTAGCCAGGCGAATGACCCTGGCAAATGATGTTCGAGAAGTCATGGGCGCTGCGTTGCGGATGCTGGGCTATTCCCTGAATTCTACGAACCCAGAGCAAGTCAAAAAAGCTTACGAAAAGTTGGTGGAGTTAAAACCGGCGATCGCATCTTTTACGACTGACGCTTGGCGGCCGCAAATGCTGACGGGAGATTTGAAGGTAGCCATGTGTTATTCTTCTGATGCTAATGAGGTAATTCCAGATAATGACAAATTGCGCTATGTTGTGCCCAAAAGCGGTTCTTCGCTGTGGACTGACACTTTAGTAATTCCTAAAAGTGCTCCCAATCCAGAAGCAGCTTATAAGTGGATCAACTTTATGCTGCAAGCGGATGTCGCTGCTTCTTTAGTAGAACGGCTCAGTTTTTCAACTCCTTCGGAAGATGCTTTTAGTTTGCTGACGCCGGAAGTTAGGGAAAATCCAATTCTTTTTCCTAATGATGCTACTTTGAAAAATTGCGAAGGTGTTGCTCCGGTAGGAAAATTTATAGACGTGTACGATCGCTATTGGACTAAGTTAACCAGCGGTTAATCTTATTTTTGCCAGAAGTTTCATGTACATTTAGATTGGCCGTGGGGTGTGTTTAGGAGATTATTTATTTTAGCGGTAGATTGTGGATCGTTGGTGTCAAATCAAGCCTGAAACCCTCTGTATCTCTGGTTGGTACCTGAGTCTCGATCTCCCTGGCGCCCCCCTTAATAAGGGGGGACAAGAGTCTTCTCTTTCGTCCCCCTTATTAAGGGGGATGCGAGGGGGATCGGGACTCGAATAAAAGCGATATTTATCATGGGTTTCTGGCTTGAGCAGACACCAGTGATTGCTGGTAAAACCCGTCTATACCAATCAAAAAATCAAAAGTCAAAAATCAAAACTATTTATTTATGGCTGTTTCCACTCAAGCTCCCCCTCCTACTCCTCCGAGTTCTCCCTCGAAGGCTGAAACTGTTTCTCGCTGGTCATCGTGGACTGGGCCGCTGGCATTGCTCGGCCCTTCTGGCTTGTTCCTGATTTTATTATTAGTAATACCAACTCTGGTGATTTTTCAGCTTAGTTTGGTGCCGAATATTAAGCCGGGAGATTTGGTCAATCCTTCGGGAATCGGCAATTACTTGCGAGTGTTTGAGCCGCTGAATTTGCAGGTGATGGGTCGATCGGTCTTTTTCGCAGCGGGAACGACTATTCTGTGTTTGCTGCTGGGATTTCCCGTCGCTTACTGGATCGCCCTCAATGTCTCGCCCAAGTGGCGGAATTTAACTTTGTTGGGGTTTGTGTTGCCGCTGTGGACTTCTTCGCTGTTGCGATCGTACGCTTGGATTACAATTCTGCGTCCTACGGGCGTTCTCAACTCGTTCCTGGGACTTTTGGGCATTCCTCCTCTAGAATTGCTAAATCAAAGTTCCGCCGTTTTAATCGGCATGGCATACAGCTATTTGCCTTATATCGTGACAATTCTCTACGCTTCTCTGGAAAAGTTAGATCGCAGGTTGCTAGAAGCGTCTCAGGATTTGGGGGCGAATCCGGTAGAAACATTCTGGAAAGTGACAGTACCTCAGACGATGCCGGGAATTGCTGCGGGTTCTTTGCTAGTATTTATTAGCTGTTTGGGCGATTTTGTCGATCCCGAGTTGCTAGGTGGAGCTTCCAGCATGACAGCGGCTCGTTTAATTTACAATCAGTTTTTGGGGGCGACTCAAAATTGGGGGCTGGGTTCGGCTCTGAGTATGGTGTTGATTTTTGCAGTCAGTATCGGCATTGCACTTTTACTCAAATATGGCGATCGTAATGCAATTTAAGTTAGTTGACTGTTGACTGTTGACTGTTCCAATAACCAATAACCAATTACTAATTACCAATTCCCGATTAGCCAGATATGGAAAATACTGCCGACAATGCACAGGAGGAAATACAACCCGATATGTACTTAAAACCCAAATTTAAGATTTCTTGGCAGGTAATATTTGCCGTTTTGATGTTTTTTTATATGTACCTGCCCATCCTGGTACTCACATTTTACAGCTTCAACAAATCGCGTTTTAGCGCCGGCTGGGAAGGATTTACCTTAGATTGGTACGTTAAATTATTTAGCGATACGCGGATTTTAATTGCCCTGAGAAACAGTTTAACAGTGGCTGTTTGTGCAGTTGCCATTTCCGCTGTACTCGGCACTCTGATGGCCGTTGGTTTAGCCCGCTACCGCTTTCCGGGCAAGAATTTATATCAGGGAGTTTCCTATTTGCCGATTATTATTCCAGATATTGCCAGCGCGGTTGCGACTCTGGTATTTTTAGCAGCGCTGGCTATTCCGCTCAGTTTGTGGACAATTGTTGCCGCTCACGTTGTATTTTGTCTGGCTTACATCGCTCTAGCTGTTTCTACTAGATTGGCAGATTTAAACCCGTCTTTAGAAGAAGCCGCCTTGGATTTGGGGGCGACACCTGTTGAAGCTTTTATTCAGGTTTTATTACCTCAATTATTACCTGGTATTGTTTCGGGTTGTCTGCTGTCTTTTGTCCTCAGCATGGACGATTTTTTGATTGCGAGTTTTACCGCAGGTAGCGGGACTACAACTCTGCCGATGGAAATTTTTAGCCGGATTCGGACTGGGGTGAAACCTGATATTAATGCTCTGAGCGTGCTGTTAATGGTAGGTTCGGGAGGATTGGCGTTTTTAGCGGAATATTTGCGCGGCCGCAGCGACCAAAAACGGGCTCATTAGGCATTAGTCATTAGTCATTAGTCATTAGTCATTAGTCATTAGTCATTGGTCATTGGTTATTAGTCACCAAAAAACCCGGTTTCTCAAAGAAATCGGGTTTCGGAAGCGCTAAGGTGCGAAGTACGCACCCTACAAAGGTTCTGCGTCCTGGACTCAATTAGTGCTACTTGGCTGGTAATTTGACTTTACTTGCCAAACCGAGGGCTTCGAGCACTTGAATTGTCATCCAAGTAAAGTCAATTTCCCACCATTTCATACCGTGACGGGCAGAGTATTGGTAAGCGTGGTGGTTGTTGTGCCAGCCTTCGCCGTAAGTCAAAACTGCAACCCACCAACAGTTAGTAGAACTATCTTTCGTTTCGTAAGTGCGGTAGCCAAATTTGTGAGTGGCGCTGTTCACAAACCAAGTGCAGTGATATACGAACACTAAGCGCACAAAAATTACCCAAACTACAAAAGACCAGCCTGCTGCTAAGTAAAGCAAGACGCCAAAGGCGATTTGAATTGGCAGAAAGTAATTTTGCAAAAATTGGTAAAATGGGTCGCTAGAAATGTCTTTTGTGCAGCGGGGAATCTCATCGTGGGCGGGACCTTTATAAAGCATCCAACCCAGGTGACTCCACCAAAAACCCTTCTGGGCATTGTGAGGATCGATCTCATTTTGGTCGGAATTAGTGTGGTGCAAGCGGTGCAGTCCAACCCAATGAATTATGCCTCCTTGGCAAGCGAGAGCTCCGCAAAAAGCTAGAAAGTATTCTACAAATTTGGGTGTCTGAAAGCTGCGGTGGGTGAGCAGGCGATGCCATCCGAGAGTTATTCCCAAGCCGCCTGTTATCCAGTGCATGAATACAGTTAAACCAACTGCTGTCCAATTGAAGTTACTCGGAAGCAGGGCGAATAAGGCGCCGATGTGAACTCCGCCTAAAGCAATAATGTGCGCCCAATTGTATTGGAGTTTGTTTTGCGTTGCAATTGTCATTCTATTTTTGATTTTTGGTTAGATGCTGAGCTGGATTCACGCATAAGAGTTTGGATTTAGTAGTGAACTGTTTTTGCTGCACACTTGACCAAACTAATAAAAAATGAATGATAGATTTTTGATGAGGATTGAAAAAGATTAACCGTTTTATTCTGAAATGAAAAATTTTGGTTGCTAAACAAAATTTTTTGTTCCCAAGTCTATTATAACTGATTCTGGATTTGGTTGGGTCGATCGCACAAGAGGATTCGCTCTCAGTTCAACCCAAACCAAAACCAGATCGCAAAAACTGGCTAGTTAGTTCTGTTGGCAGTTGGCAGTTGGCCCGAAAGCAGTTGGCCCGAAAGCAGTCAACCAGGCCCAATTACCAATTACCAATTACCAATTGCCAATTGCCAATTACCAAATTACTATTTTTCTGCTAATTTCACTTTGGTTGCCAAACCCAGCGATTGCAGCAGTTGAATTGTCATCCAGGTGAAGTCGATTTCCCACCATTGGAGACCGTGGCGAGCCGAGTATTGAAAGGCGTGGTGGTTGTTATGCCAGCCTTCGCCGTAGGTGAGCAGAGCAACCCACCAGCAGTTTGTGGAACCATCGCCAGACTCGTAGGTGCGATACCCGAATTTGTGGGTAGCGCTGTTCACCAGCCAAGTGCAGTGGAAAACCACTACAATCCGCATAAACACCCCCCAAACCACAAAAGACCAGCCGCCTAATGAATAGAGCAAGACACCGAAGACAATTTGGATGGGGATAAAATATGCTTGGAGAAACTTGTATACTGGGTCGTCGCTAATGTCTTTTGTAAAGCGGGGGATTTCAACTCTGATCGGGAGATCCGAGAGCATCCAACCCATGTGGCTCCACCAGAAGCCTTGATTTGAATCGTGGGGATCTGTTTCGGTGTCAGAATGTACGTGGTGTAACCGGTGCATTCCTACCCAGTCGATCGGGCCACCTTCACAGGAAAGAGTACCGCAAATAACTAGAAAATACTCGAGCCATTTGGGTGTTTGAAAACTGCGGTGGGTAACGAGACGGTGAAATCCGAGGGTAATTCCTAAACCACCTGTTACCCAGTGCAGGAATACTGCTAAGCCGACAGCAGACCAGCTAAAATTACCGGGGAGCAAAGCAAATAGAGCGCCGGTGTGTAGAAAGGCCATAAAGCCTATGACAGGCCAATCAGGGGAAGTTTTTTTGGAAGTTGCAATCGTCATGAATATATTATGTTTACAAACTAAGGGCCGCATCTACGCCATAATAAACAGCGCGCACAATGGTGAGCGAGGTATAGATGAATAGCGTTTCACGGCTACAGGAAGCAGAACAGGCACTCTTTCAGATTTTTTCTGGTATTGACGCGACAGTCAAGCAAAATCTTCAACGAGTCTTAAAAGCTTTTCGCAGCCACCGGGTTGGAGTCCACCATTTTGCAGGGGTTACGGGTTACGGCCACGACGATTTAGGTCGGGAGACTTTGGACGGGGTGTTTGCCGAAGTGGTAGGGGCAGAGGCGGCGGCTGTGCGGGTACAGTTTGTTTCGGGTACTCACGCGATCGCCTGTGCTCTTTTTGGCATCCTGCGTCCTGGTGACGAAATGTTGGCAGTGGCTGGTTCTCCCTACGATACTTTAGAAGAAGTGATCGGCTTGCGGGGGCAAGGTCAAGGTTCACTAATTGAGTTTGGCATCCTTTACCGCGAGTTGCCTCTAACTCGCGAAGGAACTGTGGATTGGCAGGCACTGAGCTCTGCTATTTCTGCGAAAACTCGCCTGGTTTTTATCCAGCGCTCTTGCGGTTATTCTTGGCGATCGAGTCTGTCTATTTCTGAGATTAAAAAAATCGTCGATCTAGTCAAACATCAGAATCCTAGCACAATTTGCTTTGTTGATAATTGTTACGGAGAATTTGTTGAGGATTGCGAACCTACTGCTGTGGGTGCGGATCTGATGGCCGGTTCTTTGATTAAAAATCCGGGGGGTACGATCGTCCCTGCTGGCGGTTACGTGGCTGGGAGGGCCGATTTGGTGGAAGCGGCAACTTGTCGCTTGACGGCACCGGGAATTGGCAGCAGCGGGGGCGCAACTTTTGATTTAAATCGCTTGCTGTTTCAGGGTTTGTTTTTGGCTCCCGGATTTGTGGGGGAGGCGATCAAGGGCAATCATTTGACGGCTTATGTTTTTTATAAGTTGGGCTATCGGGTGAATCCGATTCCTTTGGCGAGGCGCAGGGATGTGATTCAGGCGATCGAATTCGGCTGTCCCGATAAGTTAATTGCTTTTTGCAGGGCGGTTCAGCAAAATTCCCCCGTTGGTTCTTATTTAGATCCGATCCCTGCTCCGATGCACGGGTATGAAAGTAAGTTGGTGATGGCTGGAGGTACTTTTATTGATGGGAGTACGTCGGAGTTTTCGGCTGACGGCCCGTTGCGAGAACCCTATGTGGCTTTTTGTCAAGGGGGAACTCATTGGACTCACGTGTCGATCGCCCTGGAAGCTGCGATCGAGGCTGTGGGCCCGGCAAATAAACTGACTAATCACTAATTACCAAACTCGGATTTGCGGCTAATCGGCCGTCTTCCATGTAGATAATTCGATCGGCAATATCGAGAATGCGGTTGTCGTGCGTTACTAGCAAAATCGTGCAACCTTGCTCTTTTGCTAGTTTCTGCATAATTTCTACAACATCTCGCCCGGATTTTTTGTCTAAAGCGGCGGTTGGTTCGTCCGCTAAGACTATTTTAGGGTGGCTGACTAACGCGCGGGCGATCGCCACCCTTTGTTTTTGCCCTCCCGACAAATTTTCGGGGTAATAATTAGCCCGTTCTCCCAAACCAACAGCTTCCAACATTTTTATTGACAAAGCATCCATATTCTGATTTAGCATTTCCTTGTGCAATTCCAAAGACATTCGTACATTTTGCTTGGCTGTCAAGAATGTCATCAAGTTATGCGCTTGAAAAATATAACCAATTTGCTTTCTGAGTTTGGTTAACTGAGTTTTGCTAGCGCCGCGTATTTCTTGTCCGAGAATTTTCAGACTGCCTTCTTGAGCCGAACGCAGACCGCCTAACATCGTCAATAAAGTTGTTTTCCCCGAACCAGAGGGCCCCGTCATAATTACTATTTCTCCTGGATTGATATCGAGACTAATGTCGAATAAGGCTTGTTTTTTGAGAGAGCCTTGACCGAAGTAATGATTTAAGTTTTGGACTGAAATTACTGGTGCAGTTGCGGTGGTTGGGTCGAAGTTGGCGGGAGAGTTTAGGGTTTGCATGGTAATTTTTTGTGTTTTTTAATGTTTGTAGTTAGGACTTCAGTCCTCTCTTGGATGCGGACTAAAGTCCTCACTAC
>JAUBOH010000020.1:20246-26114 GCA_036700145.1 Microcoleus occultus BM001215366
TTTGTAGTTAGGACTTCAGTCCTCTCTTGGATGCGGACTAAAGTCCTCACTACGAACCTCTTTTTTGCTGTAAAACAGGAGTTTTTTTTATTCTAAAAAATGTCGGCGGGGTCGGCTGATTGGAGTTTGCGGAGGGCGAGGGCGCCGGAACCAGTACACATCACAATCGTCAAACTCAACACTACAACCGCTCGATTTGCGGTCATCGCAATTGGCAGCAATGTAGCAGATTGTGCTAGGGAATATAATCCGTTAGCTAAAACAATTCCCGGCATAAAACCTAATACAGCTAATAGCAAAGCTTCTTGAACCAAGACTCCGACTAAATAGCGATCGCTATATCCCATTGCTTTTAAAGTCGCGTATTCTGCTAAGTGATCGGAAACGTCGGAGTAAAGAATTTGGTAAACGATAATCAGACCAACAACGAATCCGATGATTGTACCGAATCCGAAAATAAAGCCGATCGGAGTCGCATTTCCCCAATAAGCTTTTTCAATTTCCGCAAATTCTGCTAAAGTTAAAACTTTGACATCATCTGGCAATATAGCTTGGAGCGTTGACTGGACTTTTTTGATATCAGCACCGGGTTTGAGGTTAATTAAGCCGACATCAACTTCATCGGGTTTGCGATCGCGAAACAAGTTCATGAATGTAGAATCACTAACAATAACATTACCGTCAGCTACGAAGGAAGTACCGAGAGTAAAGACTCCTCCTACTTGAATATTGCGTTTATTTAGTTCAGTTTCTAGAGTAGATTGTTTGTGAAAAATACTAGCAATTTCGCCGTATTCAGGTCGAGAAGCTTGGTCAAATAATACCTGATTAAACATTTTAATTTGAGACAAGTTTTGATTAACATCAGGCAAGTTAAATGTGATGTTTCCAGGATCGATGCCAAAAATCAAAATCGCTCTAGTAGTGCGGTTTGTAGGATTTCGCCACTCTCCCATACCAATATATAACGAAGTCACAGATTTTACTCCTTCCACTCCTTGCGCTTGGTAAAGTCGCTCTCTGCTGAACTGTTTTACCGCAGCAAAAGTTTCAAATTGAGGATTGATTAAAACTAAATCTGTCTGTAAACTTTGGTGCGGCTTAACGGCAGAATCGAATAGTGCATCTTGAAATCCCAGTTGCACGAATATCAGAATATCTGCAAAGGCAATTCCTGCGATAGCAACAGCGAGGCGAGTTTTTTCTCTAGTTACTTGCAACCATGCAAGGGGTGTTTTGCGAAACATAAATTTTGTTTGGGAATGGGGCATTGGGCATTGGGAATGGGGCATTGGGCATTGTTTAATTAATTTTAAATCGCTGTATTTGCAAATTTACTCAGCATTACTAAGTGCTTTAATATCAGATTGCATAATCAAATTCACATGACGCGAAATCTTGTCAATTTCCCAATCCCACCACCGAATTTGTAATAGTTGTGCAACTTCAGCATCGCTGAAACGCTGTTTGATTAAACCTGCGGGGTTTCCACCGACAACTGTGTAAGCGGGAATGTCTTTTACGACAACAGATTTGGCGGCAACGATCGCACCGTCGCCTATTTTGACTCCGGGCATAATCACGGATTTGTAGCCGATCCAAACGTCATTGCCAATTACGGTATCGCCTTTACTTGGCAGTTCGATTAATAGATTCATCGCTGTTTCCCAACCGTTGCCAAAGATGGGAAAAGGATAGGTAGAAAAGCCGTCGAGTTTGTGGTTTGCACCGTTCATGATAAATTTTACGTTAGTGGCGATCGCACAAAATTTACCAATAATTAATTTCTCACTTCCGTAATGATAAAGTACGTTTCTCTCAAAGTTTTCTGGATCTATTGGATCGTCGTAATATGAGTAATCACCGACAACAATTTTAGGCGATTTAATCAAGTTTTTGATAAAGCAAACCCTTGGCTGCTCTGCCATCGGATAAGGTTGATTTGGATCGGGCCCAATTTTTGTCATAACTTTCAATCCTCAAAGGTTCGTAGTAAGGACTTTAGTCCTGTTTAATTGCTACTTGTACCTGCAAATTAGTCAATCCCGCAACTTGTTTGCTAGCTTCAGGATTTAGGTGAATTTTTACTTCTACAACTCTACTATCTAAGTTTTCTCCTGGTTTGTTACTGAACACATTTTGTTTGCTAACTTTTAAAGCAATCTCTTTGACATTTCCTTGCAACTCTCCCGAGAATGCTTGGCTAATAACCGTTGCTTTTTGTCCTAGCTTAATTTTGTTGATATCGGTTTGATAAACTTCGGCAACGACTACCATTTGCTCGGTTTTCCCTAAGTCTGCAATGCCGTCATCGCTAATTTTTTCACCAGCGCGAGTATGGATTTTAAGGACTTTTCCGGCATTTGGTGCGCGAATAGAAGCTTGATTTAATTCGGTTTGGGCGCGCTTGGCTTGGGCGATCGCACTTTTGACTTCAGCTTCAGCAGCTTGCACATCCACGGGGCGCACTTCGGCTATTTTGTCAAGAGTTGCTCTCGCTTCTTCAAGCTGTTCGCTACCCGTTTCTTGAATGCGTTTGAGTGTGGCTTCAGCTTCATTAAGCTGCTGGATAGATGTCTTGTTAATGCGAGTTAGGTTTGCTTCTGCTTCGTTAATTTGCTGCTTGGCTGTATTGTTAATGCGATCGAGGTTTGCTTGCGCTTCTTCTAGTTGCTGCTTTGCCGTATTGTTGATGCGGCCCAGATTGGCTTGTGCTTCTTTAACTTGCTGGTGGCTGGTTTCTAATGTCAGCCGCTTAGTATCTCTTACCGATTGAGAAATTGCACCTTCACCCGCAAGTTGCTGATGTCGCAAATCTTCAGCTTTAGCATTGTTAAACTCCGCTTCTAACTTGTTAATTGCTGCTATTTGTGCTGTTTTTTCTCCTTGCCATTGTGCCGCTATCCGGCTAATTGTTGCCTGTTGTGCCTTCCTCTCTCCTTGCCACTGGGCCGTTATTCGGCTGATGGTTGCCTCCTGTGCGCTTCTGTCGCCTTGCCATTGCGCTTGCAGGCGATCGACTGTTGCTTCTTGTACAGTTATATTGCCTTGCTGTTCAGCTTTTAGTTTGCCAATTGTGGCGGCTTGGGCGGCAATTTCTCCCGACTTTGCACCAGCTTTTACTTGTGCTAAACTGGCTTCAGCAACTTTAACTTTCTCTTGGGTTTCATCTAAAACAGATTTTAGCCGATCGCGCGCATCCAATATTGCGATCGCTTGCCCTGCTTTCACCGTATCGCCCTCTTTGACTAAAAGCTGGGAAATGCGATCGCCATCTAAACTCTGCGATACTCCCAAGCGAACCACTTCCCCTTGCGGTTCCAATCTTCCCAATGCCGTTATCTTCCTCGGTGGCGGTGTTTCTACTGGCAAAGGTTCAGTATTTTTCGCCAACATTGCAAACTGAGAAATCCCGTAAAAAGTTGTACCGACGCTAATAGCAGCGCCAGCAATTACCAATCCCACGATTAATCGATTTTTAGGTTTAGTCAAAGATTGAAAGTTCATACTTATCCTGTACTTCCAGCTATTTATTGTCTAAATAAGCGAGTAATATTTCTTTTAATACATTGGCTTGTTCTGCAAAAGATATCCTTTCGCCTTGATAAAATCTTCTTGCCACCAAACCGTCAATATAACAACTCACAAATCGAGCTAGGGCTGGATCGGAGATACCTAAGTAGGAAATGAGTGCATCTTCATAACGCTTTCCTGCTAGCTGGAGTGCTTGATTGCTATCAATCTCTTTGCGAGTCTTTTGGTGGCAGAACTCGAAAGTCATTAACATATCTTTCAGCATATAATCTTCAATTTTGCTGAGATAATTCATCAGATTTTCAACTTTTTCTCCGAGAGTTGGTGGATTTCCTAACTCAGCCAGTGCTTCTTCTTTTGTATCTTCATAGCTCAAATATTCAATTAACTGCTCGAACAAACTTTCTTTACTCGGGAAATAGTGGTAAAGGGTTCCTGTAGAAACTCCGATTTCCGAAGCAATTTCCCGCATTGTTACTGAGGAGTAACCTTTTTCGGCAAATATGTCAAAGCATTTGTTTAGTAGTTCTTTACGGTATCGATCGCGGTCAACTATTTTTGGCATGGGTGAATAGATTTTAGATTTTAGATTACCTAAAGTCTAAAATTTATTGGTTCGGTTATACTATATCGAACAGTCGATATAGTATAACCGACGACAAAAATGACTTTTTTTGAGTTTGTGACAGGTTTTGTATATATCGAACGGTCGTTATATTTAATAAATCACAAAGAAGTAGAGTTTGTCAAGGGGTCGGGAGATTTTTTTTGGTCGTTAGCGCAGCCCTCGGAGAGGATCGCCCTGCCAGAAATGAGACAAAATGGTAAAAGCCAACATCCGTCAGCCTTCGGAAGCGGTAGAAAATGCCAAATTAAGATTAGATAGCGATCGAAGTGAGATAATTCATGAGAGTAAGAACCTACGAAATAAGCGATACCAAACAAATTGTCAAACTGTTTTACGACACCGTGCACGAAGTAAACATCCGCGATTACACAAAAGCACAGGTAGATGCTTGGGCACCGACAGATATCGATCTCGAAAATTGGACTAAAAGTTTAAGTAGTAAATTTACTTTCGTAGCAGAAGAGGGCGAGAAAATTGCAGGTTTTGGGGAATTAGAAGCAAGCGGCCATATCGATCGCTTTTACTGTCATCAAGATTTTCAAAGACAAGGAGTTGGCAGACTAATTTTAAAACAAATTGAGTCAAAAGCCAAAGACTTAGGAATTAACAAGTTATTTACCGAAGCCAGCATTACAGCTCGACCTTTTTTTGAAACCCAGGGATTTATTGTGATTAGAAAACAAGAAGTAGAACGGAGAGGACAAAAACTCATCAACTTTGCGATGGAAAAAAATATATAAACAACGATTTGTGTAAAATTAGATGGAAGAGTTTTACTCAGGAGGTGCGATGGTGACGGAAGCTACAAATGTGGTGGGCGGAAAGTTAGAGACTTGCTGCACTTCGCCCATGACGGGGTATTATCGAGACGGCAAATGCAATACAGGTGGTGGCGACTTCGGGGCTCACACTGTTTGCGCTCAACTGACGGAAGAATTTTTGACATTCACCAAGTCGAATGGAAATGATTTGAGCACTCCGGTTCCCGAATTTCAATTCCCCGGTTTGAAGCCTGGGGATTGCTGGTGTTTGTGCGCTTCTCGCTGGAAGGAAGCTATGGATGCTGGATGCGCGCCGCTTGTGGTTTTGGCCGCGACTCACGCCTTGACTTTGGAATACGTTTCTTTGGATGAATTGAAGCAGCACGCTGCGGATTTGTAGGAGGATGTTGGTGTGCGATCGCTTTTAGTCAATAAGGGCGATCGTACTCTTATACAAAAAGCTCGATCCCGATCGCACTTTATATTTGGCAGTTTCCATCTGACAGGCAGATTGCTGATGAGTTGGTAGAAATGGGAGTACCCAAAGATGATATTTTGTTAGGACTTCAGCCAACTTATGCGCGCGAACATACAGGGTTTGGAGTTGCATAGTAATACAAAATGCGACTTCATTCGCGACTGAAATATTTAAGTGCGATCGGGCGTCACTGTAAAGTTTTATGATTGAGCTTGTTGTTCCCACTGACAGATAGACTCTGGCTTGAGAGGGCAATTTTTGGGAGCGATCGGATTTCCGCTGAGGGAGATCCAAGTCAGTTTAGTCAAAGATTCTAGGGGTTTGATGTCGTTGATTTGATTGTCTCTGAGGTTGAGATAAGTCAGGTTAGTCAAAGATTTTAGCGGTTTGATGTCGCTGATTTGATTTTGGTTGAGGTAGAGCGAAATAAGTTTAGTCAAAGATTGCAATGGTTTAATGTCGCTGAT
>JAUBOH010000020.1:26214-33163 GCA_036700145.1 Microcoleus occultus BM001215366
AGCGAAATAAGTTTAGTCAAAGATTGCAATGGTTTAATGTCGCTGATTTGATTTTGGCTGAGGTAGAGCCGAGTCAGCTTAGTCAAGGATTCTAGCGGTTTGATGTCACTAATTGGATTTTTGCTGAGGGATATCTCAGTTAGGTTAGTCAAGGATTTTAGTGGTTTGATCTCGCTAATTTGATTGAATCCGAGGTAGAGCCAAGTCAGCTTAGTCAAGGATTCTAGCGGTTTGATGTCGCTGATTTGATTGCCGCCGAGGTTGAGATGAGTCAGCTTAGTCAAGGATTCTAGCGGTTTGATGTCGCTGATTTTATTTCCGTTGAGGTTGATCAGAGTCAGTTTAGTCAAAGATTCTAGCGGTTTGATGTCGCTGATTTGATTGCCGCCGAGGTTGAGACTAGCCAGCTTAGTCAAGGATTCTAGCGGTTTGATGTCGCTAATTTGATTGTTGCTGAGGGATATCTCAGTTAGGTTAGTCAACGATTTTAGTGGTTTGATCTCGCTAATTTGATTGAATCCGAGGTAGAGCGTAGTCAGTTTAGTCAAAACTTCCAAGGGTTTGATATCGCTGATTTGATTGTTCCAGAGGTTGAGAATGCTCAGGTTAGTCAAAGATTGCAAGGGTTTGATGTCGGTGATTTGATTGTTGTTGAGACCGATCGCAGTCAGGTTAGTCAAACACTCTAGCGGTTTGATGTCGTTGATTTGATTGTTGCTGAGGACGAGCCTAGTCAGTTTAGTCAAGGATTCTAGCGGTTTAATGTCATTGATTTGATTGCCAACGAGGGAGAGCCGAGTCAGGTTAGTTAAGGATTCTAGCGGTTTGATGTCACTTATTTTATGGTTTTCGAGGTAGAGATCCGTGAGGCTCGAAAGTTTCCGATCTGCCACACCGCACTCAGTAGTCCCTGCTGTCTTCAACAGCACTTCAACTGTATGTTTAGCTTCAGGACTTAAAGAATCTTTTTCGCGACACCAATTAGCAAATGTTCGTCCACTTTTTTTCGGTTGCGGTTCTGAGACGAACCCGGAAGGTCTATTGTTTCCCGGTTGCGGATCTGCGGCTAACTCGGAAGGTCTATTTCCACAGGATGCTAGGACGATCGCACAACAAGCAACTGCGATCGACCTTGGTAAATTCATCTGTTTGTGTACAACGATAAGTGTCATAATCTTGTACCTCTAATTTTCGCAACTGTATACAACAAAGACACGAAAACATCTCTCGAAAACTCTCCTAATCGCCTCACTCTGGCAACTTATACTGCGCGACAATCCGCTTCGCATATTCCGGCACATGAGCCTCCAATTTCTCAGGATAATTCCGCTTCACGTAAAGATAATTGCGAGTGAAATGAGAATCAATCGAAAACCGAGCATATTCCAAACCCTTCGGCCCAATTCTCTCAATAAACACTCCCATTAACTTCGCCGCCCACATCGGCAAAGTCACCCCTTTTTCATAAGCCGGAATGCTTTGCTGAACTGCCTCTTTTCTATTACCCTGAGACATCACTGGCTGAGTGTTGAGCTGATCCGTTACCAAGTCCAACATCTCTTGTCCAGTGTCATTTCGCACCACAATCCACTGCCAGCCAAAAGGTGCGCCCATGTAGCCCACAACTAAATCTGCTAAAGAATTCACATAATCAAAACAGCTCAAACAAGAAGGAGCAAAAACATCTTTCAATTCCTTGGTATTCAATCCAAAAAACGGCACTTTTTCCGTAGAACCATCTTCGTGTTTGAAGTGAACGTTAAAGTCTTGCATAAACTCGTAAGAAACCACGGTTTCAGGAGAACGGCTAGTCGTATCTAGGAATTTCTGCAACCCAGCGCGGCTGACATTATCCACGCACGGAGTTCCCAAAACGTAGAGCTTTTCTAAACCTAGTTTTTTCTCGACTGTTCGCAAAGCTTGAATTTGACAGCCCACGCCAATTACTAACAGCCGCTTCATCCCAGATTTTGCGATTTGTTCCAATACGGAAAGGTTGGGAGAAAGAGTCGGTTTATTGACTTTTGCCGCGAGTATTTCTTCACGAGTTGTCGCAATAATCGGCATCGGTTGAAAGCGGTCTTCTTTGGTGTTTTGGACGCAAACAACGCCTTCTACAATGCCTTTTTCCAGCATCTCAATCGCAATTGTACTGACGATTCCCGTCCACTGAGCGCCCTCGATCGGCTCTTTTTTGCGGGCGGCCATCATATTTTGACTGACTCCGAAATACCAATCGTCTGGATTATCGAGATTTCGCGATCGCCCGTGAATTTCCGCTTCCAGTTCCGCGATATGCTGTGTTAAGAAAGCGCAAGATTCCTTGACATAATGGATGTAATATGTATCGCACAAACCGCATTCGCTGCAAAGTTCTTTAGCGGGGCGGCGGCTACCCGGTTTTAGGGCTTTGGATTTTTGGTGCTTAGTAGAATCTGTTGCGGTCATTTAAATTACTTATTTTATGCAGATATGGCTTTTACGAGAATATCACACCAATTCGGGTTAATTTGTTTCTTTATTCTTTCTTTGAGTCCGCATCGGCTGGCTTTGTTTGCGTACAAGCGAATTATCTTCGCCCGGAAGCCGCCGCTCAACCATGAGCATTTATCCTGAAATAGCGGGCGATCGCAGTAATTATTTAATAAATAAAGCTATGAGATAAATCGTAAAAATGTTTGTTAAAGCAGCCCTTGCGGCCATCATTTGCAATCTCGCAATTTCCTGCTTAGGATTTGCTGTTTTAGTTCGTCCTTTTGCTGCGATGAATCCCACTATTACTACTTTAGAAAAAATGCTGATAGCGACAGAAAAGCCTTCTAACCAACAGCAAACGTTCAGATGAATTGCAGCACTCAGAAAGTCTGCTAGAATTTCAGCTTTTTGTCGATCGCTCAAATCAGGTAACTGAAGCTGATGGATTAAAGTAATCGCATTTTGACATTCAGTACCCAATTCATCAATTAATGTACTTAGCGTAGAATTAGTTACAGAAATTGTTCGATTCCTAACTTGCATCTTTATTTCCCCACTTCTTAGTCTGCGGAGGCAGACTTTGTTTGACAAGTTGCGGTTTCAACCGCCGAGTAATTGCCGACCGATCGCCGATTTAGTCTCATACCCATACAAAAAAGTAGAGACGCGATATCGCATCTCTACACGCATTCAAAGTAAAGTGCGCCTTGGCGCACCCTACAAATTAGCTGTTTTGGGGAACAGGAGCACTCGGCGTTCCTGAAAAAGTCGGCGCTACAGAATTACTTGGTGTAACACTCTTAGCCCGCTTCTTGATCAAGACAGGTTTGACGCTGTTTTCTCCACCAACCGGGGGATCTTCTTGTTGAGCGTAATCAGCGCCCATCCAAGCTGGACGGCTTTGATCGAAGGCCATTTGTAAAGCCGCAGCCGCGATCGCGTGGGAGTCATACTCCTCAGACAACTGAGATACTAAAGGTAAGAAAGATGCCATCCGTTCGCCAGCCAAAGCTTCGCGAACTTTACCCTGCATCTTTTCCAACTGCCGCGATTCAATTTGCGCCCGTGTCGGAATGTTTCGTACTGTCAAGCTCGATCGAACGTGGCGTTCAATTAAGCGGAGTTTACGGCGATCGACCGGTTGAATCAGCGTAATCGCCGTTCCTTCCCGGCCGGCCCGGCCCGTGCGTCCGATCCGGTGAACGTAGCTTTCTACGCTGTCAGGCAAATCGTAGTTAATCACGTGAGTCAAGTGATCCACGTCCAAACCCCGCGCCGCAATATCAGTCGCTACTACCCAGCGCACCTGACATTGGCGGAACCTGTGCAGCAAACGTTCCCGCTGTGCTTGGTTCAAATTACCGTGATATTCATCAACGCTGTGACCTGCTGCTTGCAGTTGGCTGGTGAGTTCCGCCGCCGACTGTCGCGTCCGCACAAAAATCAGTGCAGATTCCGGGTCTTCCATTTCGAGAATTGGCTGCAAAGCTCTTGCCTTCGACCAACCGCGAGGAATCATGTACACGCCTTGGCTGATGCGCTTCGGCGTTGCTTTCGGCTGTTCTACGGTGACGTTGACTGGGTTACGCAAATGGCGCGTCACCAATTTCCGAATGGAAGCTTCCATCGTCGCCGAGAAAAATGCTGTTTGACGTTCTTTTGGCGCAGCATCCAAGATTTTTTCCACATCTTGGATAAAGCCCATGCTCAGCATTTCGTCAGCTTCATCCAAAACTAGCCATTTTACCTTGTCTAATTTCAGGCTGCCGCGGCTGAGCATATCCAATATGCGTCCGGGTGTACCGACAACGATGTGAACGCCGCGCTTCAAACGCTGCATTTGGCGATCGATCGATTGACCGCCGTACACCGTCAGAACTTGCAGAGAGCGACCGATTTTCACCGGGCCATCGCTGCTGATGCCGCTCAAATCGCGAATGGCTTCAGTTACTTGCATCGCCAATTCACGAGTCGGTGTCAGCACCAGTGCTTGCACCGCCGTGAGGTCTAAATCAATCCGCTCCAAGATGGGCAACGAGAATGCTGCCGTTTTGCCCGTTCCAGTTTGGGCTTGACCCACAACGTCGCGACCTGCTAGCAAGTGCGGAATTGCTTGTACTTGGATGGGAGTAGGTTCTGTAAAGCCTAGTGTTTCCAGATGGAGAACGAGTTCTTCCGAAAGACCCAAGCCTTCAAACAATAAATTCATTAATGCTCCTAATAACGAGTCTTAGCCTTCTAAGTCGCCCAACTCGGATGCGGATTTCTGCTCGGCGGCAGGAACTCATAAGAGTTCTGTACGGTGCTGCGCCTGCGCGCACCTTTTTAAATAGCAATCGAGTATAGGGCAGCTCCGTCGATGGTGACTAATTTACCAATTCGACAGCCGTCTTTGATTTTGTGACATCACCGATACCAACCGCCAGCGGTCGGGTTATAGGCTTCCAACATTCTTTAACAGGATATTGGACTTCCTTTGAGGTACTTGCAAGCTTTCTCTCTAGGGCGTTTTATAGTGAGGATCATGACCAGCCCCACTTTACTACTCATGTAGTAACAGGTTTTTTAGTTCAGGCGCTATCCCGCAATCCGTCGCCTGCGGGATTCAACAGGGGATGGGGCGACCGTTACCGCCTATCCATCTCAACACTCTTTCGGGATACCGTTGTGGTGTAGGGCGGACGGCGAAGCAATCTCAAATTATCCCCGCTTATTTCTGGCTTGTTACTATCATAACTCTTTACATTCAGAAACAAAACATTAAATTCGTTAAAATTCTCCGATCGTTCTGTAGAGATTACCGCACCCCGTAGGGGAGCGTCGATTGTCGCGACTTGGGTAAAAAAGTTTACAACCCCTTTGCTACATATCTTTGCACAATTTTGTACTAACCGTTACTTTTGCTGCACAATCCGCAAATATTTTTTGGCTGGTGTCCGGTTTTGGTTCGCCGCACCGCCGATCGCGACAGTTCCAGCAAGACTTACACTTGACCGTAGAGGTCGTAGACATCTGCACCAGTAATTTTCACAGATACGATCGAGCCCAGCCGCGCTTCTCCTGTCACATAGACGAGTCCATCTACTTCTGGGGAAAACCGAGCGGATCTACCAATCAACTCGCCTGTCTCTGGTTGTTCTTGTTCTATCAGGACATCAACTACCCGACCGACCGACTCTTGATTCTTTTTCAATGATATAGGTTGTTGTGCCGCCATTACCGAATTGCGCCAAACTTCCATTGTTTCTGCTGGCAGTTGATTTGGCAAGCTGAAGGCTGGAGTACCTTCTTCGGCAGAAAATGTGAATACTCCGACGTGATCGAATTCGTGGCGCTTGACAAATTCCAGCAAATGTGCTGCGTGTTCTTCGGTTTCGCCGGGGAAGCCGACTATAAAAGTGGTTCGCATCACGGCGCCGGGAATTGCTGCTTTGAGCCGATCGACTATGGCATCATTGATCCCAGCTTGAAAAGGCCGATTCATCGCCCGCAGAATTTCGGGATGGGAGTGTTGCAGGGGTAAATCCAAGTATGGCAAAACGTTGGGCGTTTCGCGGATGGCTGCGACAACTTGGGGAGTTAAACCCGTAGGATAGGCGTAGTGCATCCGAATCCAAGGCACATCTACTTCACCCAAAGCCCGAAGCAGTTCGGCTAGTTTGGGTTCGCCATAAATATCTTTGCCGTAGTTGGTGGTAATTTGAGAAATTAGGATAATTTCCTTTACCCCTTCCGATGCCAATTGCTTAGCTTCGGCGACAATAGATTCGATCGTCCGCGATCGTTGATTTCCGCGCAAGTGCGGGATAATGCAAAAAGCGCAACGGTAGTCACAGCCTTCGGCTATTCGCAGATAAGCGACACCTTCCGATGTTGTGCGATAGCGGGGAGTAGTTTCGTCGGCGATGTAAGTTGGTTCACTAGAGACGAGAGAAACTCGATCGCCCTTTTCGACTCTTTGCATCACATCGACGATTTTATGGTAATCGCCAGTGCCGACAATTGCGACGGCTTCCGGCAATTCATCCAGCAATTGCTGCTGAAAATGCTGTGCCATGCAGCCCGTGATGACTACTTTTTTATTAGCTTCGGCCAATTCTACCAGGGTGCGGACTGATTCCTCTCGCGCAGCTTGGATAAAACTGCAAGTATTGACGACGACGTAATCCGCTAATTCTTCGTTAGAATCGACTTCATAGCCTGCTTGAGCCAGCAAGCCAATCATGTGTTCGGTATCAATGCGATTTTTTTCGCAGCCGAGGTGAGTAAATGCGATCGTTGGCTTCGTTGCCATGCAGTAATATTTGCTGTTGCGCTATTTTCGAGAACGTTTTATGGTATCACACAATTTGACAACTTGCAAAAGTTGTGTGGATTTTAACCGAGAATTCAGCATCAAATCCGGTTACACCGGAATGATGAGGAGACGGCAGTGCCGTGTCCCTACAATGTTATCTTGGGTAGGGACACGGCA
>JAUBOH010000021.1:0-5159 GCA_036700145.1 Microcoleus occultus BM001215366
TCCCAATTCCCAATTCCCAATTCCCAATTCCCAATTCCCAATTCCCAATTCCCAACAATCAATTTTTCTGGGGAGTGCGCCCGCTGATGTAAGTCATAGTTTTGAGCCGATCGCGCACCTCCCAATTCAAAGCTTCCCGCCGATACCGCCAGCCCCAATTTCCCTCTGCTTTCCCCGGAAAATTCATCCGCGCGTCAGTATCCAAACCCAACAAATCTTGAAACGGTACAATTGCCAAATTAGCAATAGAAATCCAAGCCATGCGGATTAAAGACCAGTGAATTCCTTGGGGATCGATGCAGCCCAAATAACGCAAAACCTCATCTCTTTCGTAGTTTTGCAGTTGATTGAACCATCCCACAGTCGTGTCGTTGTCGTGGGTGCCGGTGTAAACTACGCAGTTGCGAACGTAGTTGAAAGGCAAAAAAGGATCGCCTGGCCCCGCGCCGAAAGCAAACTGCAAAATCTTCATTCCCGGAAACTCGAACCGATCGCGCAAAGCTTCCACTTCAGGAGTAATTACCCCTAAATCCTCAGCGATAATCGGCAAGTTGCCAAACTTCTGGTTAATTACCTCAAACAAAGCCGTTCCCGGCGCTTGAATCCACTCTCCATCCATCGCAGTTTCCTGCCCCCGCTTCACCGCCCAGTAAGCCTCAAATCCTCGAAAGTGGTCGATCCGAGTCACGTCTACATAAGCGAAAATCGCCTCAAAACGCTGCACCCACCACTCAAAATTATTGGCTTGCAGCTCCTCCCAATTGTATACCGGGTTGCCCCACAATTGACCTGTGGAGCTGAAGTAATCGGGCGGAACTCCCGCCATTAAAGCTGCTTCTCCGGTTGCTTCATCCAAGCAGAATGTTTCTGGATGCGACCACACATCCGAGCTGTCGTGAGCGACATAAATCGGAATGTCACCAATAATTTTAATGTCGCGCAGGTTCGCATACCGTTTCAATTCTGTCCACTGGCGGAAAAACTCAAATTGAACGTATTTGTAGTAATAAATCTCAGCATTTAGCTGCTGTCGCCACTTGTCAAGCGCCTCTGGTTTTCTCTGGACAATTTCCGGTTCCCAATTGTTCCAGCTAACACCGCCAAAGCTGTCTTTCAGTGCCATAAATAAGGCATAATCTTCCAGCCAAACCGCTTTGCTCTCGCAAAAAGCCGAGAATTCTCTTTGTTGCACCGGCGATGCTTTCACTTTGAAGTTTTCGCAGGCTTTTTTGAGCATGGGGATTTTGTGCGCGATCGCCCGATCGAAATCCACATAATCCGAGGGAAATTCCGGCGAACCATCTAAATCTTCATCGCTTAGCAATTGCTCGTCCCGCAGCATTTCCGGGCTCAGCAGCAGCGGATTTCCTGCCATTGCTGAATAGCACGAATAAGGAGAATTGCCGTATCCTGTCGGGCCCAGCGGCAATATCTGCCAGTATTGCTGGTCGCTCTCTACTAAAAAGTCAATAAAGCGGTATGCTTCTATTCCCATGTCCCCAACGCCAAATCGGCTGGGAAAAGATGTCGGGTGGAGTAGAATGCCGCTAGCTCGGGGAAAAAGCATAATCTATCTAAAGATATAGGAATGAAACATTGACAATTTGCCCGATATTCCCTACAAGTTAAACTTCGCAGTTTTTAGGGCGATCGTAGCGGGCAAATACTTTTGTGATTGTCTCATATTTTCTGCGAGAACGTGCTTGCGAAATATTAGTATTGGTCGATCGCACCCGGTTTTTGCCTAAGTTTTGAATATAACTTTTCTTTCGCTTTCGCCCAATCTCTCTGGAGTAGTAAATTGCCCGCCTGCCAAAAATCACCCATCGCTCTGATGAGAGCCAATGCACAAATCAGCCGGCTGTTTTTGTATCTCACGAAACAGTCGGCTGCGAAATTACCTGAAAAGAAACCCAGTTTAGGCTTCCTTGTTCAACAATTTCTGCACTTGTTTTAGAGCTATAGCGCCGACGTTGTACGCAGCCCAGCCGCCCGCCAACAAGACGGGCATCAATACTATTAGTATGCGGAAGTCAAAATCCATGAGTGTTCCTCCTAAAGTTTTTTAACAAATTCTCATAATCTATTTGTATCTCATTTTGTCGCCATTCTCCTGACTCTTTAAGCAAATATTGTCGCTCGCTTGAAAGTTCCTCCACCACAGCAGCCACTCGGCGCAAGGAGTGACATCCGCTATGCAGAATTGATATCTAAACTCACTCCTGGCGCGGGCGATCGGCTCTGGCTACACGAATCATCCCACAATAATCTGTTTCGCAATCCCTTCCACCACCTTAGTTAGGGGGTCGTCAGGGAACTGCAGAGCAAACACCCCCTTGCTGGCGAGCAGCATCATCTTGTCGCTGTGGGGCAACACCCCTGCCACTGGGATGCCGTAGATACTCTCTACTTGTTGCTTCAAATCATCGAAATCCAAGGATTCTGGGGCTTTGTTGATCGTCATCAAAATCTTAGGAACTTCTAATTTGCGCGCCACATCTACCGTCACAGCCGTTCCCTGAAAATCTTGCTGATCCGGACGCAGGATCAGCAGCAGGATGTCGGAAATGGTGATGCTGAGGAGGGTTTCTTCGTTCAGCCCCGGGTGCGTGTCGATAAATAAGTAGTCTAAGTCCAAAACCTCGATCAGTTCGCCGAAGCCGTCGGTAAGCAGTCCCACGTCGTAGCCTTCGCGCAAAACTCGCGCTATCTCTCCTGCTTTAATGCTCGAAGGAATCAGGTACAGAGTGCCGTTACTGGCTAATTTTGGCAGCAGCGAACTCACATCGTAGGCTGTTTCGGCGATCGGACACCGACCCCAAAGATAATCGTTCAGGCACCGATCCATGTTGCTCTCGCTGAAACCGAACAGTACGTGAATCCCAGGCGATTGAATGTCTGTGTCTACAATGGCGACCCGATTTCCGCCGCGAGCGATAATAGATGCCAGGTTTGCTGTCGTGTTCGATTTGCCAGTGCCGCCCCGATAAGAGTGGACAGAGATGATTTTGGACATGATATGCGTATGAAAGTAAGAAACGGCGAGAATTAATTATGATGCAATTCTCGATGCAGTCGAGTTGTCTGTCATTCTTCCGTTACATAAGACCTACTCACATCTACTCATAACTAGACAAATCTACTCATGTGCATTGTGAAGCTTACTTCCTGCTTCAACCTGGTAGTGCCGGCACTCACCAGTCCGCAGGCTATCCCCGTCTAACTGACGGTTTTTGACAAATTAATTGCCGCATTTAAGTCACGGTCAATGACAATGCCACAATGATTGCACTCAAACACCCGCTCACCCAAAGAGAGTGTTTCTTTTTTGCTTGGGCAATTAGAGCAAGTTTTGCTGGATGGGAACCAACGGTCAACAACGACTAGCTTTGAACCGTACAACTTGCATTTGTAGGTTAACTGGCGACGAAATTCAAAGAAACCCATATCGGCAACAGACGCAGCCAGCTTATGCAACGCCATCATGCCGGATACATTCAAGTCTTCAATTACTACTGTGCCGTGGTTTTTGGTAAGTAGTGTCGTGAACTTGTGCAACGTATCTTTACGGAGGTTGGCTATTTTCCTATGCAGTATGGCTATCTGTACCTGTGCTTTTTTCCAGTTATTTGACCCGATGATTTTATGGCGATTTAGCCCTTGCATTCTTGACAGTTTTGCTGCATATTTTTTGTAAGATTTAGCACCCAAAACTACTTCGCCCGTACTCAGAGTGGCTAGTGCTTTAATGCCGAGGTCAACTCCGACAACACTTGTATTGCCTAACTCTTGCTGTTTTACGTCAAATCTGAAACTGATAAACCACCTATCGGCTTGACGGGATATCGTACAAGACTTGATTGATACTTGTGGGAGTCTTTCGTAAGTTTTGAGAATGCCAATTACAGGAACTTGAATTTTATTGTTGCCGCTTATTTTGACTGTACCTTCTAACGTGAAAGAGTCGCGGATCCCTTTCTTCTTAAACTGCGGTACACCAGCAGTTTTACTAAAACACCGTTTCCAAGCTTCACGTAAAGCCATTAATGCTTGTTGCGGTGTAGATTTACTGCACTCGTAGTACCAAGCATTTTTTGATTTTACCAAGGCTACTAACAATTTATGCAAGTCAATAGCTGTGGGAAATTTGAGTTTTTCGTTGGGATTAGCTTTGTTGTAGTCAAGAATGTTTTTGGTCAGCCACAATCCCCAATTCCACGCATGACGCGCTACTCCACAATGCTTAGCTAACAGCACGCGCAGTTGGTTATTCAGTTTCAATTCGGTTTTGAAGCCTAACAGCATTTTTACCTCTCGATCTCCTTGAGTCACGCTATATACTGATTCAATCCCTACTCATTTGGTGAAGAAATGAGTAGAGGTGAGTAGGATTTTGGTTACAGTTTCTCACCCCCCAAATCCTCCTTGTCTGCTAAACTATCAATTTTTTCATCTTTTATCCTCTTTTCTGCGCCCCTGCGCTGCCGCATCTGTTTGGCTTTGGCTTGCAAATCGCTGAACTCGTCATCGGGTTTGGTTTCGGCCCAAGTAGCACCGTGCCCCGCATTCAGCGCACCCGTTTTCTCGCTGCTTTCCGATTCAGTCACGGTGGCGCGTTGCTTCTGCTGTTTGGCTTTTTCCTGCAACTGAGCTAAGTATTCGTCTGCTTCACTTGGAGCATTGGGAACCTCTGTAGCATCGGCAGTTATTTCTTGGGGTTCGGAATCGGCTTTTTCAGAGGTTTCTTTTTTGCTAACCCTCAGTTTATCTCTCTTTTGCTGCAATTCTTTAAAGAAATCCGATTCAGTGATTTCTGCGACTTGCTGTTCTTTTTTGGCTTGGTCTATTTCGATTTTGAAAACTTGTTTTACTCGATCGCTAATTGCTCTTCCGTATCCGGCTTTATTAAATCTGTCTGCTGATACAATGCTGCCGCCAGTTACAATCAATGCCAAGGCTGGCGCTATCACAGGCACCCATCCTCCCAACATAAAAATCCCAAAGCTACAGGCGAAACACCCGAACAGCATTACTCCGAATGTCAGCGCCAGTCGCACTGGGTGAGTCATCCGCGATGCCAAGGTTCCACCCACAATTGACCATCCCGAAATCCACAGGATTTCTGCCCATTCCGGCCAAAACCAAAACATCGGTCTGTT
>JAUBOH010000021.1:5259-32710 GCA_036700145.1 Microcoleus occultus BM001215366
GGATTGTCCGGGCCCCCGTCGGTGACTAAACATACTCCGATAATTCGATCGCTCTTTTGTAAAACTTTAGTTAATTCCTCGCGCCCGTCTCCTAAAGGTACGTCTCGCAATACGTCTAAACCGATGACTGCCGGCTGCATTTTGTCCAGTTTTTGTAAGATTTCAGCTATTTTGCGATCGGATATCGGCCACTGTTTCAGTTTCTGAATGTCGGCTTCGGTAATACCCACAACTAACAAACGCGGGTCTGGCTTTTCGTCGGGACGCCACCTCAGCATTTGGTCGTAAGCGCTTAATTCTAATGGTTCGACTATTCCTAGCTCTCTGGCCCCCATCAAGGAGAATGTTACTGCCGCGCTGGCAATTAATACAGACCTAGCAAAGAAGAGTGATGGTTTATACATCTGACTCAATTGAGCCGCTGCCGATCGAATTTTGTTAGATATTTTACTCATTATTCCAGGATAAAAGTTTGAGTCGTTTCCCCAACAGAAGTTGTTTCGCACGGGCCGCCCAAGAAGGGCGAGACTTCCTCCATCTTAGAACACCCGGAAACTCCGACCGCGCTGTAACAAAATTTTACAGTCCGCCGCCAGCGAATGTGTGTGCAATGATACTCGCGACCTCGGCCACCGGATTTTTCCGTCCCGAGAATCTAGTTGCCGATCGAATTAATTAATGTTATTGATGATATGTCAAGGTTCAAATTGTGTATCTGCGCGATCGACTCGACGCTCAAAAATATTTGTCGCCACTAGGGGATGCCTGTGTTTGCAATATTATAGTGAAAGGTATCAAAAAATGAAACGTTTTTTACATGGGGCTACACTTGCGGTAGCGGTAGCTGCGATCGCAGCTACCGTCCCCAGTTCACCTACACAGGTGCGGGCACAATCCCAGCCGCTTCTGCTGAGTCAGAATGTTAATTTCAAGCCTCCCGATGTCACAGCCCCCAGCAACCGACAAGGAGGAACACATCGCGGCAGCCAACTTTGTCCTGCCGGTTTATCGATTACTCCTTTAGTCCCTCCAACTAATCTCGGTTTAACCCTCACAGAGTCTCCGACAATTTTTGTCTATGTTCCTCAAACCTCTGCCGAAATAGAGTTTACTTTGCTGAGCGAAAACGAGGACAAAATAATCTACGAAAAAACCTTTAAAGTTGACGAATCCGGGATTGTGGGAATTAACATTCCTGCTACGAACGACAACAGCAAATCCCTTGAAGTTGGCAAGCGTTACGTGTGGTCGTTTTCGATGATTTGCGAACCTGAAGACCGATCGGCAGATTCAGTTGTTAAAGGGTTCGTGCAGCGCATAGAACCCCAGCCAACTCTCAAGAGCGATTTGGCAAATCCTGACCCGATGACTAGGCTCAACGTTTACGCTCAAAATGGGATTTGGTACGAAACTCTCGCTACTTTAGCCCAAATGCGGCGCCAGACACCCGGGGATGCGAGGCTCAGCGCCAAGTGGACGCAATTGTTGCAGTCCCAAGGACTGGAATCAGTTGCAGCTCAACCGCTGGTTGGGCCTCTTTAAAGTTCGCTATTTCTTGAACTTTTGTCGGTCTTCCTACTGCTATCTAAAAATTGAGAAATTTACCCTCCTCGCGCCCGGGGTAAAAACTCCGGGCGCGAGCAGTAGAGACGCGATCTATAATATCTCTGCAAGTTGGTGAAAAAATGAAACGTTTTCTACATTTTGCTGCCGTGGCGATCGCTGCAAGTGCGATCGCAGTTACTCTCCCCAGTTTGCTGACACCGATGCAGGCAGTGCCTGCACCAATTCTCCTGAGTCAGAATGTTAATTTCAAACCCCCAGATGTAGAAGCCCCGGATAACCGGCAATCGGCGACGCATCGCGGCGATGCTTGTCCCAAGGATTTATCTATTGTTCCTTTAATGCCTCAAAGCAATGATGGTTTGACCCTCGCAGAGTCGCCAACATTCTTTGCCTACGTTTCTCACCCTTCGACTCAAGTCGAGTTTACTTTGCAAGCTGACGATGGAAAAGGAACCGAGGTTTACAAAACTACTTTCAAAGCTGACAAACCCGGGATAGTTGAGGTCAGTATTCCTGCTGCGGGCGATCGCCAAAAATCTCTTGAGATTGGCCAGCGATATCAGTGGTCGTTTTCGGTGGCTTGCAATGACGATCCGTCGGGGAACTATTTTGTTAAAGGAATTGTGAAGCGAATTGAACCGCAGGAAACTCTCAAGAAGGATTTAGCAAATCCCGACCCTCTGGCTAGGGCGATCGCCTATGCTAATAATGGGATTTGGTACGACACTCTTGCTACTGTAGCTCAAATGCGGCGCCTCGCACCGGATGATTCGGGGCCCAGGACTGAGTGGACGCAATTGTTGCAGTCCCAAGGACTTGAATCAGTTGCCGATAAACCGCTAGTTCAGTCTTTTTAAGCCTCGGTATTTCTCAATGCTTTGTCTTGTTGTTCTTCCGATTATCTGAAGATTGACAAATGAAGCCGCCAAGAGCCTTCAAACTCCTAGCCAGGAGTAAAAATGCGAACCGCAACTTTTCTTATATATGGTTAAAAAATGAAACGTTTTTTACACAAGGCTGCACTGGCGATTGCTGCAAGTGCGATCGCACTGACTCTCCCTAACTTGCTTCTACCGATGCTGGCCGTACCTGCACCAATTCTCCTGAGTCAGAATGTTAATTTCAAACCTCCAGACGTCACAGCCCCCGACAACCGGCAAGGGGGGACGCATCGAGGCTGTCAGTTGCGGGAGGGTTTATCCATTACTCCTTTAATACCTGAAAGCAATATTGGCTTAACGCTAACAGAGTCGCCAACATTTTTTGTATATGTTTCCCAACCCTCGGCTCAAGTAGAGTTTGTTTTGCTAAACGAAGATGAATCCGAAGTTGTTTACGAAACTACTTTAAAAATTGACAAAGCCGGAATTGTGGGAGTCAGCCTTTCGGAGAAAGGCAAGATAAAAAATATTGAGGTTGGTAAGCGATATGTGTGGTCGTTTGCACTAGCTTGCGATCCTCAAGAGCGTTCTGGAGATTATATTGTTAAAGGATGGATGCAGCGAATTGAACCGCAGGCAACTCTCAAGAGCGATTTAGCAAATCCCGACCCGAGGGCGAGGCTGATGGCTTATGCTAAAAATGGGATTTGGTACGAGACTCTTGCTACTCTCGCCCAAATGCGCCGCCTCGCACCCGATGATTCGCGACTGAGGGCCGAGTGGACGCAATTGTTGCAGTCCCAAAAACTAGAATCAGTTGCCGATCAACCGCTAGTTCAGTCTTTTTAAGAATGACTCCTGACTAAGCAACTAATAACTCTTGACTAATGACTAATAACTTGCCAACAATTCTAGCCCTTGATTTTGACGGCGTGATTTGTGACGGAATGATCGAATATTTCCAAACAGCTTGGCGTACCTACTGTCAAATCTGGAAACCGGCCGAAACCAAGCCCGATCCAGATTTAGCTGCGAGTTTTTACCGAGTCCGGCCAGCCATCGAAACTGGTTGGGAAATGCCGCTGCTGATCCGCGCCCTGCTGACAGGAATTACGGTCAAGCAAATTTTGCGGGATTGGCCAGAGATTGTACCGCATTTATTGACGGAAAATAATTTAAAAGCGCAGTCTGTCGGCGCTATGCTAGACGGATTGCGCGATAACTGGATTGCTGAGGATTTACCTGGGTGGCTGTCTTTGCACCGTTTTTATCCAGGGGTAGCCGATCGCCTGCACTCTTTGCAAAATAGTTCGGTAAAAGTGGCGATCGTCACTACGAAGGAAGGCCGTTTCGTGCGGGAACTTTTGCAGCTAGCAGGCGTACAAATGCCGCCAGAGTTGATTTTTGGCAAGGAATACAACAAGCCAAAACACCAAATACTGCGCGAATTTTTGGCCGCGTCTGGCAAAAATTCGACTATTTGGTTTGTGGAAGACCGGTTAAAAACTTTGCTGTCGGTGAAGCAGCAGCCGGATTTATCTCAGGTGAGGTTGTTTTTGGCTGATTGGGGTTACAATACTTTGGCAGAACGAGAATCTGTCGCTCAAAATCCGCCCGTTCAATTGCTTTCTCTGTCGCAGTTTGCCGGAGATTTTGCCGATTGGCTCCCCGACGAATGTTGATTTTAGATTTGTTGGCAGGTAGTTTTTTTTCGCTGATGAGAGTCAAAAAAAACTCACATTTTTTTACATTTTGGGGTTGACTATTCCGGCTTTGACATGGTATTATCTAATAATGGGATGGTTGCAAAAATAATATTTTTGCAACCATCCCATTATATAAAATATAATAACAGGATTTCTCAGAAAAAGCAAGAATATCGACAAAAAAAAATCGATTTTTTTTGATATAGTCTTGGAAGCTCTCTTGAGCTAAAAAAACATTTTTTTTCAAGGTTTATACGGGATAAAACATATGGTTTCGTCCGTAAAACCCAGTTTTTGGTAAAAAGCAAGCTTGAAGACCCAAAATTTGAAAATTGTTTTAATTTCTCAGCTTCAAAATTATGTACTATCTCATGTTCGGTCAATTACCCGCAATTAAGGTTCGTAGTAAGGAATGCAAGTCCTAAATTTTTTGGAGGACTAAAGTCCTTACTACAAACCAATTTTTGAGACTTAAAACCAATGCTCGATTTAACTAAAGCAGCTAAGGCAATGCAGGGGATGAGCCAACATTTGAATGTGGAAGCTCATGCGGCTCGTCACCGTTTGGAAGTGGCTCAAAATTTGCTGGTTAAGGCAGCAACGGGACAAGAAAAATTGGTGGAATTGCAAGAGAGTTGGAGCGATCGCACTTTATTCAATGCTGCCACACCGATCGAGCCCTTGGACGATCGCACCTACATCACAGCACCCCCCGTCGCCCACACAGTATTCGCCACAGACGGATCGCAAATTTCGCCTAGCCATCACGAAATAGCCTACTGCTACTTGCTAAATGTAGGCACTGTCATGCTGCACTACGGCCAAAGCCGCCACCCAGTTTTAGACAGCGTGCCCGAGGTTTTCTACAAACCCGAAGACTTGTATGCTTCGCGCCAGTGGGGAATTAGAACCGAAGAATGGATGGGATACCGCCGCGCTGTTTCCGAAGCAATCGCTTTAGCAGAAATGGGCTGCGATTGGGCAAAAATTAACGACAATAAACTGCCAGCGCCAGCTTTAGCAATGGTAGACGGTTCCCTGATTTATTGGTTTTTGGAACAGTTACCCAGCGAAGCGCGCGATCGAATTTTGCAGCCAATTTTAGAAGCTTGGGACAAGTTGCGTTTAGCCAGAATTCCCCTGTTAGGATATTTGAGCGCTTCTCGCAGTAGTGAAAGCTTATCTTTTTTGCGGTTTGAAGCTTGCACCCACGAAGTACCAGACTGCATGACAAACTGTCCTAACGTCGGATTTGCCGCCACAATTGCTTTCGCCGAAAAAGCACCTTGTCAAGAATTTGAACCCTTGCGAGATACAATCTTGTGGGCAACAATTCTGTCCCCCGGACAAAGAAGTCCTTTGTGGAAATCCCAAGCTCGAATTTTAGATTTATACGGGCTTAATTCGGTCTATTTCTGTTACGTTCACGTTGGCACAGAAATTGCTAGAATAGAAGTGCCGGAATGGGTAGCACAAGATAAAGTAGAGCTAGATTTAGCATTAGGAATGATGCTAGCTCAAGTACACAAAGGCGGCGGCTATCCCGTGACGCTAGCAGAAGCTCACAACCAAGCCGTAGTCACCGGGGGCGATCGAACTCGCTTTTTCGCTTTGTTAGAACAGCAAATGATTAAAGCCGGCTTAAAAAATGTCGGAATTTCTTTCAAGGAAACACGGAAGCGCGGCAGTATTGCTTAAATTTAAAATTAGAGTTAAAAATGTTATATGCCACTAGAATTAATTATCTTAATAGCTTCCTTACTTGTATCTTGGCTAGTATTTAATTGGGCTTTTAAAGTTCTGAAAGCCAGCATCGGGACAGCGATTTCTCTAGCAGCAATTGTGCTGGCGATGCAGTTATTATTTGGCATCGGGCCAAATCAGCTTTTCCAACACATCACTCACCTCCCAGAAACCCTTGGGAAAATAATTTTTGGCTGGTGATCCGATTTGAGATTGGAGATTTGCAATCGCAGTGCGATCGTATCGCTCGCGAGGAGTATGATATCATGTCTGCTCGAACAATCACGATAATATTGGTTCGTAGTGAGGACTTTAGTCCTCATAAAGAAGGACTAAAGTCCTTACTACGAACCCTTTTTATTACTTTTTAACTTCCGAGCATTTGCAGCTTGTACAAACTGGCATATAAACCTTCTAGCTGCAACAATTCTTCGTGGCTGCCAGACTCTACTAATTGCCCGCGTTTGAGCACTAAAATGCGATCGACATTTCGGATAGTCGAGAGCCTGTGCGCGATAATTATAGCCGTTCTGTCCGCCATCAAACGCTCCAGAGCTTCTTGAATTAAAGCTTCCGTTCCCACATCCAAACTAGCAGTTGCCTCGTCTAGAACTAAAATACTGGGATTGCGAATGGCGGCGCGAGCAAACGCTAATAATTGCTTTTGTCCCCCCGAAAGATTGGTTCCCCGTTCCCGCAATTGCGTGTCGTAACCTTGAGGTAACTGTTCGATTAAACGGGCAACATTTGTCTTTTCTGCTGCTGCTTGAATTTCCTCTATTGAGTAATTTTCGCCCAAACTAATATTGCTCTTCACATCACCAGCAAATAGAAAGCCATCTTGAATAATTACACCTACGTGCCGGCGCAATTCTGCTTGAGGCAAATCGCGAATATCCACACGATCGACCAGAATCCGTCCTCGCGTGGGCTCGTAAAGGCGGCACAGGAGACGGACGATCGAACTTTTGCCCGCACCGGTGGGGCCGACTAATGCTACTTTTTCGCCGGATTTGATTGTAAAATTGAGATTTTCCAGGACGTATTCGTTGTCTTTGTAGGCAAACCACACATTGTCAAATTGGATTTCTCCCGATTCGGAATTTTGCGATTTGGTATTTTCTCCCCCCCGAAGCTTGGAGGGGTTGGCGGGGGGTGATTGGGGATTGTTAGGCAATAAACGATATTCTGAAGTTGCTGGATTTTGATGATTATCTGCCAATTCTCGATCGAACGGAGACAAGTTGTAAGCCGTTGCCTCTGGATGCCCAGTTATCAACAACGGTGAATAACCAGCCCTTCTTCCTTCTTCCTTCTTCCCTCTTCCTTCTTCCTTCTCCCCGCTAGTTGGATCTTTAATTTCGATCGGTTCGTTGAGAATATCGCTAATCCGTTCTACGGCGGTAAATCCTGCTTGAATGGCGGTAAATTTCTCGGCAAATTGCCGTAGCGGATCGAACAGACGCTGAGCAAATAAAATAAATGCCGACAGAGTACCAAAGTTAAGAGTACCTCGCAGAACGCTTTGACCGCCCATCCACAAAACGGCTGCAATCGCAACTAAAGCAATCCATTCTAATGTAGCAGATACGCTGGAGTCGTAAAAAATAGTTTTGTCAACTGCTTTGATGTAGCGTTTATTGGTTACCCTAAACAATTCTGAGTTAAATTTTTCGCGGCGGAATAGCTGCACTACACCAATACCACTCAAGTTTTCTTGCAGTTGTGCGTTGAGCTCGGAAAGTTCTTCTCTGGTAGTGTAATTTGCTAGGCGATATTGGTACTGAAAATAAACTATGACTGCGGTAATCGGAATCATCATCAGCACCAACATTAAAGCTAGTTGCCACTGCATGGTAAACATGAAAATGGCAATTACTAAAATTGAAAATAAATCGCTGACAATGCCGATCGCGCCTGAAGAGAAAACCTCGCCCAAAGCCTCGACATCGCTGGTGAGGCGAGTCATCAATCTGCCTACAGGAGTGCGATCGAAAAATCTCACTGCTAGGGATGTGACGTGCGCGAACAAATCATTTCTAATATCAGTAGTAATTATTTGCCCTACTTTCGTAACTAAATAGCCTTGAACTGATTGCAGTGCCAATCTAAATGTTATAGTTAGCATCAGCAAAACTGCCAAAATATTCAATGCAGCAGATAAAGGCAATCCCCGCAAGAATTCATAGGTAGGTTCCGCTCGAATTACCGAAATTGCCTGTCCGATGAGAATCGGTTGAACTGCTCCTGAGACTGCTAGCGGTACTAATAGCACGATCGAAATAATCAGCAAGCGTCTGCTGCGGGTTGCGTAAGATGCCAACCTCATGAATAACCCCCAGTCTGTTTCGCGGGGGGGTTGGTTTTTGGTGTCTGCTACGGGCGAGGAAATGGTCATCGATCGCAAAAATGGTACAATACATCCAATTAATAATTGTAACAAAGAGAATCAATATTTTGCATGAAGCTCAGTAAACAGTAGGTTGGGTTGAGGAACGAAACCCAACCAAAATGTTTGTAGGCAGACAAAAATTGTATTATAATCTACTGGTAGAGGTTATATTGTCATCATGCAAGAGATAGAGACAGCGAGATTGTATCTGAGACAATTTACGCCAAACGACTTAGATGATCTGTACCGCATCTACAGCGATTTAGAAATAATGAAATATATCGGCAAAGGAGTTAGAACTAGAGAAGAAACAGAAACCGCCATTCATGCTATGCTCAAACATTGGGAACAAAACAACTTCGGAATGTGGGCTTTAGTGCATAAAACAGACCGTAAAACGATCGGCCGCTGCGGGCTGGTTTTTCTGGACAAAACACCGGAAGTTGAGCTTGGCTATGCGATCGACAAAGTTTACTGGAATCAAGGATTAGTCACAGAAGCATCTCTTGCTAGTCTAAACTATGGATTTGAAATATTACAGCTTGAGAGAATAGTTGCGATCGCCCGCCCGGAAAATATCGCCTCCCAGCGAGTGATGCAGAAAGTAGGCATGAAATATGAAAAAAATGCTCATTATTACGAAACTGATGTAGTATATTATTCTATTTCGCGAGAAACTTACCAGTCCAAAGTAGTTTCGTAGGGTGCGCCGGGCCGCGCACCTTACTGCATTTACATTTCTCACATCGCAAATTGGCATTATTGTCTGCTGACAACTACGAAGTTCTTTGCAATTGCTTGTTAACCTTGAGAATCTTCTTATCAAAATACTCTTGTCGGTGTCCCAATCTTTTAGCCACTTCCAACCCTTTTTGATAAGCTTCCAAAGCTTTGTTGTAATCCTTCATCTCCTGATAAACTTGACCGAGATTGTCGTAAGCATTCATCAATCCGTAGAAATTGTAAGCCCGCTCTTCTAACAGCAACTGCATTTGATAAATCCGCAAAGTCGGTTCCCATTGCTTTTGCGATCTGTAAAGCAATGCTAATTTATCCAAAGCTTCGCTAGCTTGGGCGTACTGTTGAATGGGAACGGCTAAATTGTAAGCTTCCTGATAGTATTGAGCTGCTAAATTAATTTGACCTAGGGTTTGGTAATCGGTGGCGATCGCAATTTTGAGCGGCGGTATCGCGCTCGGATTTTGGAGGTTAAGATATACCGATGCTAGCTTTTCCCTAGCTGCGATCGCCTTTAGGGGTTGTTTCGACTGCTGGTAAACATAGGCCAACTGTCTCAAAGCATCTACCTCAGTTGGAGGAGTTACAGGCTGCGGAGGCGCGCCGTTTCCCGCGACTACAGCAGGATTTGTAACAACAGAATTAGCAGCAAATAAAGCGCGGTTTTCCTGAATTAAAGTTGCCAATTCCTCATACAGGGGAGCAGCTTTATCGTAACTCAGCCAGTTAATGTGGATTAGCCCGAGATCCTTTAAAAGCTGACCTTGAGCCAATATATCTTGGTTTTTGCGCGCATTGTCAAGAATTTCTTGATAAACTTCTACAGTCGGGCCTTTAGCACGCACCTGCTGAAAAGCCGCAGCCAAGACTGGGAGCAACTCAGTATTCATCGGTACTTGCGATCGCACTTGTTTTTGAATTGCTTGCAGCCGTTTAGTAATAAGCTGTAGTTCCAGGTTTTTGCTGCTACTCCAAGCAACACTTCCCACGCGACTCAAAGCAGCAATTTCCGCCGCCGGGCCAAGATACCTGCGTAGCCGCAATTCTCGGAACCAAATATCAAAAGCACCAGCCCCGTCTCCCGCTTGCAGTTTAGCCACTGCTTCTAAGTTTAACTGCTGCAGGGCCGCTGTCAGTTCCTCCCGCTGAGTGCTGCTCAAAGATTCATTGGCGGGAGCTAAGGGATCGGGTGTGGTAATTTCTAGAGGATTAGGAGAAAATTGATCCAAGGCTGGTGGATTAGTTTGGGCGCTAGCAATAGAACCAGCACACAACCACAAGAAAAGCAAGCACCCAATTGGCACAGAATTTCTCATTCTCAAAATTTGGTTGCCGCGATTTGGCATCCCTTCTCGAAACATTAAGTTTTGCATATTTACAAAACGGTATAAATTATGTCACAAAGATGGCACAAAAGCAAACAGTTCAACAAGAGCAACAAAATAAAACTTACCGCACTGAGCAATTGTTTGGAATTAAACGGCTTGGGCGAGATCCTTTTACGCTTATTCAGTTTAGCCATAATTTTGTTAACTATTTGCACAGCTTGCGCCGCCCCTCCCGCAGTTGCTAGAGACCGCTCTTTTCCTGAAATGTCTCTCAACTTTTTAGGCGAGTACCAATTGCCCAAAATCACTTTTGAAGGAACACCAGTCGGCGGCTTATCAGGAATAACCTACGACGCCAAAGGTATTAGCGGAGTCACTTCCCAAGCTTATCGTTTTTACGCTCTTTCCGACGACAAAAGCGAAAATGGAGAAGCCAGATTTTACAGTCTCCGACTAGACCTTAAATCCAGCGATCCCGCAAATATTCGCCTGAAAAAAGTGGCAGTTGAAGGCGTTACTTCCCTCAAAAAAGCAGACGGTGAAACCTTCCCTTGGGATTCCATCAATCCCAAAGGCATCGCCCTTTCTCCCCGCAATTCAGTATTTGTAGCTAGCGAAGGCATCACTCATGCTGGCATCCCTCCTTTTGTCGGAGAATTTGACTTGAAAACGGGTAAATTGCGAGGAAATTTGCCGATTCCCAAACGCTACATTCCCGACACCGGCGATGAAAAACAGCAGCAAGGAGTGCTGGACAATTTAGGTTTTGAATCTTTAAGCATCGACCCGGAAACCTTTAGTCCTGGGGGTCTCGATCCGTTTCGCTTGTTTGTCGCTACGGAAGCGCCATTAATGCAAGATTTAGATCCAGAACAGGCAAGCAAACTGCGTGTTTTACATTATATCATCGTCGATAAAACGCCGCAATTAATCTCAGAAAATCTTTACACACTAGACCAAGTTCCGATGACTGTTTTGAACGGTTTAACAGAATTAGTAACTGTCGGCGGCGGTCAGTTTTTGAGTTTAGAACGTTCTTTTGGGCTGTCGGGATATAGCGCTAGGATTTATCAAGTAGCGGTTGGGGCGGCTACAGATACTTCGAGAATCAAGAGTTTCAAAGGGCAAATGGCAATGGTCGAACCTGTGAGGAAGAAGTTGCTCGTAGACTTGAGCGAACTGGGAATTCCGCTGTACAATTTAGAGGGAATGACTCTCGGCCCGCGTTTGCCAGACGGTAGTCAGAGTTTACTTTTGGTCAGCGATGACAATTTTGACGAAGCGCAGAAAACTCAGTTTATTTTGTTTAGTCTGAAACGCAAACATTAAGTCAGAAAGATAGGTTCGTAGTGAGGACTTCAGTCCTTTCTTTATCTTTTACTCAATCAGCAATAAAGTCCTTACTACGAACAATATACACAAGAGGTTAAAACTATGAGTTTAGAAATTATTGCACATCGGGGATTTTCGTCGATCGCCCCTGAGAACACTCTCTTCTCTTTTGAACGGGCGATCGCCCGTGGCGCTAGTTCGATCGAATTTGACATCCAGCTATCCGCCGACAGCGTACCGGTGATTTTCCACGATTCAACATTGGATAGGATTACAGGCGTTTCGGGTAAAGTCAGGGACAAAAATCTGTCCCAATTGCAGACACTGGATACAGGTAAATGGTTTGGGGCTGAATTTTTAAACGAAACAATTCCCACATTAAAAGAAGCGCTGAATATTCTCAAAAATGTTGACAAATTTCTCTACTTTGATGTCAAACCCCACTGCGAATGGTCTGACTCAGAAGTCGCGGATTTTGTCAATAGCTTGAAGGATGCAGGAATCAAAGAGAAATGTGTTATTACTTCTTTCAACGATACATTTTTGGAACAAGTGCGGCGGCTATCTGATGATTTGGCGATCGGACATATTGTTGCTAATCTGGAAGCGTACAAAACTCAATTGGCTCAAGCTGTGACCAACCGTGATAATTTGATTAGCAGCCAGTACCGTATTCTGCTCGAAAACCCCGCACTGATTCAAGCCAGCCGCAGTCAGGGAGTTGACATTGTGGCGTGGACGGTGGACGATCGAGCGGATATGCAAAAGTTAATTGATTTAGGGATAACCCGGATTGTCACTAATTGTTTGATCTGATTTTGGCAACCGCATATTTAGGCAGATTAACGCTGATGAACGCAGATAAAAGATGAATTTGCAACCGCAAATGTAGGTAGATAAATGCAGATGAACGCAGATAAAATATGAATTATTTTCGCAAAAGTATCCATGAGATGTCCGGCTATATACCGGGAGAACAGCCACCGCTAGGCACAAAAATCATCAAACTAAATTCTAATGAAAATCCCTATCCGCCTTCTCCAAAAGCCTTAAAAGCGCTTCAGGAAATAGACGGAGAAATGCTGCGACGCTATCCAGATCCAACTGGAAAAAGTTTCCGCATCGCCGCTAGTCAAGTTTTAGGATTTCCTGATGATTGGATTATCGCAGGTAACGGCAGCGACGATCTATTAAACTTGATAGTTCGCGCTGTGGGCGAAGCTGAAAAACAGATTGTTTGTCCCGCGCCTACCTACGTATTGTACCGCACTTTGGCCGAAATTCAAGATGCAGAATTTGTCGAAGTTCCCTATCCAGACGACTACAAGTTACCAGTGGATTTGCTAATAGCAGCCCAGGGTGCTGTGACATTTGTCGCTTCGCCCAACAGTCCATCGGGAACGGCGATATCTGTTGCCGATTTGGAGAAACTGGCTAAAGAGTTATCCGGCATTCTTGTCATCGACGAAGCTTATGTAGATTTCGCTGAAAATAATGCTTTGGAGTTGACAAAAAAGTACAGTAATGTTATAGTTTTGAGGACGCTTTCAAAAGGTTATTCGCTCGCAGGATTGAGGTTGGGTTTTGCCATAGCAAATCCGGCGCTGCTGGCTGAATTAAATAAGGTTAAAGACAGCTACAATGTGGATGCTTTAGCTTATCTAGTGGCGGCGGCGGCGATCGCAGACCAAGACTACAAAACAGCCAACGCCGAAAAGATTAAGGCTTCGCGAGCAAAACTAGCCGTTAGCTTCCAGGAATTAGGCTTTGACGTTTGGCCCTCGGAAACCAACTTTTTGTTAGTGCGATCGCCAAACGGCGATGCAGAAAGAATTTATCAAACACTGAAAGTACGGGGAATATTGATTCGATACTTCAATCAGCCGCGATTGGAAGACAAATTGCGGATTAGTGTAGGTAGGGAGGAACAAAATCAAATATTAGTTAAAACTTTGAAAGAAATTCTATAAATAGCGACCGCACTAAAATTGGTTTGTAGTGAGGACTTTAGTCCTGAATTTTTTATGAAGACTTGTATTCTTCACCACAAACACCTTGATTACGGATGATTATTAGGATTGTCGATCGCCAACCCTGCCGACTGAGCAATATCCAGCAATCGATTGTCCGCCGAAACAAAAATTAGCTGAGTATCTGGCATTGATGTTAAAAGAGATTGAACGCGCAAAGCAGACGCCAATTGCACAGAATCATAAGCCCGCAGTGGATATTCCACAATCAGTTCACCCGCCCTTTCAACCAGTGCCTCATCAACTTCAATAACTCTATACCGATTATTGAATTCAGAGCGAAACTTTTGAATAAGTGCAGCAACTTCCGCAGCATTTATACTTCCTTCACGTTGTCTGCGCGCAAAAGCACTCAGAACTTCCACCCAGGTGATGCGGACAAGAAGCAGCGAGTTACCCGTTGCGGAATCCGTGAGCGTCTTGATCCAAGGGCTACCAATTTCAACCACGTATCTTTTGATGAGGGCGCTGCTATCCAAAAAATAAATGTTTACCACGGCCCGCGATCCTCGATAATAATTTCTGATAGAGGCTTGCCCGGTTTTGCCCCTAACCTTTTAGCCAATTCATACACATCTTCATCGGTGACAGCCTCGATGTTATCGGGAGAATTAGGTAGTGGAATCACCAATCCTCGGTCAACTAAAAACTGGATTGCCAATTCTGCCTGCTTTTTGGGATCATCCGGCCAGAGTTGAATTTGTACAGTTTCCCCATCTTGGAAAGACACAGAACTCAACGGGCGAAAAACCCCATTTTCATAGACAGCCGTAATAGTTTCTGGCATAATTAGCCTCTCAATTAAACGCTTTGACTTATTGTACTTGAATTACTCGTTCCCAGTTTTCAGTAGGGTGCGTCAGCTACGATTATTTTTGCTACAAACCGACAATCTCAAAACTGACGCACCCGATCGCAAATGGTGCGTCAGAATCATACTTTCGATGCTGATACCATAACCTCAAAACTGACGTACCCTACCACTTTAATTACTTCGTTGCCACCACAGCCAAATTCCAAGCCAACCGCTTCATCAAAGGCAACTTCTTCAAAAACCCATCTAACCCTTCCAAACGAGAGTATTCAGGTTTCAATCTCTCTTGTTCAATGATAATCTTTTTCCAATAACGCTCCTCATTCGGATGCACTTTTTCGATTAAGTAAAAGCGTAAAAAAATCCAAAGCGATGTCAACCAAAACGTATCGTAAGCCGTCTGGGAAAACAAAGATTTGACAAGTTTCACAATATTAATATCCAAAGGAGTTTCATCCTCAGTCCGCACCTCAGTCGCCATCCTGCGGTAAACATTAATCACCGGATTGTGCTTCATCGGGTCCCAAAAACAAGCTTTGCCACCCGGTTTCAGCACGCGGTGCATTTCGCGAATAGCCTTTTCTGGTTCCGGCAAATGGTGCAGCAAATTAGAAGCGTAAACAATATCAAAACTGTTGTCTGGGAAATCTAGCACCATTGCATTCACCGTGCAACCTTCGATTGTGACGCCATTTATCTCTGCCAATTTCAGAGCAACTTCCACCATGCCCTCAGAATAATCAGCCGCCACGCAATGTGCACCTTTCTTCGCAAAATAAATGCTATTTTCTCCCGCGCCGCAGCCTAAATCTAAGAGGCGTTTGCCACTAACATCGCCCATCTGCTGGACAATGAATCTATTTTCTGGGGCTGTACAAGCTTCAAAGTAATCGTTGACGCGGATGCCGTCAACGTCGATTGTGGATGCCCAAGCATCGTGGAATTGTCGCTCTTTTTTTAAAGTTTCGTCTTGCATTTTTTAAGGTTTGTTTTGGATATAAAAAGATTTTTATTTTAACCGCAGATGAACGTTGATTAACGAAGTCCTGTAAGGACACGGCAGTGCCGTGTCCCTACAGCCGCAGGGCTGTACTGCTGTGGTTAGGCAACAACTTCATCTCTGATTTCTTTTGACTTTTCGATCGCATTTTCAACACTAGGCTGCAAGGCGACGTAAAGGCGATTCAAAGCGCTGATGTAAGCTTCTGCGGAGGCTACGATAATGTCAGTATTTGCTGAGTGGCCGGAAAATACTTTGCCTTCGTGACGCAAGCGAATTGTCACTTCGCCGATCGCATCAATTCCCGCTGTTACCGATTGTACCGAAAACTCGATCAACTCGTTCGGGACATTCACCACCCGGTTAATTGCCCTATAAATTGCATCTACCGGGCCGGTGCCGATCGCCGCATCAGTCAATTCTTCTCCCGCCGGATTTCGCACGGTAACGGTGGCTGTCGGGCGAGATTTGTCTCCACAAGAAACCTGTACTAATTCTAATCGGAAAAGTTCTGGAGCTTGGTGGAATTCGTTGTTGGCGATCGCCTCCAAATCCCAATCAGTAATCTCTTTTTTCTTGTCGGCTAAATCCTTAAACTTGACAAAAGCCTTATTTAGCTCATCGTCTGCCATTTCAAAACCCAACTCTTTCAAGCGAGTGTGAAAAGCGTGGCGGCCGGATAATTTGCCCAGCACGATTTGATTTTCGGTTAAGCCGATCGACTCAGCATCCATAATCTCGTATGTCAGCTTATTTTTCAGCACCCCGTCTTGGTGAATTCCCGACTCGTGGGCGAAAGCATTTGCTCCCACAATCGCCTTATTTGGCTGAACCAACATCCCCGTTAAATTGGAAACCAGCCGGGAAGTTTTGTAAATTTGGCGCGAGTCAATATTCGTCAGCGGTTCGTCAGAATTCGCCTCTCTTCCCAAGAACGGATTATAGTATTGGCGCCGCACGTACAAAGCCATTACCAACTCTTCCAAAGCCGCATTTCCGGCCCGTTCGCCAATACCGTTAATCGTGCATTCCAACTGTCTCGCGCCATTTTTCACAGCTTCCAAAAAGTTAGCAACCGCCAGTCCTAAGTCATTGTGACCGTGAACCGAAATAATTGCCCGATCGATATTCGGGACATTTTCCTTAATTCCCCGAATCAAAGCCCCAAATTCGGTCGGAGTCGTGTAGCCGACTGTATCAGGAATATTCACAGTTGTCGCCCCAGCGGCGATCGCCCGTTCCAGCACCTGATACAAAAACTCCGGTTCCGAGCGACAAGCATCTTCCGGCGAAAACTCCACATCTTCGACAAAAGACTTAGCATAAGCCACCATTTCCGGCACAATTTCCAGAACCTCAGCCCTAGTCTTTTTCAGCTTATATTCCAGGTGAATATCAGACGTAGCCAGAAACGTATGAATTCGCGAATTTACGGCTGGTTTCACAGCTTCGGCTGCTGTTTTAATATCCGGCTTTCTCGCCCTTGCTAGGCCGCAAATTGTCGGCCCATCTTCCGTGCCAACCGATCGGGCTATTTTCTGGACAGCCTCAAAATCTCCCGTGCTGGTGAAAGGGAAACCCGCTTCAATCACATCCACGCCCAATCTCGCTAACTGGCGGGCAATAGTTAGCTTTTCATCCACATTCAGAGATGCGCCCGGAGATTGTTCTCCGTCGCGCAAAGTCGTATCGAAAATAATAATCCGGTCTTGACTTGGTTGAGTTTTCATAGCTCTAAAAAGTGTTTTCCTGATTTTTACTTGTCCACTGTTCGGGGCACTTAGCCGCCAGTCACCAGTCCCATGTTTCGCGCCAATAACGAATAATTAATAACCCATAACATAACTACTGACTGCTGACTGCTGACTAATGACTGCTGACTAATGACTAATAACTGCTGACTAATAATCCATTTTCTCGATATGTTCCCGAATTTCATTTAGGTCTATATACCTATCTGTAGCATTTCGCAATTCTCTGGCAATCATTCCTTCGGTGGATACCACAGTAATATGAGTATTTTTCGATCGCAGCAGCTCGATCGCCCGCTCAAAATCCCCATCCCCGCTAAACAGCACAACTTGGTCGTACTGATCCACCGTATTAAACATATCAACCACAATCTCTATGTCTAAATTAGCCTTTTGAGAATATCTGCCCGAAGCATCGTCGTAATATTCCTTAAGAATCTTCGTGCGAACCGTGTAACCTAGACTAATCAAAGCATCTCGAAATCCCCTTTGATCTTGGGGGTCTTTCAGACCCGTATACCAGAAAGCATTAATCAAGATGACATTCGGCTGCGAAGTTTTGAAATATTCGAGCACCCTGCGAGGATCAAAAAACCAGCCGTTCTTTTGTTGAGCGTAGAACATATTGTTCCCGTCCACAAAAATAGAAAGGCGGTTCATTAAGTTTGTCATAGAAACTTAGACCTAATAATTGTAGAAAGAAGTTAATCTAAATATCACATTTTAGCAACATGGAGCTAACTGAGGCAATAGATTAGACTTCAGAAAACTCCATCCCCCCAGTATTTCATATTTTCGGCTCTACCGCCAGAGGGCTCTTTTAGCGCTGCTGGCTGCGCGATCGAGCCGCCCGCTCAAACCAGACCCCCAGTAACTAAGCGTGCGGCTGCGGTGGATGCGGTGAATGGGGCTTCAAACTACCAGCCCCACCGCCATACCTGCCATGCATGCATACCGAAGCGCATTGCAATACCTTTTACTCCCCTGATTTGATTTCACAGCATTCGGGCCGCGCCGCGATCAAGCCTTTTTGCTTTCAAGGGCCCAGCGAGCTAACTCTGTGCGGTTGTGCAGACCTGTTTTGCCCAGCATATTGCTGACGTGGCTCTCTATAGTCCGCTGGCTGACATTCATCACGTCTGCGATCTGCCGGTTTGCCATACCCTGAGCTAGCAACTGTACCACCTTTAACTCAGTGGGAGTCAACTCTACATTGCGACGCGCCTTAATTTTGGGGCCGCTCTCAATACCTGGATTTGAGTGGCGAATCAAGCGGGATGCTGCTTTCAGAGACGATTCTACTTGAGCTACCAGTTCTTCCGGTTCAAAAGGCTTAACTATATAAACGTCAGCCCCAGTGCTCAATCCTTTTACTCGGTCTGAACTTTGACCTTTGGCGGACAAGAAAAGAACCGGAATCCAGCTCGTGCGCGGGTCTTCTCTGATGTGCTTGACTAAAGTGTACCCGTCCATTTCCGGCATCATTACATCGCAGATGATCAAATCGGGGACTTCTTGTTCGAGTTTTTCTAGAGCGTGTCTGCCGTTTTCTGCTGTAATGACGTTGTAACCCCGAAACTCCAAGTAATCCTTGACTAGCAAGATCAAGTTCGGGTCATCGTCAACCAGCATCAGCCGTTTTTGCTCTCCTGAATTGTTGTCCTTCATGTTTATTCCCGCTAGAGTATCCCGCACAATTCTTTGCTTTCACTTTTGTTTGTTCTGCGCGTCCCCGGCGGCGGATCGGGCCTTGCGGGGCGGGCGGACGGCTTTCCGAGTGAAGCTGTTGCGGTGAGGGGAAAGCGGGGCGGGTGTTACCGCTTCCCAACCAGTGATCGGACGAGAGTTTGTGAATGCCTTGCCACTAAGAACAAAGCCAAAACTTATAATGGACGATCGCCCTCCTTAATGACGATCGGGCTCGGGCTTAACAAAAATTATCTTCCGAGTAACTTGTCATGGATGATGTTGTCCGGTCTTGATTTATGGTAGAAACCCTCTTGATAGCCCAAGTGAGATATTTAATCTGGAGATGTTCAATTGCAGGTGGATGCCCCGGTTTTAATTGCTAATTTTGATATAGAAAGATTTAAAGACTCCCTACTTACGTATTTAACTATTTCTAGTGTAGTTTGGCAAACTGCCTGATGTCCGCTACGCAGGAAACTTTTGGGCAAAATGTTGCCAGACTCCGGCGATCGAACTTCTGGAGGTGCACCTCCTAAATAACCAAAGCGGCAAGCAGGACTACCAGAGACAGGCAGTCCAAGACATTTGTTCGATCGCACTTGCAGGTGCGATAGCGCTCTCAAATGCACAGCCTTAAACTTAGCATCTTACTTATCACGGTGTGCTTTTTCACAGCGCTACAGTTAAATTAAATGCGTGGTTTCCCCTGAACTGGCGGAGGCAAAGGATGAGTTAAAAAAGCGTATTCTTCTACCACCTCTTGCCCGATCAGATGTTCCTGAATAATTCTCTCGATCACGGGGGGCGTAACGTCGCGATACCACACTCCGTCTGGATAGACTACCATAATCGGGCCAGACCCGCACACTCGCAGGCAGTTGGCTTTAGTCCGAAAAATGCAGGTTGACCGATCGGCGCTTGGCTTGTCCAACCCCAATTCTTGCAAGCGTTTTTTTAAGTAATTCCAAGCCACCAGGCTGGCTGCTCGATCGCAGCACTTGGGCACGGTTTGGTCGGCACAGATAAAAATATGCCGCTCGATTTGAGCGATTCCCAGGCTTTCGACGCAAGCTCTCAAGCCTTGGCTGCAAGATTCATCGTTGTTATTTTCAGACATTTTATTCATTCGTTAACAATAATTAATTAGCGATCGAAACTCATCACCACAGCCCCTACTCTCCCCCTCTCCCACTCTCCCACTCATTCTCGGTTCGGGAACCCGTACAGACAGGTAAGTTGCGATCGCCCCTGATTAAAGCTAAATTAGCACTCAGGAGTCGAGAGTGCTAATATGTCAGTAGTAAGCAGTCGGCTGTTGCTTTCATAGCGACCCCGGACGGCCCACTGACTAGGATCTGTAATCTGGAGATTTATTTATGGCAGCAGTATCACTGAGTGTTTCTACCGTTAAACCGTTAGGCGAGCGCGTGTTCGTGAAAGTAAGCGCTAGCGAAGAAAAAACCGCCGGCGGCATCCTTCTGCCCGACACAGCTAAGGAAAAGCCCCAAGTAGGCGAAGTCGCGGCCGTGGGCCCCGGCAAACGCAATGACGACGGCAAGCGCGTTGAAATGGAAGTCAAAGTCGGCGACAAAGTTCTCTACTCGAAGTATGCCGGCACCGACATCAAACTCGGCACCGACGAATATGTTTTGCTTGCCGAAAAAGATATTCTGGCGATCGTCAACTAATTAATCATTAGTCATCAGTCATTAGTCATCAGTCATTAGTTTAAAGCGAGCAACGCAAAAAAACTAATGACACAGGACAAATGACCGCCATCCAAAAATCCCAAATCTCAAACCCTTTCAACCCCAAAAAACTATGGCTAAGCGTATAATCTACAACGAAAATGCACGTCGCGCTCTCGAACGCGGTATGGACATTCTCGCCGAAGCAGTCGCCGTTACCCTTGGCCCCAAAGGCCGTAACGTCGTTCTCGAAAAGAAATTCGGAGCTCCTCAAATCGTTAATGACGGCGTTACCATCGCCAAAGAAATCGAACTAGAAGACCACGTAGAAAATACAGGCGTTGCTCTAATTCGTCAAGCGGCTTCCAAAACCAACGACGCAGCAGGCGACGGTACCACAACTGCTACCGTTTTGGCCCACGCAATGGTCAAAGAAGGTCTGCGGAACGTAGCAGCCGGCGCAAATGCGATCGCCCTCAAGCGCGGTGTTGACAAAGCAACCACCTTTTTGGTAGGAAAAATTGCCGAACACGCCAAACAAGTAGAAGATTCCAAATCCATCGCTCAAGTCGGCTCCATCTCTGCGGGTAACGACGATGAAGTTGGCCAAATGATTGCTAACGCAATGGACAAAGTGGGCAAGGAAGGCGTGATTTCCCTTGAAGAAGGCAAATCCATGACCACCGAACTCGAAATCACCGAAGGAATGCGCTTCGACAAAGGCTACATTTCTCCGTACTTCGTCACCGACACCGAACGGATGGAAGCGATTCTCGAAGAACCCTTCATCTTGCTGACAGACAAAAAAATCGGCTTGGTACAAGACTTAGTACCAGTGCTCGAACAAGTAGCCCGTTCCGGCCGCCCGCTGCTGATCATTGCAGAAGACATTGAGAAAGAAGCTCTAGCTACCCTCGTTGTCAACAAGCTGCGCGGTGTGTTGAACGTGACTGCTGTTAAAGCACCTGGTTTTGGCGATCGACGCAAAGCCATGTTAGAAGATATCGCCGTATTGACCGGCGGTCAACTGATCACCGAAGACGCCGGTTTGAAACTGGAAAACACCAAGCTGGAAGTAATCGGCAAAGCCCGCCGCGTCACCATTACCAAAGACAGCACCACAATTGTTGCCGAAGGTAACGAAGCCGCTGTCAAGTCGCGCTGCGAACAAATTCGCCGTCAAATGGACGAAACCGAATCTTCTTACGACAAAGAAAAGCTGCAAGAACGCTTGGCCAAATTGGCTGGCGGCGTCGCAGTAATCAAAGTCGGCGCAGCTACCGAAACCGAAATGAAGGATCGCAAACTACGTTTGGAAGATGCGATCAACGCCACCAAAGCTGCTGTCGAAGAAGGCATCGTTCCTGGTGGCGGTACAACTTTGGCTCACCTGACTCCTCAATTGGAAGAGTGGGCTAATAGCACCCTCAAGGGCGAAGAATTGACCGGTGCATTGATTGTTGCCCGTGCTCTAGCTGCTCCTCTGAAGCGGATTGCTGAAAATGCTGGTTTGAATGGCGCTGTGATTGCTGAGCGCGTCAAAGAAAAGCCATTCAACGTTGGTTTCAATGCAGCGACAAATGAGTTTGTCGATATGTTTGAAGCTGGTATCGTTGACCCTGCGAAGGTGACTCGTTCTGCTCTGCAAAATGCCGCATCTATTGCCGGCATGGTGCTGACAACCGAGTGCATCGTCGTTGACAAGCCTGAACCGAAGGACGGCGCTGCTGCTGGCGCTGGCGGCGGCATGGGCGGCGGCGACTTCGATTATTAATCGATAGTCGATCGTTCTTATGGGGCGGGCTTTCGGCCCGCCCTGTTATTTTGGTAACGGTTTTTAGCATAGGCATAACTTTAACTCTAAAGCGAAATTAACTAAACGCTCAATCTATAAGGCCCGTGCCTCTGTACTCACATGCGAGGTTATACCCAAAAACCTAACCCTGCGTGACAGTTAAAAACCAGAGGAGTTAAAATGAACTTGCCAACTGCTGAACAAGGAATCAGATGTGTCATACTATGTCAATCCTTAACCAATACATTCACCCCTGTTTTCATTGTCCGCCTAGACGAGCGAACAGGTCATCTATTTATATGGGCAGGAGATAATATAGAGATAGAAATCTATCGCAATGGTTTGTGGAGGTTTTTGTGACCGAGCCTGAATTTAATAGGATGACTAAAATAGAGCTAAGAGCTTATGTCATTGCTCACCCCAATGATAGAACAGCGTTTCATGCCTTTGTTGACCGTTTTACCTCTGAAGCCTCAACCAAGACGTTTGACCTCCCGAAATCAAGTGCTGAGGTTGAGGAAGTTGATATCTTGGTTAGACAAAAATTAGAGCAACTGAAGACGAGTTAGCTCTAAAAAAGCGATCGCCCCTTGCCGGAAATGGTGAGGGATTTTTTTCTGCGATACAATCAAGACAGCACTTAAAAATCGTGATTTAAACATGGTAACAAGCTTAAATGTATTGCAATCCCAACCATCTAGCCAATGGAAAGTGACACTCCTGTTAGAAACTCTCTCATCAGGACAGGTTTCTGCTTCTGTTTTCGAGTTTCCGCACTGTCGAGTTGAAGCAGCAACTCGGGAAGAAGCCATTACCCAAATTCAAACCACATTGTTAGAAAGACTTAAGCATATTGAAGCTATTTCCTGGGAAGTACCGATTCAGGCTTCAGAACCCACCTGGATGAAATTTGCGGGTGTGTTTAAAGACGATCCAGATTTTCAGGAAATTATGGACGAGATTCGTGCCGAACGTACCTCTGACGATGACTCTGAAATCGATCCCTCATACTACCTGTAGAGGTGATTTATAGGAGAGTAAGCTATGTTTTGGGAACTGGCTCAAAAAGCAAACAATTTAGCTGTAATAATTGAATACGGTTGGGAAAAAATTCCTGGTGAAACGCAAGAATTACTCAAAATTTTTGCCTATGCTTTTATTGAACCGCCTCAAGGAATTAAAGAGAGGTTGCTTAAATTTGTGGGAATTTTTTATTTGGCTATCGCTTTACCTTGGATTCTGCTTAAAGGTGAATTCGATAGTTATGTAGCTTATAAGAATGCTTTTGACAGAATTGTTAATGCGATTTTGAGTGAAGTAGAACGGGAAGATATGGCTTATCAAAAAGCACTATCTGAAGCCCTGGAAGAGACTTTTACAGAGTGGGAAACTAGCTCGGCGATGACGGCCGAGGGGGCCTGTGAACGGATCAGAGCAATTTCAAATCAAGCTCTCGAATAACTTTGAGAGAATTCAGCAAAAACTGATAGAACATTCTTAATTGCCTAAATCGTTGTCTTCAGAGACTGCCAAATTTTTAGTCATCAGAAAACGGTTATGAGGTTGATAACCGACTCTGTGATAAAGACGCTGTGCATCGGGATTTTCAAAATCTACTTCCAGATGAAGTGCTTGAACTTCTAAAACTCGGCAGGTATCCTCTGCAAATGCTAAAGTCTGAGTTCCAATGCCTTGTCCGCGATAGTTGGGTCGGATATAAAACTCGTCAATAAAGGCATCTCGTCCTCGGTATTCCAAACTGTAACCTAGCGTCAAAATAATATAGCCGATCGCCTCACCTTCTTGCTGAATCAGCCACACTTGTCCCAAAGACGCATCAGCCATAAAATTTGCTAGGACATCACGATCGACTTTTTCGTCGAATGCCAATTGTTCTTTTTTATGAAACTCTTTCACGAGTTCTAAAAGCAGCGTCAGATCGGAAATCTCTGCAACTCGGTAGTTAATGGTCATAATATAGCCTCGAAACTCGACAAGCGATCGACCCCTGTGTGCTGTACCAGTTTAGCAGCGCAAGTTATCAAATGCTATCCAGGCTCGATCGCACTACAGGTAATGATGTCCGATCGCACTAGAAGCCCGATCGCCCTATTTGCGTGTAAAATTGACTAAAATCTAAATATTTTCAGCAGCGCGATCGGCAACTCAATCCTCAAAAGCTGACTCTCTCAACAACCACGCACAAAATTTATGAAACTTTACCATACTCCCATTTCCACCAACTCCAGCCGCGTGTGGGTCGCCCTCTTAGAAAAAAACCTCGACTTTGAATTGGTAACAATCCACTTGGACGGCGATCACTTGGAGCCTGAATTTGTGGCAATGAATCCTTTTCACCGCGTCCCTGTTTTGGTCGATGGTGACTTCACCGTCGTCGAGTCTCTGGCAATTCTTGACTATCTAGAGGCGAAGTATCCCGAACCGGCAATGCTACCCAAAGATCCGAAAGATTTGGCAGTTGTGAAAATGGTGGAATTGGTCACGGTTAACGAACTTGGGCCTACACTTTACCCCCTCGCCAGTGAAAGAATGGGCTGGGGAATTCCCGAAGCGCAGGAAATTGCCAAAGCTAAGGAAAAAGTCGATACTGTGCTGAAATTTTTTGAAGGTCTGTTGGACGATCGCCCTTTTTTCGCTAGCAGCACTTTGACATATGCTGAGTGTGTTGCCGGTACCGTCGTGCCTTTGCTATCTTGGGTTGATGTGTCGATAGACGGATATCCTAAAATTCAAGCTTGGTGCGATCGCCTAATGTCCCGTCCCTCATGGCAGCAAACCCAATTTACCACAGCAGACTTGGCGGCTTTCGCCTCTCGGAGACAAAAATTTCTCGAACAATCTCAAGCCTCATGAACAAATCCATTGTCAAGGAATCGCTCTTTTTCCTAGCTGTTTTTACCTGCATCCAACTTCCTATCGCAGCAATGGGGCAGCCCGCAACTCGATCGAACTACGAATCAATTAACGTCAAACAGTTCCTTGCAGAACGCAAACTTACCGTTTCTAATCCCAAAGATATCGCATCAAAACTCTTTAGCAGCGATCGAGAATCTGAAGGCCGAAAAAGCGATGGAATTTTGGTTGAATATCCCACGCGAGAAACAGCAGTAATTATGCATACTGTCGTCGGTTTAGCTGACGATTCTATGGCTGGAATACGACACCGCATCGAGCTTGCATTCAGGCAAAATAAGTGGGAAATTGTCTGGATAGGCCGACAATCGCAGTGTCAGCCAAATCGCGGACATCAAAATTGGGCGGCCGGCCCCTGTAGGTAGAAAGGTCGATCGGCTTTTTTGAGTAAAAGCACGATCGCACTCAGATACCCCTAACCTTTCTCATTTGTTCGTAGTCAGGAATCCAAGTCCTTTTTAACTAAAAGCTTTCTTAGAGGACTCTTCGTCCTCACTACAAACCGATCGAGTTATTTAACCGAACTGGATATAGCTCAACAAGAGCGTTTGGCTGTTGAGTCTATTTGCACATAATCAAATTTCCAGCCGAGATGAATCCGGGCACAGGGGCTGAAATCTCAACCCAATTGCGGTCTTCTCCATTCTTATCTCTCACTAACTGGAAATTCGGTACAAGCGTTACTTGACCGTTAGCCGGTACACCGCCTTTAACCGCAGCAGTCTTTGAAGGCTCGGTGCGGATAGCTAGACCCCTCGGCGCTACGCGAGGTTCTACTTGGCGACACAGACTTACGGGGCCCGTTGCAGGTGCGGGGGAAGGTGCTGGTGCTGGTGCTGGTGTCGGTGCTGGTGTCGGTGCTGGTGCTGGTGCTGGTGCCGGTGCTGGTGCCGGTGCTGGTGCTGGTGCTGGTGCCGGTGCCGGTGCTGGTGCCGGTGCTGGTGCTGGTGCCGGTGCTGGTGCCGGTGCCGGGGAAGGCGCAGGGGAAGGCGCAGGGGAAGGCGCAGGGGAAGGCGCAGGACTAGGACGCGGTGTCGGTGCTGGTGTCGGTGCCGGTGCGGGGGAAGGCGCCGGGGAAGGCGCCGGTGCTGGGGAAGGAGTTTGACTAATTGTGCACGAACCTAAATTAGCCTCGTTGTTGGGGTATCCGGTAGCTATATACCCCTTTACCGGAGCGGTAATTTGAATCCAGAGGCGGCCGTCGGAGGCTTTAACAGAAGTAGCGCCTTGGAACAGCGTTACCTGAGTGTTAAGTGCCACCCCGCCCACTCTAGGGGATTTGGGGTCTGGGTTCTGGCGAACGGTCAAACCTTCTTTGGGAGTGACTTTGCGGCAAAGGCTGTCAGCTTGGGCTATTTGGAAGGTGGCGCTATCTTCAAATGAAATATTTTCACCATCCTGACTGGCTGTCGATGTTGGTGGGGCGGCAACACCGATCGCATTCGCCTGCAAACTTCCGGCTGCGATCGCGATCGCGCCGAGCAATGCAGCGGGTTTGTTCCAGCAACTCAAGTTTTTCATCCGTTCAACTCCTCATCTGATCAAAACCATTATCTTTATTGCAGGTCAATATAGCAAAAAAATCGATTTGTCTTCCAGAAAAACGCTTTAATTAACATTTTTTCTACCTGGAAGTCAACTTTTATTTATATAATTTAATGTTTGGTTAAAATTAAGCGAGGACAAATTAAGCTGCTACGCCTATAAATTGCTTGTTATGTCAGAGCCCGGGAGCGGGGGAGCGGGAAAGGGGGAGAGGGGGAATGGGATAGCGTCCAAGTCAATAGTTAACAGTTTAAATGCCTGAGAGTCGATCGACTGTTAGTTAAAATTACCGCGAACAACTGACAGTGGGAGAGCCTCCAACTTCATCTGCGGAGTCAATCTAAAATCTTTAATCTAAAAATCGACTGGGCGAGAGTTAAACCTCCCAGAGCGCGGCTGTGCAGTCAATTCTCAAATCTTTAATCTCAAATCTTTAATCTCAAATCTTTAATTGACTCAGGTGGCTTGCTTCAATCTATCAAAAGATGGATTTTTTTAAACAGCGAGGAGCTGGATAAC
>JAUBOH010000022.1:0-17887 GCA_036700145.1 Microcoleus occultus BM001215366
GCCGCAGCCAAACCCTTCTTAATCAAGTCTGCCGCTTCTTGCCATCCCATGTATTCCAACATCATCACCCCGGACAAAATCAGCGAACCGGGATTGACTTTATCCAAACCAGCGTGTTTCGGTGCAGTGCCGTGAGTTGCCTCAAAAACTGCACATTCATCGCCAATATTAGCACCCGGGCCCATGCCCAATCCGCCGACAATTGCGGCGGCTGCATCGGACAAATAATCGCCGTTTAAATTCATTGTTGCCAAAATGGAATACTCGCCCGGTCGAGTTTGAATTTGTTGGAAAATGCTGTCAGCAATTCTGTCGTTGACCATGATTTTCTCTTTCCACTTGCCGCCGCCGTGACTGTCCCAAATTGCAAATAGAACGTCGGCGACTTCTTGACGAATTTTTGCTTGTTTTTCGGGTGTCAAAGCGTCGTATCCCGGTTCTATTTGGCGGGCATTGTCTTCCAAGCTGATGTCAGGATTTTGTTCTTTGTTGCCGAGAATCCAAGACTCTCTTTCTGTGACGCACTCACCCCGATATTCGGAGGTTGCTAGTTCGTAACCCCAATCCCGGAAAGCTCCTTCGGTGTATTTCATGATGTTGCCTTTGTGCACCAAAGTTACTTGCTGCTTTTCTTTCGGCAACCGCAATGCGTGGGTAATGGCGCGCCTTACCAAGCGCTGAGAACCTGTTTTGCTAATCGGTTTAATTCCTATTCCAGAATCGAGGCGAATTTGTTTTTTGCCGTGTTCTGGTGTGGCTGGGATTAACTCATTATTCAGGTATTCTATTAATTTTTTGCCGATTTCGCTGCCTTTGGCCCATTCTATTCCGAGGTAAATATCTTCTGTATTTTCCCGGTAAATAATTACGTCTAGCAGTTCGGGGGTTTTGTGCAATGATGGGGTTCCATCATAATATTTGCAGGGTCGGACGCAGGCGTAAAGGTCGAATATTTGTCGCAAAGCTACGTTTAGCGATCGAATTCCGCCGCCTACGGGCGTTGTCAGGGGGCCTTTGATAGCGACGCCGTATTCTTTGATGGCGTCTAGGGAATCTTGGGGCAGGTATTGGTATGTACCGTAGACATCGCAGGCTTCGTCGCCTACATAGATTTTAAACCAGTTGATTTTGCGATCGCCACCGTAGGCTCTTTCTACCGCAGCATCCATGACTTTCTGGGATGCAGGCCACAAGTCTACGCCCGTACCGTCGCCGCGGATGAAGGGAACGATCGGGTCATTGGGGACGATCGGCAAACCGTCAGAGAATGTAATTTTAGAACCAGTTGTGGGAGCTACAATCTTTTCGTACATATCTTAACAGTGTGGATAGCAATTCTTCCTATTTTGCCACGATTGTCTGTCTAAACTTCAACAAATTCTCAATAATTGCCTAAATTTTTAATATTGGATCGTCTGCTGTATCTCTTGTAACTGAATTGGGATTATATAAATTGATTGTTAACCGCAGATAAACGCAGATTATTTTTGATACTGTCTGCATTTATCTGTGATTTTATTCCTTCTGCATATTCTTTTTGACAGCCCACAAAATAAACCAGATGACAATAATCACGACAACTATTTTGGAAACCGGAGCCAGATAATCATCTACAAGTGCATAGTTTTCGCCTAGTTTATATCCGGCAAAGGTGAGAAAACTCACCCATAAAATAGTGCCGCCTGTTGAATAGAGTAAAAAAGGAATTAAAGGCATATTGTTGATGCCGGCGGGCAGGGAAATCAGGGTGCGAACTCCGGGGACGAGGCGACACAAAAACACGGCTTTGTTGCCGTGTCTGTTAAACCATCGATTTGCTTTGTCAATATCTGCACCGGATACTGTAATCCATTTGCCGTATTTGTCTGCCAAGTTTCTCAAGCGTTCTTCGCTCAATAGTTTACCTGCATAGTACCACGGAAGTGCTCCTAGAATGGTGCCGATTGTCCCTGCTGCGATCGCCGGTGCTAACTGCATCTCATTACCCTTTGATGCTGTGAATCCTGCCAGCGGCATAATCAATTCTGAGGGGATGGGGGGGAACAGGTTTTCTAAGAACATCAATAGGGCAATTCCCAGATAACCCATCGACTGCATTGTGTTAGTTATCCATTCAACCATTTTGATTTAATAATTTGGTAATAGGTATAGCAGAAGGAAGTTCGGCAACGGATTATGTAACGGATTTAACGGATGTTTTTGCTCGTTACTAGGCTCGGCCTGGGAAGGCGCATATCTAGAGGCTCTGCCTCGACTCAGAATAAGGGAGGCAGAGCCTTCTTGTATTCATTCCCAGGCCGAGCCTGGGAACGAGTAGGGACACGGCAATGCCGTGTCCCTACCGTAGGATAGATCGATGATTAAGTTCCCGAAGTCCAAGAGTTGGTGTACTCAATTTGCTCGGCAGTCAAGGTATCAATGTAAATACCCATTGCTTCCAATTTGAGACGGGCAATTTCTTTGTCAACTTCCACAGGAATTGAATGAATACCTGGTTCTAATTTGCCTTTGTTGAGTACGAGATGTTCCGCGGCTAAGGCTTGGTTAGCAAAGCTCATATCCATCACGGCGCTAGGGTGTCCTTCGGCGGCGGCTAAGTTGATCAAACGGCCTTCGCCCAAGACAATAATCGACTTGCCATTATTGAGACGGTATTCTTGTGTGAAAGAACGCACTGTCTTCACGTCGGTGCTTTTTGCGCCGAGGGATTTGAGGTCAATTTCAATGTCGAAGTGACCGGAATTGCAAACCATTGCGCCGTCTTTCATGGTGTCGAAATGTTCGGCACGAATGACGTGTTTGTTGCCGGTGACGGTGATGAAAATGTCTCCGACGGTTGCTGCTTCGTCCATTGGCATCACGCGGAAACCGTCCATGACTGCTTCGATCGCCCGAATCGGATCGATTTCGGTGACAATTACGTTAGCGCCCATGCCGCGAGCCCGTTGTGCAGTGCCTTTGCCGCACCAACCGTAGCCTGCAACTACAATATTTTTACCGGCTAACAAGATGTTGGTAGCGCGGATAATGCCGTCTAGGGTGGATTGACCGGTACCGTAGCGGTTGTCGAAGAAGTGCTTGGTGTCGGCGTCGTTGACGTTCATTGCTGGGAAAGTCAGCACGCCGTCTTTCAACATCGCCCGCAGGCGCACGATGCCTGTGGTGGTTTCTTCGGTAGTTCCGATCAAGTCGGAAATTTGGTTGGGGCGGTGTTGGATCAGGGCTGCTACTACGTCGCTGCCGTCGTCGATGATAATGTTGGGACGGTGATCGAGGGCTGTGTAAACGTGACGTTCGTAGGTGGCTGCATCTTCTCCTCTGAAGGCGAAGACGGAAATGCCGTAGTCTTCAACTAGGCAAGCTGCTACGTCATCTTGGGTGCTCAACGGGTTGCTGGCGATGAGCACGGCGTCTGCACCGCCCATTTTGAGGGCGATCGCCAAATGGGCTGTTTCTGTGGTTACGTGGCAGCAAGCTGAGATGCGGATGCCTGCGAAGGGCTTTTCTTTAGCGAAGCGTTCTTGTATTTGGCGCAACACCGGCATTTCCCGGCCTGCCCACTCGATGCGTTGCTTTCCCAAGGGGGCTAGGGATAAGTCTTTGACTTCGTGTTTGATCTGAACTGATGTTGCAGCAACCATTTATCTTATTTCTCAGAAATCATTGAACTTTATTAGTTTTACCAGATTAACCTATCGACCTGCAAGTTCCCGGATTTGACTCGATCGGGCAAAACTTGGGCGATCGGAATTTTTGATGCCGTTTGATCGGCTAATCAAGCGCTTTCGGTGTTCTCGCCACGACTCGCCCTGGCTTGAATTTTTCCAAATCGCACTCTTGGCGCTCAATCTTTTTTGCTGTCGCGGCGTTCTTGAATTATATGAATAATAGAAGGCACAAAAGAAATTACAATTATCCCCAAAACAATCGGCAATAAATACTTGTCAACATCAGGAATTACCCGTCCCAAATAATAACCCATCAGCGTGATGCCAAACGTCCACAAAAACCCGCCAATTAGGTTGTAATACATAAAAGTTTTGTACTTCATTGCCGCTACCCCGGCAACTATCGGCGCAAAAGTGCGGACAAGTGGCATGAATCGCGCCATGACAACTGCTTTTTGACCGTGTTTTTCGTAGAAGTTTTCGGTTTTTTCTAAATAGGATTTTTTAAACAGTCGCGAATCTTCTTTGTGGAACAAGCGGCGGCCCCAGCGGTGTCCCGTTGCATAGCCCACATTGTCCCCCGCTACTGCACAGACAAAAGCCCCAAAAATTAGCGTCCAAATGTTAAGACTATTCGGTTGAGAGGCAACAAATCCGGCCGTAAACAGCAAGCTGTCTCCGGGGAGGAAAAAACCGACCATCAATCCAGATTCAGCGAACACAATAGCCCAAACTCCTAAATAACCGAAAGTTTTAATCAGTTGTGGCAAATCAAAATTCATGTTTCTGTTTTTCCTAGGACTTAACTGATCTGTACAAAAATGATGGTATCACGGACGGGATTCTTGGTTAAATGTAACATAAAACGGAAATAGCGCGGGGAGTTAGTCATTGTTTATTTGTTTGGCCACTCTTGTCGCCTGCACAAGCTATAATTAACTTCAGGAATAAATCGCGATCGCTTTTTGTCAGGGTGCGGGTAACGATCGAGAATTGCGATCGATTATTCGGAACAAAATTTTTAAGTCGGATTTAACAATGGGCGCTGTAATTGAGAAAATCCAAGCTAGCTTGTTAAACATCCTAGGTCAAGCGATCGAGGCAGTGCCATCATTAGTAGTTGGAGTGGCAGTTCTGTTCCTGACTCGGACGGCGGCTAGAGCAGTGCAGCAAATAGTGTCGGCTGCTACCGAACGTATCGTTAAAAGTTTATCTTTGCGATCGCTGTTCGTGCAAAGTAGCTATGCTCTCACGTGGGCAACCGGCACTTCCCTCGCCTGTGTAATTGCTTTCCCGGCTTTGCGTCCGGGAGATATCATCGGCTTGTTAGGATTGAGTTCAGTAGCTGTTAGTTTCGCTTTCCAAGACATATTCAAAAACTTTTTAGCGGGAATATTGATGCTGCTGCACGAACCGTTCCAATTGGGCGACCAGATAGTGGTAGAAGGCTTTGAAGGCACTGTTGAAGAGATTTCGATGCGTTCAACTCAAATTATGACTTATCAGGGAGAGCGTGTTATCGTGCCGAATGCGATCGTACTTACCAATTCTGTGCGGGTACTCACAGCCATGCCGCACAGGCGAACAGACCTGCCTTTAATTTTAGATTACGATACCGAACCTTCCCTAGCAATTGAAACCTTGTTTAAAGCTATTTCTGAAGTTGAAGGCGTTTTGTCGCAACCAACCCCAGAAGTAGATATCTCAGGCATTAACGATGGTTGTTTGCATCTGATTGTCCGCTATTGGACGCTGCCGGAACAAGCACAGGTGCGGCGGACAAAAACTAGGGCTGTGGTGGCGATTAAAACCGCGTGCGATCGAGCGGACATTAAAATTCCTCAACCCTTACCGGTGAATTTGTACGACTTGCACTCCTCGAACAATTCTGCGTCAAATTCAGATAGCGACGCAGAATAAAGCACCAGCGCGATCGAGAGATTGTCTGTGATGTTTGAGGGAGATGGGGAGATGGGGAGATGGGGAGATGGGGCAAATCTTCGATCTTCGATCTTCCCCTCGAACATTTTCCCCTCGAACATTTTCACTCTTCCTTATTCCGACTTCCATTTCTCTTCTTCCTTCTTAAATCAAGCAAAAGGCGAGCCGATTTCCCATCAGCGCGCCTGCAAATCTTATTCTTTTTTATCAAACGTAATTGAGCCGATCGTTCCCGTTGAAAAAAATTATGAAGCCGTCTTGCTAGCGCGGCGGCGGCGGGCTGCAACCAAGCCACCCAAACCGAGAGCCAAACCAGTCATCGTCATCGGTTCGGGAACTGCTTCGGCGCTCACCGTGAAGTCTTGGAAGTCTGTGTCGTTGCCGTTACCGCGATCGTCGAAGGAGATTACTGTGCCGCCGTTAAACAGAGAACTTGTTCCGTCTGTGAAATTTCCGGCAGCTTGGAAGTTGTTCGTAGTTTGTTTGCCGAGTGCGTTCCACAGCGGCGACCCGCCAAACACGGCTTGCTGGCTGCCCGTAGAGGCGACGTTCAGGTTGAGGCCCGATGTGGAGTAGACCATGCCGGCGTCACCGCTGGAGAGTCCCAAAGTGTAAACTTGATTTGCCAAGAATGTGAATGCTGCTGAGCCAGAACCCAAGACTGTATTGCCCAGAGTTCCTTTCCATTCGTTTGCGTTGCCGTTGTCTGAGGATTTAGTTTCCGAAAACAGGTCGGCAACTTTAGCGAGTGTGAAGCCGTTCACGCTGTAGATTCCCAAAGAGGAAGTATAGGCACCGTGAGACTCTTTGAACTTAAACTTGACTTCTTGATCTTGACTGAATGTGATGCCGTTGGTACCGAAGGAGAAGGCCTGCGCTGGAGCACTTGCACCAAACAGAGCTGTGGCGGCTGCGGTAGCTGTTAGGGCGGATAAGAGTTTGGTATTCATAACCTGATTCCTTTTGTGCGAGAAGCTTAATAATTATATTATGGGATACTTTGTTTGTGTTTTTCGCACTTTAGGTGAATTTTGACCGACTCTTTATCAAGACTTTACACATCCTTCACAAATGCTGTCGTTCGCATCGGCCCCCAGGCTCTGGCTCCCTAAGAATACAGACCAAATAATTATAAAAATTGTGGCTTGAAACCTTGCAGTCGCGGGTCTGGGAGCGCAGAGCGGCCCAACTGATTTTGGTCGGGTTTCTGCTAATTTTTTATTTGATTCTCTAGTCTAAATCCTCAACAGCAAACACTTACGTATAAACACGGTGACACCAGGGCAAACTGACAGTTACAGGGGTTTTCTATTAACCAGAAACTGGGAATATTTGTTTTTTGGGACTTGCGTATGGGAGTTAAAGTAGTTTATCGATCGGGCAAATTACGTACAAACTGCGATCGTTGGGTTTACGTCTTTTGGTGAAATTAAAGGGAACCGGGGCCCTGACTGATCCGAAAGATGCGATCGAGATGCGGTTGAAGCCGATTGAAGGGCTAAAAGAGCGGATTGCTTCTCAACAACTACTATAGATAAAAGCTGTGGGCAAGTCCTTGCTGGCGATCGACCGCATCAAAACAGACCGCTGTAGCGTTCCTCAGCCCAAGGTTCGCCCCGCCGGTGGTAGCCGTTGCGTTCCCAAAAACCGAGTTGTTCGGTTTCTGTAAACTCCAGCCCGTTAATCCATTTAGCGCTTTTCCAAGCGTACAAGTGCGGAACTACCAGCCGCATCGGGCCGCCGTGGTCTGGGGAGAGGGGTTCGCCGAAGACGGTGTGGGCGAAAAAGTTTTCAGCTCTGAGGAAGTCGGCGATCGCAATGTTAGTCGTGTAGCCGCCGTAGCAGTGTTCCAGGACGTGCAGGGCTTTCGGATCGACTTCTATGTAGTTCATAAAATCTGTGACTTTCACTCCAGTCCACTGCACGTCGAGTTTTGACCACCGAGTGACGCAGTGAAAATCGGCAGTAAAGTTACTTTGGGGCATGGCCTGGAAGTCTGACCAAGTGAAGGTTTTTGGTTTGGCCAATCCCCAGACTTTAAATTCCCAAGTCTCTATGCTGACGGAGGGTGTATCGCCGTAGGTCAGGACGGGAAAGCCGTTGGCGAGGTATTGACCCGGGGGAACGCGATCGCTGTTTTCTGATTCTGGCTTGCGAAAAAATTTGCCCTGCATTGATTCACGCTCTACAGTAACTGACTGCAACACTCAGTATAACTTGCAGAGATCGGCCTATCGCAATTCATCTCAAGGTAGAAACCTTTCAGGACTTGTGCTGAAAGAAAAACCGCCCAATTCTGCAGTTTGCCGACCTACTTCTGCCCCAGGAGAGAGCCGAAATTCAAAATTCAAATACTCTAGACTCAGCGTCGGAATTACCTAACATTAAATTTTATCGCAATTAATGGTGCATTTCCGAATATTTCATGTATCGTTACAATATGCTCAGATGCCATGTAAAAAAAAAATTGATGGGGTAAAAACCATGATCGCAAGTTGCTTGATTCCGTTGACGGTTTGCTTGATTGCTGGGTGGGTGACTGCTGGGACTGACAACAGAACGCTAGACGGGATTCCGGCTCCGATAGCTGCAATTATTGGGGTGTGTTCGTTAATTTGGTTTGTGGCGGTGTGTCCTTGGCCAGTTGAACTCGCTCTAGTCTTGGCGGTGCTGGTTTTGGGCAAAGCTTACCTGCAAGATATCTTGAAAGTCGGGTGAATTTTCAGCAAGCTTGCGCGATCGAGAATTGCGGGAGCGCGATCGATCGTCGGGTGCTACTACTTTTTTTAATCTAATAAATTTTCCTTTTTTTTGCATGGTGCGCCGCAGCGCGCCTCAATTCTATATTAGACCTCTGGAATAATTCTCGCTTCACAGGCCCTCCTAGCCGGTTCTGGACTGGCAATTCTTGCGATGTCTACTGGCAAAATGGCGAGCTTTTTAAACTGGCAAGCGATCGATATCTTTGTTAGAACCAATTACTACTATTGATGTCCCCTTTGTCAAACGTTCAGTTGGCGGGAAATTAATCTCAAATTTGTTACCGCGATTTACTGCTAGCAGGTTTAAACCATAATTGCGCCGGAGTTCTAATTCGGCGATCGTTTTGCCGTCAAATTTTGCGGGAACTAGCAACTCAACTATACTGCAATCGGGGTCTAGGTCAAAGCGTTCGACAATGCTGGGTTTGGCTAGCGATCGGGCGATCGAGCAGCCCATTTCGTGTTCGGGAAAGATCACCCGATCGGCCCCGACTTTTTTTAACAGTTTGACGTGAATTTCGCTGGAAGCTTTCGCCACTACGCGCGCAACTCCCCCTTCTTTGAGATTGAGGGTGGTAACGACACTTTCTTGAACATAATTGCCAATTGCGACAATTACTGTATCTAGTTCAAAAATGCCGGCTTCTTTGAGGGCGGCGGGTTCGGTTGAGTCTAATTGCAAAGCGTGGGATACTATGCGATCGGCCAACACTCGATCGACCCGTTTTTTGTCGCAGTCAATTCCCAAAACTTCGTATCCCATGTTGTGCAGCGTCGCGCACGCAGCCCGCCCGAAACGCCCCAGCCCGATCGTTGCAAATTGCTTGTTGCTAGCACCCAAATTGTTAAAAAATTTCAATGATGACAAATCCACAGGAGTTCTCTATTTTACTTGAATTTAACCTACCAGCAAATTGCTTTCTGGATAACTAATGTCGCTAGGTTTGCTTTCGCCCCCAAGCGCCGACATTACTAGCAAAACTCCTACTCTACCCCCATACATAGTAGCAATTAAAGTCAGTTTTGACAAGATTGAAAGGTCGGCCGTGATGCCGGTTGAATAGCCGACAGTGCCGAAAGCAGATGTTACTTCAAACAGTATTTGCAGAACAAATAACTTTAAATCGCTCAAGGCAATAATCGCAGTAGCGCCCGCAACTAAAATCCCCGAACCTACCGTTACTGCGACGGCCCTTAAAATCAATGCCGTGGGAATTTTGCGCTGGTAACAGAGCACTTCTTGTCTGCCGCGCAGTACGGCATCCCGACAGCTTAACAATACTCGAAAAGTGGTGATTTTGATGCCGCCTGCCATGCTGCCGGGGGCGCCTCCCACAAACATGAGAATGATGATAATAAATAGAGAAGCTTGGTGCATTTTGCCAATGTCAACGGTGTTAAAACCGGAGGTGCGGGCGGCTGCCGCATGAAACCAAGCGGCCATCAATTTTTGTTGCCAATTTAAGGGGCCGAAAGTATCTGGGTTGTAACATTCTGCCACCAGCAGCGATAAAGTGCCGAAAACTAATAGAAAAAAAGTTGTGCTGACAACGATTTTGAAATTGAGGCCAAAAACAGTGCAGGCAGATTTTCCGGTGAGGCGATCGCGCAGCCACACCAGGAGTTCTACGATTACTTGATATCCGAGTCCGCCAAAAATAATTAAGCCAGTTATGGTAAAATTCAAAATGGGCGATCGGGCGTAATCCATGAAACTATTTGAGAACAAACTGTAACTGCCATTGGTAAAAGCGCTGACGCTGTGAAAAACAGCCAACCACAGCCCGTAATTAAATCCGTAATCTGGCACAAAAACTAGCATCAACAGTAGCACGCCGACACTCTCAAACAGCAGCGTTGTCACCACGATCGATCGAACTAAATCCAATCCGCCGGCCATCCCCGGCAAATCTAGCGATAGTTGAATAGCCATTTTATCTTGCAAGCTAAACTTGCGCCCCAACAGCAACAGCAGAAAAGTGGTTGATGTCATGTAACCGAGGCCGCCTACCTGCATCAGCAGCAGGATAAATAGCTGACCCCAAAAAGAATAGTATTTCCCGACATCTACTACAGACAATCCGGTGACGCAGGCGGCAGATGTAGAACTAAATAGTGCTGTTACTAAATCGCTACCATTCCCGTCACTTGTGGAGAAAGGCATCATCAACAACAGAGTTCCTGCGGCAATGACGGCTAGAAAGCCCAAGCAAATAGTTCGGGAGACAGTCATTCGATTTGGGATTTGGGATTTGGGATTTTCGATTGAAAACGCACTCGCCACCAAGCCAAGAGAGCGCTAGCAATGAAAATGCTGGAATATGCCCCCATTGTAAATCCAATAATCAAAGTTAAAGCAAAGTTTTTGATAGTTTCTCCGCCGAACAGGAACAGCGAGAATAAAGTCAGCAAAGTAGCAAAAACTGTATTGATCGAACGGGACAGCGACTGCGTGACTGAATCGTCAACAATTTGCTCGATCGGCCGATCGGGATGCAGCTTGATATTTTCTCTAACTCGATCGTAAATAACGACAGTATCTTGCACGGAAAAACCTGCGATCGTCAGCAGCGCCACGATGAACAAACTGTCAGCTTCCAGACCCAATACCAGCCCCAAAATCGAAAAAATGCCTACAGTCATCAAAATATCGTGGAAGAGGGCAACCAGGGCAAAAAAGGCATAGTCGAACTGAAAGCGAAAAGTCAAGTAGATGATAATTCCCAAAAACGAAACCGCCAGAGCGGCTAATCCCGATGTCAAAAGCTGGCGTCCAATAGTGGGCCCAACGGTATCAATTTTGGTTTTTTTGGGAGCGAAAACGCCAATTTTTTCAGTTAAAGCTGTTTGGAGTTTAGTGCGCTGCTCGACATCTAAAGGTACTGTGCGAATCGAGGCGGCACGCTGTTCAGTACCGATAATTTGAATGCTGCTGTTTGCCAAACCTTGCTTTGCTAGAACGTCGCGCACGGTACTAATATTGAGGGGTTTAGTGCAGTTATTAGGTTTGGTGCAGTCTAATTCAAATTGTAACCGAGTGCCGCCAATAAAATCAAGTCCTGGGCGGATAATAGCGCCGAACTGCTGGACTGATATCGCCATAGCAATTAAGCCGCTCAGAATGATTGTTGCAGAGATAGTCCACCAGTAGCGCTGCTGTTTGATGACGCTAAATTTCATTATTTTACCGCCCAGTTGCTAGTTGAAAAGCTTCGGCTAAAGGCCCCAAAGCCAGAACGGGAAGAAACGTTAGTACCCCCAAAATTAAAATTGTGGCAGCCGTTACTCCCGTAAATAAAAGAGTATCAGTCCGCAAGGTAGCAGGCGTTTCGGGTGCTGTTTGTTTGCGGGACATACTATCAGCTAGAAATAGCAGTGCGGTGATGGGAATAAACCTCCCCGCCCAGAGTGTAAAGCTGGTGCTTAAATTCCACCACAAAGCAGTAGGTGCGGGTTGACTGTCGGCTAGCCCTTCAAAGCCGGAACCGTTGCCAGCGGCTGCTGAGGCGTACTCGTAAACGACTTGAGTCAGGCCGTGAAAGCCGGGGTTGCTAATGCCTGCAAAAGTATCGGGAAAGGTAAGGGTAATGGCCGCCGGAATTAAAATCAAAACCGGGTGTATGAGTAAAATTAAGCTGACTAATGTGATATCCCACTGCTCTATTTTGCGTCCGAAAAATTCGGGGGAGCGCCCCACCAACAAGCCGCTCAAAAACACAGCTAAAAACAAGTAAACAAATAACAAAGCAGTGCCTGTTCCCATTGAACCCCAGATGACTTGAATAAATAAATTGAGCAGAGCGCAAAAACCGCCCGCAGGCATCAGGGAGTCAAACATTCCGTTAGCGGAACCTGTCATAGTTGCTGTGGTGCTAATTGCAAAGAGAGCGGTTCCAGCCCAGCCTAGTCTGACTTCTTTTCCTTCTAAATTCGGCTGCGGGCCTAGGGCCGCATTGACTAGAGGATTGCCTTGATATTCGCCCACGGCAGTCACTACAATTAGCGCTACAAAAATGGCAAATACCATGCCATATAGCAGCCAAGCTTGCTTCCTATTTCCGAGGAATAAGCCGTAGGTATAAATCACAGATGCTGGAATTATCAGCATTGATACAATTTGCCAGAGATTGGAAGCGCCGTTGGGATTTTCAAATGGGTGAGCTGAGTTGCCTCCAAAAAAAGCGCCGCCGTTTTCTCCCAGCATTTTAATTGCTTCAAAATGGGCAACTGGGCCGCGGGAGATGATTTGGGTGGCGCCTTCTAAGGTGGTGGCTGTTGCGGGGCCTGCTAGGGTTTCGGGGACGCCTGTTGCCATTAGCAGTACACCGCCCACAATGGCTAGCGGTAGTAAAATTCGGGTTATCGATCGGGTTAAATCAACGTAAAAGTTACCCAAGTTTCGGCCAGTCACGCCTCTAATGAAGGCAATTCCTACTGCTAAGCCAGTTGCTGGGCCAATAAACATTAAAAAGCCTAATGCTGCGATCTGGCTGAAGTATGAAAGGGTAATTTCTGGGGTGTAATGTTGGAGGTCGGCATTGACTAAAAATGAAATGCTGGTGTGTAGGGCTGTATCCCAAGTCGGCATTCCTAATTTGGTGGGATTTAAGGGCAGCCACTGTTGCAGCATTAGCAGGAGAAAGACGAATACTGCGATCGCCGAGTTAGTTGTTAGTATGGCAATAGCATACTGTTGACCTGTCATGTTTTCTTCTGGGTCAATGTCGCCTGTCCGGTAAATTAGCCGATCGACTGGTGTCGCAATTGGATCGAGAAACGTTTTTTTTGCTAGAAAAACTTGAGCCAAATAAGTTCCTAAGATAGGTGTGATACCTACCACAAGTAGTAATGTCAGAGCTATTTGAAAAAATCCTGGCAACATCGGAGAACCAATTCTTAAGTTAAATTAACGGGGTTAAGGAATTACGCACTCTTGAAGTAAAATACAGCTATTGCGGATCGACAGAGCTGTTACGCTCGCCTCATCTATTAGGCAATATTGCTCTGATTTTCCGTTGAGCTTGAATTCGGAGACTAACATGGTTAATAATATTGTTTATGCTAGTTATTCTAGGTTAAATTGCTCGATCGTGCAAAAATAATTTGACGGCGGTTAAAATCGCCCGTGTCGCTGGGAATCCCCAAACTGAAGTTACGAGGCTTTTAAGTTCCTGACATTTTTATGTAAAATTTGAACACGATCGGAATTTTTCTGGGCTTGAACTCTGCTGCGTTCGATCGGGCGATCCTCTTCGAGGGCTGCGCTAACGAACTCAAATCGCAAAAGATGACAACAATCGGAAAATAACGGTAGAATTCCTTTAATAACTTGCGATCCGGCGATGACATCAACACTTTACCAGCAAATTCAGCAATTTTACGACGCTTCGAGCGGTCTGTGGGAGCAGGTGTGGGGCGAACATATGCACCACGGGTTCTACGGCCCGGATGGCAATTTGAAAAAAGAGCGCCGACAGGCTCAGATAGATTTGATCGAAGAACTGCTGGGCTGGGCTGGAGTACCGTCAGATAAGGCACTCTGTGAACCTTACCGCATTCTCGATGTTGGTTGCGGGATCGGCGGCAGTACGCTGTATTTGACCGAAAAGTTTAGTTCGATCGCACAAAATAATTTAAAGTTGGATGGTGGAGTCGATCGCCCTACAGCGACGGGCATTACTCTAAGTCCGGTACAGGCCAACAGAGCAACAGAACGCGCTAAAATTGCTGGACTCGAAAGCAATGTTAACTTTTTGGTAGCAGATGCTTTGAATATGCCTTTTCCTGACGAGTCCTTCGACTTGGTTTGGTCGCTCGAAAGTGGCGAACATATGCCAGACAAAATTAAGTTTTTGCAGGAATGTTGCCGCGTGCTCAAGCCGGGAGGAACTTTGATTTTGGCAACTTGGTGTCACCGCCCGCTGGGAGAAACGGCGGGAGAATTGACAGATGAAGAGAGAAGGGAATTAGCAGAAATTTACCGGGTTTATGCTTTGCCTTACGTGATTTCTTTGCCGGAATATGAGGAAATAGTCCGCAGTTTGCCTTTGACAAGTATTCGCAGCGCTGATTGGTCTAAAGCTGTTGCTCCTTTTTGGGATATCGTGATCGATTCTGCTCTTACTCCGAGCGCAATTTGGGGTTTGGTGACTAGCGGTTGGACGACTATTCAAGCTGCACTTGCTCTCGGATTGATGAGCCGTGGATATCAGAGCGGATTGATTCGTTTCGGGCTAATTTGTGCTGTAAAATAACAGGGATGGAACAGAATTTTTTTTGGTTTTGAGTTGATGAGTAAGGTGCAGGGCTGCACCTTGCAGAATATTATTTTTTGGTGCGGGTGTGTGATTTATGGGTAACGATTCGATTGGCAAGTCTTGGGTTGATAAAAATGGCTCGGCTCCGCAAAGCTGGGTGAGCGCTTTTTGGGAGTTTTCGCGGCCGCACACAATTGTGGGCACTAGCTTGAGCGTGCTGGCTTTGTACGCGATCGCCCAAAGCTCGCGGTTGTTTGCGAATCCTATATTTTTGCCCCTAGCTTTTGCCTGGTTGGCTTGCATTTGCGGCAATATTTATATTGTGGGATTGAATCAGTTAGAAGATGTTGAAATTGATAAAATCAATAAGCCTTATTTGCCGATCGCCTCGGGAGTGTTTTCTCGGAAAACAGGGGAATTGATTGTAACTGCAACGGGAATTTTAGCGATTTTGATTGCTGTGTTGCAAGGCCCGTTTTTGTTGGCTACCGTTGGCGTTAGTTTGGCAATTGGGACTGCTTATTCTCTGCCGCCAATTCGGCTGAAGCGGTTTCCTTTTTGGGCGGCGCTGTGCATTTTTACGGTGCGGGGCGCGATCGTCAATTTAGGGCTGTTTCTGCACTTTAATTGGGTGTTGGGTTTGGTTCGGGCGAAAAGCGTTTTTTCGGGCTGGAGTTGGGAGAGTTTGTCTTTTGGGATTCCTGCGGAAGTTTGGGTGTTGACGGCTTTTGTTGTGGTGTTTACGTTTGCGATCGCCATTTTTAAAGATATCCCTGACATGGAGGGCGACAAGCAATACAATATTACTACGTTTACGATCGAGCTGGGCAAGCCGGCAGTGTTTAATTTATCTCGCTGGGTGTTGACGGTTTGCTATTTGGGCGCGACTTTAGCGGGAGTGTTAATCTTGCCAAATGTTAATTTAGTATTTCTAGCGGTTACTCATTTGGCGGCTTTGGGTTTGATGTGGTTTTGGAGTGTCAAAGTTGATTTGGAGGATAAAAAAGAAATTGCTGATTTTTATCAGTTTATCTGGAAGTTGTTTTTCTTAGAATATCTGATTTTTCCAGCAGCTTGTTTGTTGGGGTAGAAGGAAGTTGACAGGAAAGCAGTTGGCAGTTGGCAGTTGGCAGTTATAGTAACAAATAACAAATAACAAATAACTAACAACAAAGATAATTATGGGTTCTCAAAAAAAAGCGCGGAAATCAGCCTGCAAAATGAGTGCAGAAGATTGTTTGAAAATAGCTTGGGAACATCACCAAGCGGGACGTTTGTTAGAAGCTGAGAATTTGTACCGGCAGATCGTAGAAGTGCAGCCGGAGTCGGGAAACGTGCTGTGTTTGTTGGGAATAGCGGTTAGACAGCAGGGAAAAATTGCTGAGGCGATCGACTTTTACGAACAGGCGATCGCCCAAAACCCCGATTTTGTAGAAGCACATTTAAATAAGGCTCAGGTTTTGCTGGATGTAGGCGAGTATCAAAGGGCGATCGCCAGTTACGAACAAGTCATCAAAATGCAGCCAGATTCCACACAAGCATACAATAATTTGGGCTGGCTAAAACAGCAATTAGGCGAAATAGAGTCGGCAATTTTATATTATCAAACAGCGCTCAGACTAGACCAAAATTTAATCGAAACTGCTCACAATTTAGCACATTTATTTAAACAAACAAATCAATTAAACGAGGCGGTTGCTTATTACCTGCACGCTTTACAAGTCAATCCCAACTTGACATATTCACTCATCGGGTTAGGAACAGTTTTGCAGCAGCAGGGTAAATTAGCCGAAGCTTTCAACTGCTACCAGCAAGCTTTAGAACGAGAGCCAAACAATCCAGAAGCTCTAAACAATGTCGGAGCATTTTATCACGAACAAGGCAATACAAAAACAGCAATATCTCACTACCGACAAGCATTAAACTTAAAGCCCGACTTCGTGGATGCTATTAACAACCTCGCCCACGCTTTAGTCGATTTAGGACAATTTCAAGAGGCTTTTGATTGTCACTGTCGAGCCTTGGAATTGCAGCCAGACAACGCCACCGCACACCTAGAATTAGCCTTAACTTTACTATTGTTCGGAGACTTTAAGCGCGGTTTTGCTGAATATGAGTGGCGGTGGCGCACTCCGCAACTATCGCCGAGGGAATTTAAAGAACCGATTTGGGATGGTTCGGATTTGCACGGAAAAACTATTTTACTGCACGTTGAGCAAGGCTTCGGTGATTCGATTCAGTTTATTCGCTACGCGCCGATTCTTCGCAGCCGAGGCGCTAAAGTTATGGTGGCTTGCTATCAGGAACTGATGCGGTTGTTTGCAACAGTTGGGGGGATTGAATATTTATCAGTCTGTTTTGAGGGTTTGCCAGCATTTGACCTTCATGCACCGCTGATGAGTTTGCCTGCAATTGTGGGGACAACTCTGGAAACAATACCCGCAAATGTTCCTTATTTAGCTCCGCCTCCTGAGTGCAAGTTTGCCCTTTCTTCTGATGCAAAATTGAAGGTAGGGATTGTTTGGGCGGGGAGTCCGCAGCGCCGTAAAGACAATCAGCGTTCTTGCAATTTAAGCGATTTTATTCGATTTTTGGATGTGCCAGAAATCGCTTTTTATAGTTTACAAAAAAACTTGTCCCAGAGCGATCGCACTTTGCTCAATCAGCACTTGGTGCCGGATTTGAGTCCGCATCTGAATGACTTTGCTGATACCGCTTCTGCTATATCCCAACTGGATTTAGTGATTAGTGTCGATACCTCTGTTGCACATTTGGCTGGTGCGTTGGGAAAACCGATTTGGGTGCTGCTTTCTTTTGCTCCTGACTGGCGCTGGCTGCTCGATCGCACTGACAATCCTTGGTATCCAACTGCAAGGCTCTTTCGCCAAAATCAGCCGGAAAGTTGGCAAGAATTGTTTGAGGAAGTGCAGGCGGCTTTGAGTTTGTTTGCGATCGCCAATACTGCTAGTTATTCTCAAAATTCGGCGAAAAATCCGCTTGACTTTGCGGCCGCAATGACTGTTAATTCTACGGCTTCCCTCGATGCAGTGGCGCTCGAAATGACGGATATAAGGATGGTTGAGGACAGTAAACCGATAGTTACGATCGCCAGCGAATCGTTAGCGAAACCATCCACAGTCAACCAATCGCCGATCGCAACTGGCGACAATATAGAGGATTTGTTGCGGCAAGCAGAGCAGTTAATGGAAACAGGCGATCGGGAAGAGGCGATCGCCCTTTACGAACAAATCATATCTCT
>JAUBOH010000022.1:17987-32031 GCA_036700145.1 Microcoleus occultus BM001215366
TTTCTGGAAAAAGGCGCGGTAGAAGATGCTATATCTTGCTACAAACGGGCGATTTACTTAAGTCCAAATCACGCTAGCGCTCACCTGAATTTGTCCTTGGCTTTGCTGTTGGTGGGAGATTTGGAAAATGGTCTCGCCGAATACGAGTGGCGCTGGCAAATTAAAGAATTTGAAACTAATCATTCCTGTTTTTTGACAGGCTCGGAAAATACAGTTTCGGCGAGAGAATACCGGCCGCTGTGGGATGGTTCTGATTTGCAGGGAAAAACTATTTTGCTGCACGCCGAACAAGGTTTGGGCGATTCGCTTCAGTTTATCCGCTACGCTGCGATCGTCAAAAATAAAGGTGGTAGGGTAATTGTTGGCTGTTACCCGCAATTGCACCGTTTGTTTGCGACAGTTGAGGGGATTGATTTTCTAATAGTTAAAGGCGAGCCGCTGCCGGAATTTGACGTGCAAGTACCGATGTTGAGTTTGCCGTATGTTCTTGGTACAAAGTTGGAAACAATACCGGGAAATACTGCTTATTTATCAGCACCGACGAATGCTGAATTTGCACTTTTGCCCGGACGCAATTTGAAAGTTGGGATTGTCTGGGCGGGGAATCCCAAACACCGCAAAAATATGCAGCGTTCTTGCAGTTTAAGTCAGTTTCTGCCACTTTTGGACGTTTCGGGGGTAAGTTTTTACAGCTTGCAGAAAGAGCTTTCCGATGCCGATCGCGCGCTGTTAAATGGAACGCCGATCGTCGATTTGAGCCCGCATTTTGGCGATTTGGCCGATACTGCTGCTGCGATCGCCAAACTGGATTTAGTGATTAGTGTTGATACCGCTGTCGCCCATTTGGCGGGCGCTTTGGGCAAACCGGTGTGGATTTTGCTGGCGTTTTCCCCGGATTGGCGGTGGCTGCTCGATCGCGAAGACAGTCCTTGGTATCCGACGGCGCGGCTGTTCCGTCAGCGTCAGCGGGGCGATTGGGAGGATGTTTTCGATCGGGTGGCGCAAGCTCTAGGCGCGCTGGCCTCGGCATTTGTGCCGTCTGATTCGGCGGATGCAGAGTTTCGATCGGGTCGAGATTTGCAGCAGCAGAACCAGTTTGCGGGTGCGATCGAGTGTTACGAGCGGGCGCTACGGATAGAACCCAATTACGCGGCCGCGCACAGCAATTTAGGCGTTGTCAAACAGCACACCGGCAGGCTGACAGAGGCGATCGCGCACTACCGACAAGCCCTAGAAATTGACCGGAATTTGGCGGAAACTGCGAGCAATTTGGGCAGCGCGCTCGCGGAAGCCGGGGAGACAGAAGAGGCGATCGCAGAATACGAGCGGGCGCTTTCTTTGAACCCGAATTGCGCGGAAGCGCTGATTAATTTGGGCTTGTTGCGGGAAGAGCAAGGAGATGTCGCGGAGGCTGTAAGGTGCTACGAGCAAGCGATTCAAGTCAATCCCAATTGCGCTGCTGCTTATTTGAATTTGGGAATTGCTCTCTTTGAAGAAGGCTCGGAAGCGGGCGCGAATAACGATCGCGCGATCGCAAATTACCAACGGGCGATCGATCTCGATCCAAATTATTTCGACGCCTTGCACAACTTAGCATACGCCTCGATCCGGCAGGGAAAAATTGCAGATGCGATCGCCTACTACGATCGAGCTCTGGCGCTGCAACCGGATTTGGCCCAAACCGATCTCGCTTTTGGGAGTTGGCTGTCAAACCAAGATCAGTTAGATGAGGCTAAGGCCTTTTGCCAGCAAGCGATTCAGAAATTGCCAGCCAGTGCGATCGCTCGCTGCAATCTGGCAATTGTCCTGTACAAACAGGGTCAAATTGAAGATGCGATCGCCTGCTATCAGGAAGCTTTGAGCCTGAAACCCGACTTTCCAGAAGCTTTGAACAATCTCGGGAAAGCTTTTGAAGCAGCGGGAAAAATGGCAGAGGCGATCGACTGTTACCGTCGGGCGATCGAACTCAAACCCGGTTATCTCAATCCCCTCAACAGTTTGGGAATTGCTTTGCACTCGATCGGCGAGTTTGCCGGTGCTGTCACCTGCTACAGCCAAGCAGTTAAATTCAATGTCGCTAACCCCGAATCTCACCTAAATTTAGCTTTAGCTTTGCTGATGGCGGGAGATTTTGGGCGCGGTTTTTCCGAGTACGAATGGCGGCTGTTGATTGAACCAAAACAGTACCCGTCTCACAATTTTCAACAACCGCTTTGGGACGGCCAAGATTTGCAAGGAAAAACCATTTTGCTTTGCCCAGAACAGGGTTTAGGCGATGCAATTCAGTTTATCCGCTACGCAGATTTAGTCAAGCAGAAAGGCGGGCGGGTAATTGTTTGGTGTTTGCCGCACTTACAGCGCTTATTTGCACAAGTTGCGGGAATCGATCAGTTGATAGTTAACCCAGAGGATGCGCCGGATTTTGCAGTTCGCGCGCAGCTAATGAGTTTGCCGCACCTGCTAGAAACAACTTTAGAAACTATACCGGCGAAAGTTCCTTATTTAGCTCCGCCGCCCGGTTTGAAATTTACTCTCAGCCAAACTGCTAATTTGAAAGTAGGGATTGTGTGGTCTGGAAATCCTCAAAATTCGCACAATAAAGTGCGTTCCTTGCCGCTAAAATTGTTGAGAAAACTGTTGGATATTCCGGGCGCAGAATTTTACAGTTTGCAAAAGGAAATGACAGCCGAAGAGCGCGCTTTGTTAGAGCAAATGCCCGTAACAGATTTAAGCTCTAATTTGCGCGATATGGCCGATACGGCGGCGGCAATATCCGCTTTGGATTTAGTGATTTCTGTAGATACTTCTGTGGCGCACTTGGCCGGTGCTTTGGGCAAATCGGTGTGGATTTTGTTGTGTTTTGTGCCGGATTGGCGGTGGATGTTGCAGCGCGAAGATAGTCCTTGGTATCCGACGGCGCGGCTGTGGAGCCAGTCAGCAGCGACAGATTGGGAAGGAGTTTTAGAACGGGTGATTTTGGCGCTGAGAGAAAGAGTTTGCGAGCATCAAGAAGCTCGCCCGCCAAGAGAAAGTCAGCCCCATATTGCATTAGCTCAAAAACAGTTCGAGCGGGGAAATCTGCTGAAAGCGCAAGGAAGGTTTGGTGAGGCGATCGCCTATTTTAAAAATGCTTTAGTTTTGCAGCCTAATTCGCTCGAAGCCGCTACTAATTTGGCAGTGACGCTGCACCAAACAGGCGATTTAGCCGAAGCTGCTGTCTATTATCAGCGCGCGATCGAAATCGACCCGAACTGCGCTCAAGCCCAAAATAACTTGGGCATTTTGCTGCAAGATCGCGGAAGTACAGCCGAGGCTGTAACTTGTTTTCAAAAGGCGATCGCCCTGAATCCGATTTACGTCAAAGCTCTCAACAACCTCGGCGCAACACTCCAGCAGCAGGGCGAGCTTTCAAGTGCGATCGCGTGTTTTAATCAAGCACTTTCCGTCAATTCTAATTACGTGCCATCCCTGGTAAATTTGGGCGTGGCGATGCAAGCAAAATGTCAGCAAGCAGAGGCCCAACAGCTTTACCAGCGTGCAATTGAAGCAGAACCAAACAATCCTGCAGGACACTATCACCGGGGAACATTATGCTTGGGTGCTGGCCAAATTGAACAGGCAATTTATAGCTTGGAACGAGCAATATCTTTGAATCCAAATTATGTAGAAGCTATCACTAATTTAGGCAGTGCTTGCGAACAAATAGGAGATGTAAATCGAGCTATTTTGTGTTACAATAAAGCTCTAAAAATAGATGCAAATTGTGTGAAAGCTCACTTCAATTTAGGCTTAGTGCTGCTGTTGACTGGGGACTTGCCGCGCGGTTTAGCAGAATACGAGTGGCGCTGGCAAACAGAGCAAGCGAAAAAATTGCAGCGGTTGAATTTTGACAAGCCGATTTGGGACGGTTCCGATTTGAACGGACAAACTATTTTGCTGCGCTCCGAACAAGGTTTGGGCGATGCAATTCAATTTGTGCGGTACGCGGCAATTGTGCAGCAAAAAGGCGGTAAAGTAATCATTTCTTGCTATCAAGAACTGAAGCGTTTATTCCAGCAGATTCCTGGCATCGAACAAGTGGCGGTTCGGATGGACGAATTGCCTGATTTCCAAGTGCAAGCACCGCTGATGAGTTTGCCTCATATTCTGGGAACAAATTTAGAAAATATACCGGCAAATGTTCCTTATTTAGCGGCGCCGCCGAATAGCAAATTTTCGCTAAAGTGCGATGGCAATTTCAAAGTTGGGATTGTGTGGGCGGGAAGTTCGGAACATTTGAAGGATTTTGTGCGATCGAGCGATTTAAGCTATTTTCTGAAATTGTTAGATATTCCAGGTGTAAGTTTTTACAGTCTTCAGAAAGAAGTGTCGGCGGGCGATCGTACTTTGTTAACTCAAATTCCCGTCACAGATTTGAGTGACAATTTGAACGATTTTGCGGATACTGCGGCGGTGATATCGCAACTTGATTTAGTAATTTGCGTGGATACCGCTGTCGCGCACTTAGCCGGCGCTTTGGGTAAACCAGTCTGGATTTTGCTGTGTTTTATGCCGGATTGGCGGTGGATGCTCGATCGCGAAGACAGCCCTTGGTACCCGACTGCGCGGTTGTTTCGCCAACAAACAGCGGGTGATTGGGATGGGGTGTGCGATCGGGTAAAAGCAGCCTTACAAGAGAGGGCGGGCACGGGGGCACCGCCCCTACAATCTACTCGTTCCCAGGCTCAGCCTTGCATTGAACCCCCACAAACACCCCCACAAATTACCGGAATCGGCATTAGTTGGCCGCTCAGCATCACCAGCGGCTGGGGAATTTACGGCATGAATTTAACACTCCAACTGCTGCGAAATCCCGCCTGGGAAGTTGCACTTTTAGTACCGCCATCCATCACCTCAGAATCCATCAATCCCCTGCACAAATCGCTGTTATTACCTGTAGTAGAAAAGCAGAAAAAGTTTCAGGAATTAGTAACCGCGAATTCAGACAAACAAATTACCTGCAACTTTCCGGTACTTTACGGTTTAGGAAATAATTTAGCATCGTCTGGAGTTGAGAATCAAATTACCAGCGCTTTTCAAATAGGAGTCATATTTTTTGAAGACACGCGAATCACAGCAGAAGCACTAGAAAAAGCTAAAAAATATAGCGCGATTGTCGCCGGTTCCAACTGGAATGCCGATGTTTTGAGAAGCTGCGGCTTGACTAATGTTGCGATGGTAAATCAAGGAATTGACCAGGCAATTTTCCACCCTGCACCCAAATCTAATCTATTTGGCGATCGCTTCGTCATCTTCTCCGGCGGAAAACTGGAATATCGCAAAGGTCAAGATATTGTAATTGCCGCTTTCAAACGATTTCGCGCCAAACATCCAGAGGCTTTGTTACTAACAACATGGCATAACTTCTGGCCTCAGTATATGCTGGGAATCGAACAAACCGGAAACGTTACCGGACTTCCCAATATCAACCGCGACGGAAGTTTAGGAATTTCCCAATGGTTAGTTGCTAACGGTTTACCCGTTGACTCTTTTATCGACATCGGCTTAATTCCCAATCACCTCGCCGGACAAATTTTGCGAGAAGCCGACTGCGCTGTTTTCACCAACCGCTGCGAAGGCGGCACTAATTTAGTCGCAATGGAAAGTATGGCCTGCGGAATTCCTACTATTTTATCAGCAAATACTGGTCATTTAGATTTGATTTACAGCAATATTTGCTATCCTTTATCGAGTCAAGGACGAGTTAAACCTACTGCTCATTTTCCCGGAGTAGAAGGTTGGGGAGAGTCTGAGGTTGAAGAAGTTGTCGAGGCTTTGGAACAAGTTTATACTAATCGCGAAGAAGCAAAAAGTCGAGGTTTAGCTGCGGCTAATTTTATGCTCGATTGGACTTGGGAAAAACAAGTTAAACGCTTTCTTGATGTTATACTAAATCTGAGATAAAACCTGTTGATAAGAGTCGGCGGTTGAAAGCGCACACAAACGAAGATAAAACCGGGCGGTTGAAACCGCGCCTACACAAACGAAATCCCTCTCTAAGAGACTAAGAACTTGCGATATTTTCCAATAAGTTTTCAGCAGTCTTAACACTTTCGAGATCGTAAATTTCCCGGTTATAACAAACAATTTGTGCTACCAACTTTTGATGATATTGCTGAGCTTTTGTCAACATAGAACCATGATAACGCCGATAGTTGACAACTATTTCTCTCGTTCCAAAAAAAGGAATGCTATGTTTGTGACAGTTAACCCAAAACTCCCAATCCTCATAACCTTCTTTCATCTCTGCTTTGTAACCGTTGACCCAATCCAAAACAGATTTGTGATACAATGAAGACGGGTGAATCATGTTAAATTGCTTGATATTTTCCGGGGAATACAAATCGTAACTGGGTACGGTGCGATTTTCATTGCCAAACAGTTGATAAGAACCAAATGCTACGCAAGGTACTTTTGATTTTAGACATATTTCTAAAAGACAAGTCAAGGCATTTTCAGCTAAGATGTCATCTGCATCTAAGGGCATGATATATTCGCCATTTGCTGCTGCTATGCCAGCATTTCTTGCCATTGACAGCCCTTGATTTGTTTGTTCTACAAGCCTAATTTGATATTGGGAATTTGCTACTATTAAATTTTGGGCAACTGTGCTGGTAGTATCTAAGCTGCCGTCATTGATAATGATTAATTCCCAATTTTTGTAATTTTGGTTAATCGCGCTAGTTACTGCTTCCGGCAAAAAATGAGCTTGATTGTAACAGGGAATAATCACAGAGATCAAAGGTGAATTTTTAAGCTGTGGCGAAGCTGCAACTTGCTTGACACTTTCTGAGTGTAAATTTTGTGCAGATTTGTTAGCTACTTGTAAGCTGTAAAAATAAATCTTGGGATGGACGATCGCTAATTGATTCAGATCGGTATTTTGATATTCATTTACTAACCTCGGATATCTCGATAAGTATTCTTCTTTGACAAAAACTAAGATATTCTGAGCGTACCAAGGCTCGACTTTTTCATGGTTCCATATTTTTTTTCTCAAGCAGTCAATGACTGCAAAACCGTTTTGTTGAAAGTAATAAACCCAATATTGCGGCCACTGTTCGTTAACGTGTTCGACGCCGCCTTGAAATGGTATTGCCGCCGAAAACAAAATTACTGGTGCTAGTTTAGTTAGAGAATTAACAAAGTTTTCTGCACAGGTACTGGGTAAGTGTTCCGCAACTTCCAGAGAAATTGCTAAGTCAAACTTTCTTTCTACTTGCAGCGGTTGCTTTAAGTCAAATGACTTGAACTGATTTAAAGGAATTTCTAAAAGAGTGCGATCGACATAATCGCCATCTATTCCCAAACAGTCCGCAATTCCCAACCTTTGAAAAGCAGCTAACCAACTTCCCGTACCGCAACCAACATCCACAACACTTTGCGGCTTAACTGGTTGCATCAATTCTAACAATAAGGGAATTATTTCTTGAGCTGAGTTGCGAGTACCTTGTCTAATTAATTCGTAAAAATTTGTTGTATAAGATGACTGTTGATTCTGTTTTTTTACGGTGGCTATTTCAGGATTGCTACTAACATCATAGCCTTGCAAATGTGCTGGCAAATCCCAGGAAATATTGGGGTCTGGTTGATGTTTAATAGGCTGGACATTCCCCCGCCAAGCAGCACCCATAATTTGCATTGTTTGATATACTACCGTTTGCCATCCCCTTTGTTTCAAGTAATCTAAACCTCGAGCAACATCGGGAGCAGTTAAATCGTGAAATAAAATTATTGCATCTTCCTCAGCAAATTTTTCGCAAACAATTGCGTCATTTAACGGCCCCGGTTCTCCGTGTTCTCCGTCAATAAAAATTAACGACCATTTGCGGTTAAATTCATTTGCTAATTCCTCTACTCTCTGAGGGCTGTAACCGGGTATCAGCGTCACGGAAGTTTGAACGCCAGACGCATTGAGAGCACCTTGAATTGAATCGATTACGCTTTGTCTGATGTCCTCTCTTTCTAACAGCGGATCGACGACATCTAATTCAACTCCTGCGAGGGCTAAGTGACAAGCAGACCAGCCCAGCCAGCAACCTATTTCTAATGCTTTTTTACCTTTGAATTGCAGGGCTGTATTGTAAAGGATGTGCGCTTCGTCGCGATTCAAAAAGCCGATGAATGGATAGCGCTTGTCTGCATACCAATTATGCGGAATTTCCCGGTGCAAATAAGGCAATTGACTCGTATTTGGATCGGCAATAATCATATTAGGGAAATAGGAGTCAGGTCTAATTATTTGGAACCCTGGCGAGACATAATCCCCTGGATGTAATAAATTATTTTTGCTAAGTTCAGGTTGTTGGTAAGTCATTTTTGGTTTATGAAATATTTGTATTGCTTCCTGTTTTTTAGGTTGGTAACGGACGCTGATTTCCAGTATATCGCCGTCAGTTGCCATCAATTGTACTCGGTCAAACTGCTGGCGTCCAGCTAAATGCAAAATGCCGATCGCCTCCTGCGGCAAGTACGGCTCCACAAAACAGCCTCGCTGCTTGTCCCAAACCGGAAAACCGTTGAATATCCAATTGCACCAAGCTGGCAGCATTTCAGTGAGATTGAACAATTCGCCACTGTAAACAGCGAGGTTGAGGGCAAACTGGTCTGTCATGACACAGCCGGATTTTTGCAATCCTCGATCGAGTTGTTCAGCCCAGACTTCCCAGTGCAAAGCATCTTTTCGGAGGGCGAAAACTCCGGCATTTAATATCGGATAACTGTATAATTGATTGGCGACTTCTTCACCAAAGTTAGCTTCGTATTTTTGATGAACCCACTGCCAAAACTGAGGAAGTTGCCCGTACTGCTGCAAGCTCGCCCTGTGAACTTCGGGAACAATTGCCAGTCCCCGACGGGATGCTCCTTCCACAAACAAATCAATCGCTCTCCAGTCTTGAACCCAAGCATCAGCATCAATCCAAAGGTATATATCAAAATTGGGAAAGTATTTTCGCAAACAAGGTCTAACTAATAGTCCTTTTAAATGTTCGGGAGCTTCATTTCTGCCGGGAAAGTCAAAGTCCCAATCGGGTTTTTGAATGATATTAACTTGTGTTTCCAGCCACTCCAACTGTTCGGGAGTGCAGCCGAGATCGAAAAAGCCGATCGCCACCTTAGCCCCCTCTGGCTTTTCTCGCACCGATAAAATAGTGCCTCGCACCAGTTCAAAGTAATTTGCATCGGCGGCCGTGATGATGATAATCTGCATAAATATAGGATTTTTGGTTGGGAATTGGGCATGGGGCATGGGGCATTGGGCATTGGTTATTTGTTATTTGTTATTTCATAATTGCTCATTCTTCCTTCTTCCTTCTTCCTTCTTCCTTCTTCCTTAAATTATACTATCGAGGAGGACTTATGAAAAACCCAAAAGGGAAAGTTTATCTAGTCGGTGCGGGGCCCGGAGATTGTGACTTGATGACAGTGCGATCGCAAAAACTGCTCTCCCAAGCCGAAGTCTTAATCTACGACGCTCTCATCGACATCCCGCAACTCGACTTAATCCCAGCAACTTGCCTCAAAATCGAAGTCGGCAAACGCGGCGGCAAACCTTCCACGCAGCAGCAAGAGATTAACCGTTTGCTGGTAGAACATTGCCAACTAGGAAAAAAAATAATCCGCTTAAAAAGCGGCGATCCGTTTATTTTTGGTCGCTCCAGTTCCGAAATTCAAGCATTGATCGCAGCCGGATGCGAGTTTGAAGTAATACCGGGAATTTCATCAGCATTTGCCGCACCTTTACTAGCAGGAATTCCCCTCACAGATCCGGTAATGAGCCGCTGTTTTGCAGTGATGAGCGCCCACGAACCGGATGCTCTGGAATGGGAAGCTTTAGTGCAGATAGAAACTTTGGTAATATTGATGGGAGGGCGAAATCTGAGCGAGATAGTCTGGAAACTGCACCATCACGGACGATCGCCCGAAACACCCATCGCCATTATCCGAGATTGCGGCCGCCCCGAACAGCAAATTTGGCTCGGCACTCTCTCTGACATCGTACAGCAAACAGCAGGTCAATCTCTGTCGCCTTGCGTGATAATCATTGGGGAAGTAGTCAGATTGCGCGAATATTTAATTGGGGCACAAAGCACAAACATGAGCGATACACCAGTCACCGCTAACCACAGCCAATTGCCGCTAGCAGGAAAAACCATTTTAGTCACGCGATCGGTTTCTCAGTCTGCTGAATTTAGCGATCGACTCCAGCAACAAGGAGCCCGGGTTATCGAAATGCCCGCCTTGGTAATTGGGCCCCCATCCACTTGGGAACCATTAGACAGCGCGATCGCACAATTGTCAAGCTTTCACTGGTTAATTCTCACTTCCCACAACGCTGTAGACTGCTTTTTTCAACGATTGCAAGCAAAAGGCAAAGACGCCCGGAGTTTGTTCGGGATTAAAATAGCAGTTGTCGGCAAAAAAACAGCCGAAAGTTTGCGATCGCACTCGCTACAACCAGACTTTATTCCCCCCAACTTTGTCGCCGATTCCCTAGTCGAAAACTTCCCCTGGGAGGGCGGGCACGGGGGCACCGCCCCTACAAACTGCAAAATCCTATTTCCCAGAGTAGAAAGCGGCGGTAGAGAAGTTTTAGTTAAAGAATTCACCGCCAAAGGAGCGCAAGTAATAGAAGCACCAGCTTATCAATCTTGCTGTCCCGAAACAATCGATCCGATCGCCCTAGCCGCACTCCAAAATCAAGCCGTAAATATCATAACATTTGCCAGTTCCAAAACCGTGCATAACTTTTGCAAGCTCATAGAACAAAGCCCGGAATTGTCCCGATCCCAGGATTGGCTAAAAAATGTTTGCATCGCTTCTATCGGCCCGGAAACTTCTAAGAGTTGCTATAATTTATTGGGTAAGTTAGATGTGGAAGCTAAGGAATATACCTTGGATGGGTTGACTGAGGCGATCGTTGAATGGGTTGCAGAATATCAAAGTTCGTAAGTGCGATCGGGCAGCCGTTGACGCTCTAATCTGTTGGTTGTAAAATTGTTGTAATCTCACTTTAAAAAAGTTTCCGAAGCCGGACACGGCAGTGCCGTGTCCCTACAGATGCTCGCTAACAATCTCTAGGTTGCAAGCAAGACTTTTAGGAATTCGGATAAAATGGTTGTAAAATAACTGGAGGAAACATGACGACAAAAGAACAGATTCTCCAAGAACTAGATCGAGTGCCAGAACCTGTGCTCCTGAAATTACTTGAATTTCTTCGTTCCTTAAAGACTGAAGAAGAACAAGAAAAACTAGAATCCAAAACATGGCAGGCATATCTAGATTCAGAACGCGAAAGGAAGGAGGTTTATCGTCGCCTTGCAAACTCCTAATTTTATCACCAAAAGTATGGTTTTAAGTATTCACGCCAGACAGATAGAGATGAAGGCTTGTTAGAGTCGGCTTTGGCTCAACCGCAAGCAACTTTTGGCGGTCAATTGTTGCATCCGACAATTGCCGAACAAGCTGCTGCTTATCTCTATCACATAGCGATGAATCATCCGTTTATTGACGGTAACAAGCGATCGGATGAATGCGGTGACGGATACGTTTTTGCGTTTGAATGGCTTCTATTTGAATTTGACGGACGATCGAGCATACGATTTAGTTATGCAAGTAGCGCGGGGAACGATGACTAAGGAAGAACTAAGCACCGAATTCGAGTCATGTATTGTTGCGTTGTAATACGTAAGTTGGGCAGCCTAGGTTGAGATTAATTAAGGTGCGCCGAGGCGCACCCAGGTTGAGATTAGTAATATCTGTAGGGACACTCCAAAAGCCGTGTCCGGTGCCGGAGCAGCGAATCGGGGAACAAAAAAGCGAGTAAAATTATCACTAAAGAACAAAGCCGATCGCAAACAAGCGTCAAACCATCAATAAAACTAAAAACAAAAAAGCACAAACGACCGTAGCACGGGCGAGGGCGGGACGCCATCGCCCGTCGCCAAGTCCCCCTACCCAACTACAAATTACCAATAGCCATGAATATAAATTTTTCTCGTTACGACACCTTAACCACATTGCTAGCAGGAACTACGGCTGCCTTAATTATAGTCATCAGCCAGCCCGCTCACGCCAAAACTCCCCAAGAAGTCGCCAGCATTGCCGGGCCGCTGACAGTACAAATTAACAGTTCATTAGGAGATGGTTCTGGGGTAATTATTGCCAAAAACGGCAAAACTTACACAGTTTTAACAGTCAACCACGTCGTAGAAAAAGCAGACGTGAAATACACCGTTCGCACGTCGATCGGCAAAAACTATCAAGCAACCGCAGTCACCCGCTTGCAAACAGCCACAACAGACCCGGATTTAGCAGTAGTCAAATTTGAAAGTCCCGAAGAATATCCAGTCGCGACGATCGCCGATTCCGATCTAGCCGTCATCGGCACTCAAATCTTCGTTTACGGCTATCCCGCTACCGGCGGACTTTTTGGGGCAGAACGAGAACCTGAACTGTCTCCCGGACTCGTTACCAGCCGCCCGCGCAACCGCCCGGAAGGTTACACTCTGCGGTATCAAGCCGTAACTTGGAGCGGCATGAGCGGCGGCCCAGTTTTTGACTCCGAAGGCCGAGTCATCGGCTTACACGGACAAGGGGAATTCGGTTTCGCGCAAACCAGTAACGGCGAAGTCGCCCCGATTAAAACTGGATTTAATGCAGCAGTTCCAATCAATACTTTTATCGCCAAGCTAGTAGCGGCGGGAATAAACAAATCCGAGTTGAAAGTAGACAATACTCCCGCAACTCAAGGCCCCGTATCCACCGCCAATCCGCAAGACGCCCAAGCTTATTATTTTCGAGGACTTTCGCGGTTAGATCAAGACAATCCTTTGGACGCGATCAATGATTTCAACAAAGCACTCACTTTCAAGCCCAATTACACTCCCGAATTGTACTTCAACATTGGCAATGCCCGCACTCTGATCGCCAGCATCGAGACAACCCGTGCGCCCAGCGCTATTCAAGCATACACGCGGGCGATCGAAGCAAATCCCGGTTTTGCCGACGCTTACTACAACCGAGCTTTAGCTTACCTGGACAACAAAGACCAACCGAAAGCAATTGCCGACTTTCAAAAAGCAGCAGAACTTTACAAGCAAGGCGGCAGAACCAGCGCCTATCAAGACGCGCTCAACAGAATCAAACAATTGCAGTAGAATTAGAAATTAAGAGTTAAAAAATCAAAATGGACTTATTCATTTTGATTTTTTAATTTCCAGATTCGTATAATTTATATTTCACAGCAGGTAAATAACAATGACTGCTATAACCTTAAACCTCAACTCCATAATTCAACTAACTTCCGAACAGTTTTACCAACTGTGCGAAGAAAACCCTGATTTTAAATTAGAACGCAGCGCCAACGGAGAATTAATTGTCATGCCGCCAACCGGAGGAGAAACAGGGAAACGCAACTCAAAACTTAACTTACAGGTAGGAATTTGGAACGAACAAACTCAACTCGGCGAAGTGTTTGATTCCTCCACAGGATTTACCCTTCCCAATAAAGCCGATCGCTCTCCCGATGCTTCTTGGGTAGAAAAATCCCGCTGGGATGCTTTGACACCCGAACAAAGAGAAAAATTAATCCCGCTTTGTCCAGATTTTGTCATTGAATTAGTCTCGCCCAGCGACAGCTTGAAAAAAACCCAGGAAAAAATGCAAGAATATATGGAAAATGGCTGCCGTTTGGGTTGGCTGATTAACCGCAAAAAACGGGAAGTTGAAATTTATCGCCCTGGTAGAAGTGTAGAAATATTGCAATCTCCTCAAACTGTTTCGGGAGAAGATGTTTTGCCGGGATTTGTGCTAAATTTGCAAAAAATTTGGAATTGATTTGACTGCTGTCAATTGTTTTCAAGCTCTGAAAAAGCACTAGAGCGTGTTTTCAAACTCTTCTGTAGGTTGGGCCCGAGCGTAGCGCCACCCAACAAATCTACGAAAAATGTTGCCCTTCGACTACGCTCAGGGTTCGTTCCGGTTCCTGAGCGTAGTCGAAGGG
>JAUBOH010000023.1:0-19770 GCA_036700145.1 Microcoleus occultus BM001215366
TGCGTAATTGTCAAATTACTTAACATACTTTGTTTTATTAGCGCCTACTTACTTAGTATTCACTCTTGTTTCAGGCGTTTTGATGTCAGCGGCCTCTTTCCCTTGTCCAGATAGGTTTTCAGTCACTTAATTGGCGATAAAATGTCTGAGTCCCACTAATGACTGATGACTGTTGACTGTTGACTGATGACTGATGACTGTTGACTGTTGACTGTTGACTGATGACTAAAACCCCCTTGCTTCTCCTTCCCCGCGCCGATCGGCAGCCCCTTCCAACCAACCGTCACCAGTCTCGACGATCGCATTAGCATTTCCCCAGCCGTCGCGTTCGGCAATCAGGTGTCCGCGCCTCCGCAACTCCGAAAGCGTTGCAGCATCAAAACCTCCGCGTTCCACCATCAGGCGATCGGGCTGCCACTGATGGTGAATTCTCGGTGCAGACACAGCCTCGCCGACATTCATCTCGTAAACCAACACATTCAGCACAATTTGCAACACCGTCGTGATAATCGTGCTACCTCCGGGAGCCCCAGCAGCCAGACGGAATTTGCCATTTTCGGTGACTATAATCGGTGTCATGCTGGATAAAGGAGTTTTCCCCGGGGCGATCGCATTTGCTTCCCCACCCACCAAACCAAACAAATTCGGCACTCCCGGTGCAGCAGCGAAATCATCCATCTCGTTGTTGAGCAAAATTCCCGTACCCGCCGCCACCACCCCAGCCCCAAAACCGCCATTCACCGTAAACGTCAAACTCACAACATTCCGCTCTTTGTCAACTACCGTCAGGTGCGTAGTTTCGGGAGACTCCCACGCAAAGCGGCTCAAAGTTTCAGCGTCAACAGCTTTCACCTCACCCGAAGGTCTCGCCTTTGACATTTGGATTTGCGATCGGCGCAATTTGCCATAATTGCTGCTAGTCAGAGCTTTGACAGGCACCCTCACAAAATCCGGATCGCCCAAAAACTCGGCCCTGTCAGCATAAGCAATCTTCATGCTCTCCGCCAGCAAATGTAGCGTATCTGGACTTTGCCTCCCCAACCTCTTGAGATCGGTATTTCCCAGAATATTTAAGATTTGCAACAAATGAACGCCGCCGGAAGAAGGAGGCGACATCGCGCAAATTTGGTAAGTGCGAAAGTTGCCACAAACTGGATTTCGCCAAATCGGCGTATAGTTTTTCAGGTCTTCGAGAGTCATAATGCCGCCGTTTTTAGCCATGTCGGAGGCGATCGCCCGAGCAATGTCCCCGGTATAAAAACTTTGCGGATTTTCAGCAATCTGTCGCATTGTCCGCGCCAAATCCCGCTGCACCAAAAGCTCCCCCGGCTGGTATAAAATGCCGCCGCGAGTAAAAACCTCCCGTGCCGCCCGGTTGTTTTTAATCGCATCCGATCGCCGCCCGACGGCCTCGGTAAAGCGCGAACTCACCGGAAAGCCATTCTCAGCCAGGGCGATCGCCGGCCGAACCACCGCCGCCCAAGGCAACTTACCGTACTCGCGCTGCACCGTATAAAGTCCAGCCACAGTCCCCGGAATGCCCGCCGCCAAATGCCCGTCCAGACTTGCCCGATCGCGCACCTTGCCTTGCTTGTCGAGATACATATCCCGCGCCGCCCGTTTCGGAGCTCGTTCCCGAAAATCCAGCGCTTGCACAGTCCCCGTTTCTGCCCGCCGCAGCAGCAAAAAACCCCCGCCGCCAATACCCGCCGAAAAAGGCTCCACCACCGAAATCGCCAAAGCCGTAGCAGCCGCCGCATCCACCGCATTGCCTCCCTGTTGCAACACGCTCAGGCCCGCAGCGCTCGCCAGAGGGTGAGCCGAAACAGCCATGCCCTGTTTGCTGCGCGGCGGCTGCAAGTTTGGCTGTAGCTGCTGCTGGCAGCCAAACAGCACCACCGCTAGGAAACCAGTATAAATTCGCAATTTGCTAGAGAACTTTGGCAACATTTTTTACGGGTGATTCGAGGAATTTTTACAGTATAATTTTATGAGCATCTTCCCTCAGACCGATCGGTACTGAGCTCAACCGCAAATAAATTACCTGTTATGGCAGAGGGGGAGAGGATTTGACACCGGGAGGCTCCGGGGGTGAAAGAGGAACAGAGAAATCAGGGACACAAGAGCGCCCACTTAATAATTAAACAAGTTTCAAAAAGCATCTTTCTTGAGAAAATACTCATCTCAACCAAGCTGACGAACGCAGAAAAATTCAGTAGACGAAACATCAAAAACAATTAAGTCAAAATTTTAGCTGATTGCTGTTGGACTGCAACACATAGCAGACCTAGCAGACCCGTTTTATGGCAGTTGTTGGACTTTTGAGTCGATCGATCAAACAAAACTTACCCGCTCTCGATATCAAGTTTGGTGAAAGAACGATCGTTAGGTTTGTAGTGAAGACCCAGAGTCCTCAAAAGCCCGCCCCAAGCCCACGACAAACAATTTAATTATCACCGGTTAACCAACCAACTCGATCTCAGCCAGAAACCCGGTTTCTTAGCACATATCTCGCTGTCAAACCAACAATTTTGGGTGATGCCGGGATTCTCTGGGTAAGTTTTATTTCCGACGCCAGAGTGTCAGAAAAATTGCCCGCCAAATTGTCTGCGCTCCCGCCCGCGCGGGGTTTCCCCCCTTATGGTAGATAACACTTAGGTAGGCTTGCCTGTTATATTGGCAGTACCTAAGTAAGTTTCGGGAATACAGGTACTTACACGTGAAGCAGTCAAAGTGTATGCTTCCAGACTCTAGGCAACCATAACTTATCCTAGACCGCTGGGCAGGCCGAGTCAGTTTTGGCGAATCAAACAAAAAAACTAGCAACAGCCAAAAACTAAGATTTTCCCCGATTTCGTTTGGCAACACTTCTGGAAATCGCACCCTAGCCCAGTCGTTGTGGTGCACATTCTTCAATTCTCCAGTTTGCACAGGAAACAAAGCTAATCGCAGTATTCTAATTCAGGGATCATATGTGGCGAACACCATACGGCGAACAACTACTAAACCACACCTAATTCAAGTTATGAACAGCGCAAAAGTCAGTGTAATTATTCCTGCATGGAATGCAGCCGACACTCTGGCCGAGGCAGTTGCCTCCGCAGTCAATGGTACCCACAAGCATCTAGAAATTTTAATTGTTGATGATTGCTCTACTGACGCTACTGACAAAGTTGGTGCTAAACTGGCCGAGCAAGATTCCAGAATTCAATACTTCCGAAATCCCCAAACTTACGGGGTTTCTAAGTCGAGAAATTTAATGATATCTCGGGCAACGGGCGAGTATGTAGCGTTTCTAGACAGCGACGATACCTGGGAACCCAACAAGCTAGAATTTTGTTTGAAGATGCTCGAAGACAATCCCGAAGTCAAAGCTGTGGCTCACGCTTTGCGGTATTTAGACAAGCGCGGCAATAAGTTGAGTTATGTTCCCACCTATCCTACAACTAAAGCTCAAATGCAGGCGATTAAGGAGACAGGCGAAAGTCCTTGGGTTTTCCCGTCTTCGGTTGTAGTCGATCGCTCTACTCTTGTCCAAGAAGGCGGCTTTGCAGAAGATTGGCAGGTAGGAGAAGATACAGAATTATTTACCAAAATTGCTCAAAAGTACGGCTTGCTAGCGGCAACAGAACCTTTGGGAAATTATCGAATTAGAGGGAACTCTCTCACAGATAAGCACTGGCTGAAAAAGCGCATAGCTGCTGATTGTGTCAAGGAAAACCAACGGCGGCGCTTGCGGGGAGAAAAAGAGTTATCGCTCAACGAATACGAACAGGTATGCTTTAAGAATTTGCCGCTTTTGAAAAGGCTCAACAAATTCCGAGAAGTTTTGGCGCTGCACTACATGAGAAAGGTGGGACAAAGTTTGTTAAATCGGGAGGTTTTGCCGACTCTTATTTACGGCATCGCTACTACAGCGCTCAACCCCATCGCTACTCTCAACAAGTGGAAATGGATGAAGTCTCACCAGCACTTGAGTCATCAAACGGCAGAAGGCACCCGTCATTCGGCAGAATTAAACCCCCAGCGCTCGTCTGAAATCCGGGCGATATCCTAAAGGATATTGTATTTGTATGCAGGTTCAGGTTTTAGTCAAAAAATTAGGTGATGGCAGTGGGACCCCGGCGCCGGCTGCGACGCGGCCCGTTTGTGCGCGATCGCACGGTTTTAAGCCGTATTTGACTGCTAATATCCAGGGAGCGTCCATTACCCGCAATCAAAACTAATTTGATTGCTGTTGATGCGATCGGACAAAATCTAAAAATCCTCGAAAGTCGCGATCGGATGTCAGCCTCTTCGTTATGCTGCTGCCACCTTCAACCCTATAAACCCCGCAAATAGCAGCGTGGGCCCGCCGTGCTATTTGCTGCCACAACAGTTATAATCTCATAAGCTGTAAGTAAAAAGCCAAGTTTTTTGAATGAAAAAATGGGTAGCAAACCCCTTTTTTCGGGAGAAAGTAAAAGCAAAAATTTAGAAAAAATTCAGCCTAATGCCTTCTACCTCCAAAGAACGATCGCCTTTTTACTTTGAACTTGATTTAATTTATGGATTGGCAAGAAATTTCTGGCAACTGGGTATTAATTCCCTCTAAACCGATCGCGATCGTACATTTTCTCGGCGGTGCATTTGTCGCGACTGCACCGCAACTCACCTATCGCTGGCTGTTAGAGGCTTTGGGGAATCAAGGATATGTTGTAGTAGCAACGCCGTTTGTCAATACTTTGGATCATATTGCGATCGCCCGCGATGTCCTCAACAAATTTGAAAATGCCCTCGATCGCCTGAGGGCCACTAAATTGCTCAAATCTTCCTATCTCCCAGTCTACGGCATGGGGCACAGCATGGGATGCAAACTGCACTTGCTGATCGGTTCTGTGTTTGACGTAGAAAGGGCAGGCAATATTCTGATCTCTTTCAACAATTATGCGGCATCCGAAGCCATCCCCATCGTCGAGCAAATTTCCCCCGTCTTTAACGTAGAGTTTACCCCTTCCCCGCAAGACACCAATCGCCTCGTGCAAGATAGCTATCAAATCCGGCGCAATCTTTTAATTAAATTCAACGGCGACAACATCGACCAAACCCTGCTGTTGACCGATCTGCTAAAACCGAGATTTCCCGACATGATTACAGTTCAGACTCTGGCCGGCAACCATCAAACGCCATTAGGTCAAGATGTTAGCTGGCCTGTGGGTCAAATTTTTACACCTTTCGACGCGATCGGGCAATGGGTGAAACAAGAAGTGTACCGAGAATTAAATCAATTAAAACGGACAATTCTGCTGTGGCTCAACCCTCTGTCCCGCGTTTAAAAGCTGCTCTCGCTCATTAACCCGAAAGTTCGTCCGGTAGTTCCAAAATATCTGATTCATCGTCCGCCGTTGAGACAGGAGTATAATTTTTGACGATCGACAGACAGTTGCGGCCATCAGCCGTTCTTTTATAACTGAGACTGTCTGCGATGTCTTTCATCAACTTTAGCCCCCGCCCGCCCTCCGCTTCAGGATCGATTTTTTTCGACATCTCTTTAATTTTTTGCTCTAAATCAAACGCAGCGCCGGAATCCCAAATTTTAATCTCTAAAGATTCACTACACACCGCCACCTCAATGTCAACCGGCAAATCCGACGGTTTGCCCTCGTGGGCGTGACGCACTGCATTTGTAAAGCCCTCAGCCAAAGCCAACTGACAGCGTATCCACACACTTGTAGGAATTCGCGGCTCGTACAATTGTGAAAACCACGACAAAACTCGGTCTAAAGCACTCAGACCAGTATTGACTTGAAGAGCCGCTTTCTTTAGGACTTGCAACTTTTCGGAACCTTTTAATTCAATCACGCTCTGCCACTGAAATTATAGTTCCATAAAATACAGGCAAATATTTTCTTGCCTGTACTTTACGTTTTTAACTTTTTTCCCAAAATGCCGGCAACTGCGATGGGCGATGTTGGCCCATCGCCCATCGCAGTTGCCGCGTCATTTTCCACGTTCTCGATCGGCTCTTCTGCAATGTAAAACCGGCCAAAATTGAATGGGACTTCGATCGTACTAGCTTTTGCTGGTAGGAAAGTAAATGTCAAATCCACTAATTAGCTGTATACGATACCAGAAGTCGCGCCCCGATGTCAATTCGCCCCTGCTGCCAAAAAAAGTCTATAAAAGTTTATGTTCTGAGTATACTGGGTGAAGTTAGAGTTTAAAACCAAAATTTGCATCAAATTTAAAGGTAAATTGAACTCGATCGCCCGCCGGCAAGAGCAATTACCCCGAAAGCGAGGTTATGGCAATATTCCAAGGAGACAATTGAAAACATTGCGTCCCGAGGAAGGCCCGGATTCCGAGTGACTCAAGGGATAAACAGTCAAGAGTGTTTTTTTTTGAGCCGTTTTTTTTGATCCGTCTTATGCTGGGTGTGGTAAGATCGCGATCGGTCTAAAATAGAGTATAACTAAACCACGTAAAAACTCGCACCCGATTGATTGAGTGTGCAGTCACACCGAGAGGTGTTGTTGCAGTTTGGGAAAGCTCGCATTTGAACAAAACCTAACTATAAGTCAAGAACTAATTGAGTACGGTAGGGCATACCGGAATTTACGCTTCAAGAGAGAGCGACCTCTACTTAGACAAAAGCAATCCTGTCGCAAGCGGCGTCAGAAAAGTTGAATGAAGAATCGATCGTGTATGAAAGACCTGATAGTGTCAATAGACTATACTCAATCTCAGACAAGGGCCCTGACAGGATATATTTTGAATGACCCCCAGACCTTGAAAGACTTGTAGTACCTGAGTGCCCATGTTTCAAATTCTGGTTATTGACGATGATACTGCTGTTCAAGAACTGCTGAGGAGAACCCTGAAAAAACAGGGTTACGAAGTTACAGTAGCAAGTAATGGCGAAGACGGCGTAGCCCAGGCGCAAAAATTGCGCCCGGCCTTGATAATTTGCGATTGGATCATGCCGCGCTTGACCGGCATCGATGTTTGCCGTCGAGTCAAGGCAGATCCGGATCTGTCAACTACGCAATTCTTTTTGTTGACTTCTTTGGGTTCGATCGCCGATCGAGTCAAAGGACTCGACGCCGGTGCCGATGATTTTATCTCGAAGCCGATCGAACTCAACGAGTTACAGGCGAGAGTACGGGCAGGATTGCGGCTGCACCAACTCAGCCGAGACTTGAAAATTGCCAAGCAAAATCTGGAAGCAGAGTTAGCTGAGGCGGCGGAGTACGTGCAGTCCCTATTGCCAGATCCGGTGACCGAACCCGTCAGCATCGAGGCAAAATTCATACCCTCTCGGCAATTGGGGGGAGATTGTTTCGACTACAACTGGCTGGATGCCGATTATTTGGCGATTTACTTGCTAGACGTAGCCGGTCACGGTTTGCGGGCGGCATTGCCTTCGGTGACAGTTTTGAGTTTGTTGCGATCGCGCACGCTACCGAACGTTGACTACTACAAGCCCAGCGACGTTTTGCGAGCCCTGAACACCACTTTCCAGATGAGTTACCAAAATGACAAGTATTTCACCATCTGGTACGGCGTTTACAATCGGATCGAGCGCAAATTAGTTTACGCCAGCGCCGGCCATCCCCCAGCCGTGTTGATTTCCCAATCCCCCACCAGCAATGCTAAAGTCCAGCGATTAAAAACCCCCGGAATGCCGGTCGGGATGTTCCCAGATGCCCCCTATGTCGATAATTGCTGCGATGTCGAGGATTTGAGCACTCTCTACATCTTTAGCGACGGGGTATACGAGATCCACCAACCTGACGGCAATATCTGGGGGCTTGACCCTTTCATCGACCTGCTAGCAGCTTACAACGGTGGAACGGCCGACCAGTTAGAGTTGGTTTTGAGATACACTCAAAAATTGAACGCTAAAGCGGTTTTTGACGATGACTGGTCTTTACTAAAGGTAAACTTTGGCTAACTGACGAATGGCTGCATATCTGTGACCAAATAGCCATTCGTCAGCAGCCAAAAGATTTAGTTAGTAGAGAGAATTTTGCTATTAAAAGCATCGCGGGTCGGAAATATCTCGAAAACTCGATCCATGCTGGTGAGTTCAAATAAGATGCGGATTTGCTCGTTGATAGAACAGACAACTAATTGACTCCCAGCGGCCCGGACTGTTTTGAGCGCCAAGACTAAAGCGCCCAAACCAGAACTATCCATAAATGTCACATCTTGGAAGTCTATCAATACCACATCGGCTCCCGCTTCCACTAGGTCGCTAATCTCTTGGCGGAATTGACTTGCCTTGGTGCCGTCTAAAATGCCAGAGGGCTGAATAATTTTAACTACAGGACTCATATTTTGCGGTGGGAATGTCAGAATTTCTAGCCAGACTAGGCTAGTATAGCTGCGAGATGGACTCCGATCCAAATAACAGAGGGGGAAAGCGCCAGAGCCAGAGAACGGGAGAATAGTTTTGAGTGCAAGAGAGGGCGAACGTCGCGGATCGCAACGCTGATGAGAGTCGCAGCGCTTCGTCACCGCGAGTGAATGCGCCAGAGGGGGACAATCTTTGTTCTGCCAAATGCCGAATGCCATTAATCAAACTAAGCTAACTTTGGCGCGGTAGAGGAGTTTGTCGCCTTGTCTGTAGCCTGTGTAGCGAACTTGGACGGGTTCTCCGGCCTCGGCTGTTCCTTCCAGGAGTTGGTGTTGTTGCGGGTTGTAGGGAAGCTCGGCTCCGACAGGGGCGATCGACTCTACTCCCCAATGCTGCAATAACTGCTCGACTGGCCGCAGCAACGGTAGCAGTTTATGGGCCCGCAAGTGGTGATTTTCCTGAGCTTTGCTCGCAGCAGTAGGCCACTGCAACATCCAAGATTCTAAAATTTGCACGCTAGAGAGTTGGAATTCCTGCATCAAAGATGCTCGCTGCTGTTCGATCGAAGCTTGCAGGCGCTGATATTCTTGTTCTACTGCTGTCGGTGCGGGCGATTCTAACTCTACATACTCTGGCGCCAATGTTGCGAGCAGTTCGTTTAAGGAAATTTGCAAAGCTTGACTGATTTTGAGCAGGATGTCCGCTCGGGTTTGCAAAGCTAAGCCGCGGCGCAGGCGGCTTAGCTGAAGTTCGGGAACTCCTGCTTTTTGGCTGAGTTCTCGATCGCTCGAAAACCCGGCTTGTTGCATCAGGCGTTGCAGTTGAGGAGCATAATCAGGAATATTAGCTGCCACGAAAAAGTCATCCAAATTAATAAATGGACATATTCTCGATCGTAAACTGTCGGGAGTCTTATTAAAATACATTTTTGGGGCGGGCTTTTCGGCCCACCCCAAAATAGTCTCGCGATTTATGAAGATGCAAGTTCAAATTATTGACAGTTGGTTATCTGACGGCTACTTTTTCCGGGGAGGCGGCTGTTGCAGTTGTCGCAGATCCTTGCAAATGGGCTTCTAGGAACCACAAACGTTTGTCAATTGCACGCGAAATTTCGGTGTAGAGATCCGCTGTATCCGCGTCACCGAGTTCTGATGCTTTGTCGATCGCAACTCGCAGGTGTTGGGCGTAGGGTGCGTAGCGATCGGCCAAAGCCGTCACGTATTCTTTGCCGTCTAAAATGTCGAAAGGAAATTCTGGCAAAATCGAATCTGCAGCGGCTGTGCGGGCGGTTCCTACAGCCAAACCGCCCAAAGCTGTCACCCGTTCGGCAACCGTATCGACGTATTCTTCGAGTTCTGTTGCCATTTCGTCAAACAGCAAATGCAACTGGTAGAAGTCCATGCCTTTAACGTTCCAGTGAGCTTGCTTGACTTGAGTTTTTAAGTCTAGAGTCGTTGCCAGCGTGGCGTTAAGCAGCCCGACTATGTTCGATCGGGTGGCGGCTGACATATCGATCCGGGTCGGGTAAAGATGTTGTTTGTGGTTGTTAATAGTCATAGGTTTTTACCTTGTTATTAGTGTGATTGTCGATCGAACATCTGAGAACGGTTTGGGCGATCGAATATTTGCCTGTCGTGAATTTCTGTTGAGGCTCAGGCCAGGTGCATCTGCAACACCGCACGGGGAGCTCGGCGTACTTTACACGGGATAGTTTCTAAACCGAGACGCTGGCAAGCTTCGTATCGGTGGCAGCCGGAAAATCCGTAATACTGGCCATCTACTTCTAGCACATCGATGGGTTCGTTTAAACCTACCTCGCGGATGGATTCCATGAGGGCGGCTACTTTAGTTTGGTCGTTGACTCGCGGCAGGGGGCGGCGAATCTGGTTGAGGGGTATTTCTTCGATCCTCATGGCGTTGGTCTGTTTTGCTTCTTGTTAAATCATACTCGTAATGACTTCGACTTGGCAAGAAAAATTAGGAATTACGCAAAAACCTGGTTTCTGCTTGGAATATGCGGGTTGATGGAGGCAGCCTGAATCGCTCTTAAACGCAAGCGAATCTCGATCGCCCAACCCGAAACGAAAGTCCGCGTGATAGTGCTGCGACCCGCTGAGGGCTGTCTGGGAATTGAACTGCTGGATGATCTGATGCCAGAGGACGATCGTCCCATGCCAAATAATTGGAAAAGTTGCGATATTGCCAAAGAGCAAGTTGAGTTAACGGTGAATAAAGTTGAGCAAGCAGTGGAACTATTACCTCAGAACCGAGTTCAGTTCGTCTCATCGCAACTGGTGCAGTTTACCTCAATGCCTTACCGCCAGGGCTACCTTGTCAAAGACCCAAACGGACACGCCATGTTGCTGATGACGGAATAACGTCCCCACTCACCGGGCGCAGATAACTTTCGCAACAAACGACAGAGGTAACTTCGTGCCGGTGCAGTAGAGACGTTAGACCGTCACCGCAGTAGTTTACCTCTAACAGACTCCGCAATCAGTACCCACCCTTCAACTCCTTATACTACTGGCACAATAAACGCAAAGCAAAAAATATCAGCCTAAGACTTCCTTCAATGCCTCGATCGAGGGTGCAAAAAAGTAACCACCCCCTGTGGGAATTACCCAGTCAATAGAGGTTTCAATTGTTTCGGTTGAGTCATCAGTACCAAGAAGCTGGAAGTTCCGGGTGCGATCGCTCCCTTGACCCTGCTTCTGTCCAACGATCGGATCGTGTCCGCCACTTGGTGGAGGCTTTTTGTCACTGTTAGCCCAATGTCGCGATAAAAACTCAAACTGATTTTCAATTGAGGTTTGGTAGGAAACGAACAGTAGTCCGCGTTCTTCTGTGAGTTCAGCAGCAGTGGGATGTAATGGGTCTGATAGGGGAGCGCCGAAAGGAATTCCCCGACGCAGAATTAGGCGGGTGAGGGTATGGCTAGCACCGCCTACGTCTGTTTGTAAGTCGCGCGGATTGACTTTGCGGATATGAGCGGCAAAGGGACATACAGCGCCAAAAGAAGATTTTGTGGCTTGAGGGAAATTGTCTCCCGGATAGTCGGGAAGTGTTACGAGGGGCAGTTTTGGGGTATCTACATCATAAAAAAAGTGATTGTTGGCAAGGCTATCCTTGGCAAGGTCTGAGTCATCAGCATTTGGTGTTCTCATCAGTGGCGCACCACTTTTCCATCGTCCCACTAATTTTGCTGACAAAAGTTCTGCGGTCATATTTGCAAAACCTGGTTTTTGTGCCAGCTTTGCTGCCGTCTGCTGCATGAATTTCCAAAAAGCGGGTACATCCTGACGCAAACGTCGAAACACCAGGAACGATCCATTTTTAGTCCAAACGGGGGACAGCTTCAGAGGCTTCTGGGGTTGGACTGGATCGTCATCTTGTTGTGTCTTATAGCCCAATACAAATTGTCCTGGCCAGATTAAGGGTTGACCTGGTTTGGCATATCGAGCAGCTTCGGGTACTTTCGGATCGATCGCTCGTGGAGTCAAGAAATCATTCGTGGTTTTGGAGAGCCGTCCCCGCACACCGGGTTGGGAGATGCCATCTTTGAAGCCGAAATGCTCATGACCAGGTTGGTCAGGTCGAGTAGCTCCAGGTTGCTCCAAGATAATTTCTAATCCTCTAGTTCCATCGCTCTTCTGAGGCAAGGCAGCGAGGGTAGATTTAATCCGAGTGACTTCGGCGTTGAGATGTGCAGGATCGTCGCTAGCAATAATTAGCAGAATATCAGGATACTTGTTGGAATCTGTGCCGCCCACCACCCACTGATTGGGATGCCCAGGAGAAGTCGGATCGCTTGGATCGCCAATTAGCCCCGCTCTAGCCGGCATCCCAATGCGGAAGGGATCACCCGCGCTAAACTGATTAGCGTCCGTTTCTGAAACCAGTTTTTGAATGCCTTCGTAGGTAAAAGCAATGTTGAGCCAGGTCGCAACCAGCCCTTGTGGATCAGACTTCCGGCGATTTCGCAAGGTGCGGAACAGATTGTTGAACATCAGCACTTCTGCCACAGTAGCAATGTGTGGAGTGATGTCATGTATCCAAGCTTTGGTGTTTGTGCGATCGTGAATTTTCAGAAATATAAACATCTGAAAATCCTTATTGAACCCAGCTAAGCTATTGCCTTGAATATCGTTGATTTCTAGCAGTTCCTCAGTGGGCATTTTGACGGATGGAGAGTTAGTAGTTGGCATAAAACTTCAGCGATCTAAACTACGGAAAGACAGATGCTCATCACTTGCTGGCAGCAAGCCAAATGCGAGACTTCCACCTCCTGGTACACATGGTTGTGCTGGATTTTTGAACTTCCCTTTGCTAAAGGCAAGACCCGTCAGCTTCATCGTAATGTTTTCCGCGATTTGTCCTCCAAATTCAATTTTTTCTCCTCCAATAAGAATATCACCCACAGCAAATCCTTCACTTGCCGGCACTTGATAAACGGCACGGAGAATTGCCCCAGTTGAACCTCGTAAGATTTTCCAGTATCCAGGCTCGACTGGACTACCATTTGGTTTTGTCCAACCTGTGGTATCGAGATTATCGATGTAAAGTCCTACCGGATTTTGCAGTGTGATTAAAAAGCCATCTCGCGCCAAGGAGTTCACTGCTGCACCAATAGTAGGATCACTGGCTCGACCTGCTTCACCATATCGGGCACACTTAATCAGCTCGTCTGGATCGGTTAGAATCACGCCACCCTTTTGGCGCAAAATTGTAGCTTGTGCAGCAATGTTAATTTCAGCTCCCAAAGTGTTGTTGCGCTGGTTTAAGTGCATTGCGCCATTTTTAGTGTTCCACTTGTTCAGCCGATTGTATTTGCCATTGAGAAACAAATCATTGATCTGAACTTTAGGACTCACGTATTTTTGATATAGTGCGAGAAGTTTTTGTTTGTCTCCCGTCGCGCCAGCGGTTTTGGGTCCTGTGTAGCTCAATGGGTATCCATGTGCGAGAGCTTCCCAATATTCGGGGCCTTCGCAGGTAAATGTGACTCGCGTAATCTTTCCGGCTTGTTTCGTGACGAACCATTCTAGATATTCGTCTTGTGCTCGCTCACCATTCGATAGGGGTTTGTCGGCTTCTTTCCAAGCTGCTCGCTCATTACCAGGATGCTTGCGCTTAATTAACGCGGGGAAGCCAGTCCAAGTGATTTCTGGCTCAATTTTAGGAGCAGTTGTATCGATATTTATCGGATTATAAAACTGACTTTTCCCTACTCCTAAGTCTGCCTCTACCCCTTGAATTTCTCGCTCGAAGCTAGTGGAAATAAACTCGCTCCAAGCCTCACGCTGCTTGGGAATGGTATCGAAATCATCAATATTTGCGGGCGGATCGAAACGTACAATTTTCATCTGCTTAAATCCTTAATTGACCTAAAATAACCTAATAGATGCTAACTAAACCCTAACCAATAACTCACAAAGTTGGGCGATCGCAACCCACCAATAATCTTCCAATCACGTCTTTACAGAGAGACTGAGGTCTAACTATTATTAGGCTGAAAATTTCCGCATAATACCCCAAATCACATGGAGAGGCGGAAGGTTTTTGTATAACTTGTTATTAAACTAACATTTTCTATTTCAATAGTCCGGACAGTTTTTAGATATTAGTCTGAAACCCTTGATTTTTCGGCAACCCTATAGTGTGCCTCGGCAAGCGTTGCTTGCTTTTGGATCGCCCTGAAACCCTTATTCTACGGCTGGCACTCAAAAACTGTCGCTATGTGTTGTTATTTAGTTCTCTAAATTTGGATCGTTAGGCTGACTTTCTTGCGTCTACCTCTGAAATTCGGGTAATAAGCACCGATCGCCCTAAAACCAGATCCGATCGCCCCTTAACAAAAAATGGCAGCATCTGCTACTGAATCATCTCAACTCAATCCCGCAATAATATTGACGCTCATCGCCAGAATAGCGGTGTTAAAAAAGAACGACAGCACGCTGTGAAAAAGCACGAGATACCTCGTGGAACGAGAAGTTATCTGCACGTCTGCAACTTGACAAGTCATGCCAATACCAAAGGAGAAATATAAAAAATCTTTGTAATCTGGTTCCTCGTCGCCTGGAAAATCCAAACCCCCCGCCTGCAAGTAACTGCCGTGCTGCTTGCTGTGGTTTGCGTAGTAGCCGCGGGCATAGTGCATGGTGAAGATAGTGTGCACCTGCATCCAAGAGCCAACAATTGTCAGGACAGAAAGCCCCAAGTGCAGAAATAGCAAATTCGGCGGCAGCCCTTTGGTATCGCGCAGCAGGAAGAAGATAGCTAAAAAGCTAGCAAAAGCGGCTGCCACGATCGAGCTTAAGATTGTTAAGCGGCCAGCGTCCAACTGCTGAGCGTGGTGGCGCATCATTTCGGGAGTGCCTTGCAGCATCAGCATCCAAGTCAAAATCAGGAAACTGACAGCCCCCGCGTTCCAAATGCACAGCGTCCGAGTCAGGGGGAGATAGTCAGGCGGCAGAAAAACAGCAACTACTATAGCAAACAGAACGGACACAAACAGGCGGTGCCGGACGCTCCACACCCAGTGCATTTTAGATTTGGAAACATTTTTCACAGCAAGCTTGTGTAAGTTAGGCACTGTAAGGGTTAGAAAATCGTAACTACTGCCATCTTGGCAGGAAATTCCCGAAAATAGCTATGAATTGGTAACACGCAGCACAGGCAGGATTTTTCATGCCTTTCGATAGATCGATCGACCTCAACCTTCTGGGTACAGTGGGACAAAGATAAATTATGGTTTGAGATTATGGCATCCTCCCAACCCCTCAAAGGCATTGAATTGATCGACTGCGCCAAAGCCAACGCCCAACAAGGAATCGCCACAGCCGCAGAGCTTTGCGGCTACGGAGGCGACTTAAATACTTTCGAGCGGGAACTGAAACAGGCTTGCCAAAACATCGGCGTCGAAGTCAAGGAATTGAGCGACTTGATTACGGCTCAGCAGATGATGAAACAAGGAATGGGCATTGAAATCGCTCCAGATACTCCCTCAGAACTCTAGGCTCAATCTCTCAGGGCACCAGTTTTAGGGCTAAGACTGCCCCGACACCAGTATTTTGAGTCTGCTAGCTGAGGCAGGCTAGAATGTTTTGCATGGGAGCTTCCGACTTTTGCCCGGAGTCGCGTTTTCTCCCGCGAAGAGGGTGCTTTCTGGAGGGGTGCACAGATTGTTAGGAGGACTGTCGTGTCAGATCAGCAAGACCGAATTATGCGTTTGTTTATAGAGGAGGCTAAGGAGCACCTCGATACTTTAGAAAATGGTTTAGTGGATTTGAAGTCCACCATGAAAGACCCCGAAAGCGTCCAAGAGATGTTTCGAGCCGCCCATTCGGTGAAGGGAGGGGCGGCCATGCTCAGTTTGGATAGTATTAAAACAACCGCTCACCGCTTGGAAGATTGTTTTAAGGTGCTCAAGGACGGGCCTGTCAAGCAGGTTGACCAAACGGCAGAATCCCTATTTTTAAAGGGAGTTGATACGCTTAAAGACTTGCTGGCGCGACTCGAAGGGCCTTTCGGCTTGAGGAATGAAGAGGGAGAAAAACTCGTGCAGCAGGTGATGCCTGTTTTCGCTCAACTGGAAACTCACCTCAACAACTTGGCGGCGGGCAAAGTTCCGGCGGTTGCGGCTGCTGGATCTCGTGCCCCCGTGGCAGCTCAAACAGCGCCCGTGGCACCGGCGAGTTTTGCTGTTGAGGTGATGGCTTTACTTAAAGAGATGTTGCAGGTGTTCAAGCAGAAAGAATCGGCTGCTAGTCGCTCCGAGTTGACGGCTGTGTGCGTTCGCCTCTATAAGTTGGGAGGTAAAATTGAGCCTTGGCAAAATTTAGTTAAAACAGCTAGAGGGGCGATCGTTAATCCCAAAAACTCTTATAAAGTCTTAGCTCCGCTGATTATCAAAGAACTCAAGGATGCTGGGGATTTGGTGCAAGGGGGGAAAGTCCAGACGATCGTTCCGAGTAAAAATTTGCTACTTTTGGCAGCAAGCCCAAAAGCAGCCCCAGCAGCCCCAGCAGCCCCAGCAGCCACAGTGTCGAAGCAAGTAGCACTTCCTGCCGAACCGAAGGCGGTAGTAAAGCTTTTGCTCAAAACTTTCAACAAAAAGCAACTCTCGGAAATCGCCAAGTTACTGGTTCACGCCCTCAAATCCTCGAACTAGGAGTTGTGGCGCTAGAAGATACAGCTAAGGCAATATTTTTGAAGCGGAGAATTTTTTGGTGCGTGCTGGCCGTCTGAGTTCAGCAGTAACTCGAAAATTCACTGCTTCGAGATTTTTGCCCTGTACTTTCTACTGTTCGGCAACCCTGCGTTAGAATTAGTGGATATAGGATCGGTGTGCAATATTGTACCAGAATTAAAAAATCGAGCAGGCTTTAGAAGGCGGTAGCTGTGAAACCAATTCGATCGTTAGAAGATGCTTTGAACCGCTGTCAGGCGATGGGAATGCGCTTGAGCCGCCAGCGTCGATTTATTTTAGAACTTTTGTGGGATGCAAAAGAACACCTCTCGGCTCGCGAAATTTACGATCGCCTCAACCAACAAGCGCACTCGATCGGTCATACTTCGGTTTATCAAAATCTGGAAGCTTTGTCGAGAGAAGGAATTATTGAGTGTATGGAACGATCGGAGGGACGCTTGTACGGGAATGTCAGCGACTCTCACTCTCACGTTAACTGTCTGGATACGGCTCAGATTCTCGACGTTCACGTAGAACTGCCGATCGACTTGATCGAACAAATCCAACAGCAAACCGGTGTCAGAATTGTAGACTACCGGATTGATTTCTACGGATACAAATCGTCTGGGTCTGCCACGGAAGCATCGAGTGTCAGCGAAACGCCAAAGGCTTCGTAACCGATGAGTCAGCCGCTGTGGGCAGCAAAAGCTCTCTTTGGGCTAGAACTGTCGGTGGTATAAAATGATTTAAGTATTTAGGTGCGATCGCTCGGGCTTTTGGCAGTGGCGCGCCGTCCGTCGGCAGCATAAAGAAAAGTGAAACTCGATCGGCAAGTTTGGCGATCGGGAATAAAATTTAGGACTAAACCGAAAAAATCTGTTCTACCCGCTACAGGTAAAAGTTTAGATATTACTTTCGCCCCCCCCAATTTATCTGCAGAGTTAAATCGAAAATCGAAAATTGAAAATTGAAAATTGAAAATCAACTGACGGGGGCTTTATAGTGTTTTTTCTGCTAAACTGCCCCGGATATCTGTGAATAATTGTTTGATAACTGGTATGATTTACGTGCTTCTTGAGCCTAAAATACTCGGAAGCAACCAGTGGGGCAGGACACCAACCTCACTAAAAAACGCCGTAAAGGGAAAGATTGCCGGTACCTTGAAGGAAGTTCTCGCTCTCCTGTGAAGGAGGCAGAAGCCGACATCACAATCAGCAGATTTGATGTGGGAGTGTCACGCTAAGGAATGCGCATTACAGGACAGGCTGAAGTAATGGCGAGACGACAATCTGACCAATTCCACACACCACCCCAATACAACCCCTCCCCCAAACCTGCGTCACACTTGAGTGCAGAGGCGACAGGCGATGCGAGTTCGGAGGCATTAAAGGCGCCGCCAAAAGAGGGCAAAAGAACTTTTTGGCAGTGGCAGCTAATCTGGCTGAGTCTCCTGGTGGGATTTGGAGTAACCGGTGCGGCTGCATTTCTGTGGTTGCTGACAATGCCGCCTCCCCCCAATTGCCAGCAACTGTCGCCGCTGGCGGCGGACGGAGAGCGACTTTACTGCGCTCAGCAAGCAGCTAAGTCGGGCAAGCTAGAACAGCTAGAATCGGCAGTGGCAATGGTGCAGGCTTGGCCGAAAGAACACCCGCTATACTCGCAGGGTCAACATTTGATCGGGGAATGGTCGAAAGCTATTCTGGGATTTGCCAGGGCAAAAATTGAGATGGGCGATTTGAAGGGCGCTCTGGAGATTGTGGCGAAAATTCCGAAAACCAGTCCGTCTTACCCAGAGGTACAGGAAGCTGTTACTGCTTGGGAAAAAAATTGGCAGGAAGGTCAAAAACTCTACGATACAGCACTAGCAGCTTTGAAAACTGAGGATTTAAGGAAGGCCTGGGATTACGCTCAAGCTCTATTTAAGCTGGAAAATGTTTTCTGGAGTCAGAAGCGCTATAACGAGCTGATCCAGCAGATTTCTTTGGAAAGAAACGGCTGGCAGCGCTTGGAAGAGGCTAGAGAGTTGGCGAAGGACGGAACTCCGCAAAAGTTCGCTGAGGCGATCGTCCTAGCTCGCAAAATAGACCCGCAGCTTTTTGCCCGCGCTAAAGCTGAGAAGGAAATTGAGGGCTGGAGCCGGACTTTGCTGGCAATGGCTACTAAGCGGTTGGGGGCGAAAGACCTCCCGGGGGCGATCGAGGCTGCTTCAGTGGTGCCGCAGGATTCGCCGCTGTTTGCGGAAGCTCAAGATTTGATGCAGTTGGGTAGGGCTCAGGCGGTGATGTGGAACCAGTCGATATCAACACCGCTGGCGCAACACATTTTTACCTTGCTCGAAGGGCGGGGGGCTGCTAGCCAAATTGCTCCGGGCCGCCCTCTGTACAAGCAGGCTCAAGTTCAAATTGAAAGTTTGCAGGTGCAGTTTCAAGATTTGCTACGTTTGCAAGTGGCGAGCACGATCGCTAGTTTCGGTCAGGTAGGGACGTTTGGGCTGGCGATCGAGCAAGCGCAAACCATCGGGGCCAAACAGCCGCGGCGGGTTCACGCTCAAACTTTGGTGGCTGCTTGGCGCCGGGAAATTCAGCGGATCGAAGACAAATCTTTTGTCACCCTGGCGAAGCAGTTGGCAGAAGCGGGAACGGTTGAAGGAATCCAGGGCGGCATCGCTCAGCTACTCCTGGTCGCTCAAAACCGCCCCCGCAGGGTAGAGGCGCAAACTCTCTTGGCTCAGTGGACCAAACGCATAGAAGTTATTCAAGATCAGCCTTTTTTGGATGAAGCTATCGCTCTGGCCAAGCAAGGAAAACTTGGCGCAGCTATTGAAAAAGCTTCGTCCATTAAGAGCGGTAGGACTCTGTACGCCAAAGCTCAGGATAATGTCTATCAGTGGGTGAGCGAATTGCAAGTTGCTCAAGACCGACCGATTCTCGATCGAGCTGCGGAATTGGCTTCTGGCGGCAGTCTAGGAGCGGCGATCGATATAGCTTCCCAAATCGGTTACGGTAGGGCGCTGCATTCAGAGGCTGCAGGTGCGATCGGGCGCTGGAGTGCCGAACTCCGAGCCAACACTGCACCGCCACCGGCGGCGGTGCCGGCTCGCGAGTACGCGCCGGCACCGAGACAGGAGGAGTACGCGCCGGCTCCTGAGCCTTACTATCCCCCCGCGAGACAAGAAGCCCCGGCTCCGGAACCTTACTATCCGCCCGCGAGGGAGCAGGAACCTTACTATCCGCCCGCGAGG
>JAUBOH010000023.1:19870-29422 GCA_036700145.1 Microcoleus occultus BM001215366
AGGAACCTTACTATCCGCCCGCGAGGGAGCAGGAACCTTACTATCCGCCCGCGAGACAAGAGGCCCCGGCTCGGGCTCCGGAACCGGCTCCTCCTCCGGCTCCGGCTCCAGAACCCCCGCCGCCCTCGATTCCTGAATCGGCAGGGCCTCCTGATGCTAATTTGATCCCCGAGTAATTGTGTTTTCGCGCGATCGACCTCTAAAATCTCAAATCTCAAATATCAAATCGAGTGAGTAACTTCCAACTGCTGTCGATCGATGGCGACCCCATTTTCCGGCTGGGGCTGCGAGCTGCTTGCGAGCAGCATCCAGACTTGCAAGTTGTTGCAGAGGTTTCCACGGGAACCGAGGCTTTGCGAGTTCTAGAAGCGCGCTCGATCGGCTCGGGGGCAGCCGAGAAGCCCGCAGATTTGGCAATTTTGGCTGTTGAGACCCTAAATTTGCGATCTGGTCAAAGGTCGGCGCTGGCAGTTTGTCGCGAACTCAAAAGTTTGTACCCCAACCTGCCGCTGTTGCTGCTAGGCGGGCCGCTGACACCGGAGCTGTTGTCGCAGGTACAGGCTGCAGGCGCGAATGGCTATTGTCCTAAAGGTAGAGATATTTCCCTCACAATGGAAGCTATTCGCGCGGTGGCATCGGGTCGCACTTATTGGGCGGCGGATGCGGCGGCTAACTCGGAAATAGAACTAAATGCAGCGGTGGTTCAAACAGTAGAAAACTCCGCACCAAGTGCAGAGCAAAATGCTGATTATCTGACAGTTGATACGCCCGTACACCAAAAAATTCTAGCTGATTTTTGTCTGTCTGGACTGCGGGAAATAAATGCAGCTTTGGCGGTTGTCAAAGCTGATTTGCTTCTTGTGAGAGCCGCAGGTACGACAGATTTGCCCTCTATTTTAGATGGGGTTGTACTCAGCGGGCGCCGCCGAGAATTGCTGGCCGCTCGCTGGATTGTCAGTCAGTTATTATTTGAAGGAAGAGGGGAAAAGGAAGAAGGAAGAAGGCAAAGGGAAGAAGGCAAAGGGAAGAAGGTAGAGAGGAGAAGGAAGAGGGAAGAAGGTAGAGAGGAGAAGGTAGAACGGAGAAGGGAGAATTTGTTAAATAATTCTCAATTGCAAGTAGCGAATTCCCAAGTTTCGGCTGAATCTTTGGCGGTTGCAACTGATTGGCAAGAGAGCTTGTTTGACTCCGCTGCAGCTAAATTGCAGTTGGATTTAGTAAATTTGACGGGCGTGCCTTTGGAAATCGATATTTTGCGATCGACCAAAAAGCACGAATTGATTAGTTCCATCCTGCGGAAGTTACAGGATTTGCTGGAGGAATTGCGCTTGGGGCAAGTGCAGCCAACTCAATTGTCGCAAAAAATGCCTGCTATTTTGCGGGATTTGTGGGAAGCGACAATCATCGATTTTTTTGGCAGGTACTATACGCTGCAAACGGGAGAAACTCGGTTTTTTGACGGCAGCAGTCAAAGCAGCTTGAAACTGCTAGAAAGTCAAGGAGGAAGCGCAGCCGATCGATTTGTCGGCAGCGGCGTAGAAGTTGTGCCCGTGCTGCTGGCAGATGAAAAAGCAGTTGCAGCAGAAATACTTGACAAAATCCCGATGACTGTTGATTTTTTTGCACATTTGCTGTTTGAAATTCCGCTAACAGTTGACAATATTTCTTGTCTGGCTGGTAGCCCGCAAGCGATGCAGCGAGCTGAAGCTTTGTTAGAAAATTTAGCAATTCAAGTTGCTAGCTCAGTGGTGCAGCCTCTGCTAAATAATTTGGCGGATATTGAGGAAATCAAGCAAAGTTTTTATGATAGCAAGTTGATTTCAACGCGAGAAATTGAGCGGTTTCGGAATAATTTGTCGTGGAGATATCGCTGGGATAGCTATTTTGTGGAACCTAAAGCTATTTTTGAAAGTAGGTTTTGGCTGTTTGTTTTGGGCGATGCGGGAATTAAGAGGATTTCGATTTATGCTCCGAGAAATCGGGAGCTAACACAGCTTTCGGGGTGGCAGTTGGCCTTGACTTTGCTGCTGGAAGCCAGGGATGCGATCGCACCTAGAGTTCGCGCAGTTATTTCGCTGTTGGGTGCTGGGGTTGTTTACGTTTTGACGCAGGTAATTGGGCGGGGAATTGGTTTAATCGGGCGGGGAATTATCCAGGGGATTGGTAATTCTTTGCAGGATAGCAAGTTTGGGAAAAATGGCTGATATCCTGCAGAAAAATTAACGATTACAATGTTCGTAGTGAGGACTTCAGTCCGCATTCAGAAGGACTAAAGTCCTCACTACGAACCTGTTCGTAGTGAGGACTTCAGTCCGCATTCAGAAGGACTTCAGTCCGCATTCAGAAGGACTAAAGTCCTCACTACGAACCTTTTTATTGCGGTTGATTTACCGGGAGCGAGCTAATTGGTGGTACTATAGATAATGACTTACTTAATGCTATAAGGTTGAGTTTTTATGAGTATTATGATACCGATCGATGCCGATCGCATAAACAGTTTAGATTTGTCTCCGGTGCAGACAGTAATTGACCAGTGGCTGACATCAGGAGCGATCGCCCAAAACGAACAGCAGCTACAATTTGAAATTGAGTATCCGCGCGAAGACTTAGATCCGCGAGAAATATCGGAACTTCCCGAAGTGCGGCTGTGGTTTATTCGCTTGGATGCTTGTTATCCTTGGCTGCCATTTTTGCTGGATTGGAAAGCGGGAGAATTGGCGCGCTATGCGGCGATGTTGGTGCCGCACCAGTTCCACCGCACCCAAGGCATTCAGTACAATCCTGAAGCTTTGGAAATGTTCTTAATGGGCAAAATGTTCGTGTTGACTGATTGGTTGAATCAGCAGGGAATTCCCAGTAAATCGAAGCTGATGGCGATGTCCCAGATGTTTGGTTACGATTTAGACGAGGCTTTTTTCGATGCGATCGTGCCACATACAGCAATAGGCGATCGGATATCTAATTAACCTAGTCCCAATTAGGTAGATGATTCTATACCTTAAGACTTACGTACAAAGGTAAAAAACCGGGTTTTTTTTCTGGTGGGGCGAGCTTCCCCGATCGCCCCACCAACTATAAATTTTATACAGAAAAGCTTAATTAATTTTAATAGCAACCGCAATCAAGCTTTAAGACAATACTTGAGTCAGCGCGCTCAACAATACTGTTGTTTGACTTCACACTTTCTTCAGAATTTAGAGTTAGTTTAGATGGATAACGATCGCCCGATTCAATCGATCGAGGAAATTGACTATGAAAACAGATTACCTCATCGTCGGCAGTGGTTTATCAGCACTGGTTTTCGGAGCTTTGATGGCAAACTCCGGCCTCACGGTGCACATCCTCGAAGCTCACGAGCACCCCGGAGGCTTTGGTCATACCTTTACGATGGCCAAAAAATACACGTTTAATGCCCAATTTCACTATGTTTGGGACTGCGGCGAAGGACATACAGTCAATCGAGTTCTCAAAAAACTCGGTCTCGATCGAGATGTCACCTTTGAGCGGTACGATCCGAATGGCTACGACCACATGAGAATGCCTGGTTATTCCCTAGATATTCCCTCGGAACCAGAGGAACTAATCCGCAGATTGTCGGCGCTGTTTCCCGAAGCGGGCGAGAACATTCGCAAATTCGTCAACGAAGTCGAGCAAACCGGCGCGGGACTCAGAAAACTCGCTCCTCCCGTCAAACCCATTGAATTGCTCAAAAATTTCGGTGACGTATTCTGCGCCGTCCAACACCTCAACAGCACGCTGCAGGACGTTTTCGACAAGTTCCAACTCCCCCAAGCCGCCCAAACCCTATTAGCCCTGCAATGGCCGGACTTTTTGCTACCGCCAAATCAGCTTTCTTTCTATGCTTGGATTGCTTTGTTTCGAGGCTATCAAGAAGGTGCATTTTACCCGACGCAGCATTTTGAAGATGTCATCAATTCTTTAGTTAAAGTCATTGAATCCAACGGGGGGAAAGTTCTACTAAACCATGAAGTTACGAATTTTAGAGTCACAAACAGAACGGTAACGGGAGTTGAAGCGATGGATTTGACCACCCATCAAACCCATGAATTCACGGGCGAAACAGTGATTTGCAACCTCGACCCCAAAAGAGCGGCCAAGATGATTGGGGAGGAACTTTTCTCTAAAAAAGTGCGACGGAAACTTGACTACGAGTATTCTGCATCTAACTACATGGTGTACTGCGTTGTCAAAGACATCGACCTCCGAGACTACGGATTTGGCAAGTGGAATACGTTTCATTCGGAACACTTGGATCTGAATGAATCTTTTGCTCAAATGTATAACAAAAATGATTTTTCTCATCCGAGTTTTGCGATTACAACGCCGACTTTACTGACGGAAGCACGGCGGGATTGTCCAGAAGATTGTCAAATTGTGGAATTTCTGACTGTTGCTAATTACGCCTATTTTAAGCAACTTTGGGAGAGCGATCGCAAAGCTTACAGACAGAAAAAACAAGAGATTCTGGACTCGATTTTAGATGTTGTTGAAAAACACTATGTTCCGAATTTCCGCAAGCATATGGTGTTTCATATTACCGGAAGTCCTACCACTAACGAGCGCTTCTGCTGGTGTCCTAACGGCAATTCCTACGGTTCTATTCTAACGCCGCGCAACATGGGGGTCGATCGGCTAAATCACGAAACTTCTCTTAACAATTTCTATTTCTGCAACGCCTCATCCGGCTATCCAGGCTTTGCGCCAACATTTTGGACAGGGGCGCTTTTGTATCAACGTTTATCAGGCGATGCGATTTTGGGCTAGGAGGCATTGGTTACTCGGCGATTGAAATCGCTACTACAGAAACGAAGTCTGCCTCCGCAGACTAAGAAATAAAAAGGGTATCAGAGTTAACCAGGGAACGAGAAAACTAGAAACAGGTTCTAGTCCCCCCTTATTAAGGGGGGCTAGGAGGGATCAGATCCATCTAAAAGAAACTATCAAAATTGTTTGTAGTGAGGACTTCAGTCCTCTAATAAAGGACTAAAGTCCTTACTACAAACCATTTTTAAGCTCTTAGACATTCGATGATTAATGTTCCATTCTATCAATTTAGGAGCGAACTATGAGAATTGCAATTGTTGGGGGCGGAGCTAGCGGTATGGCGACAGCCTACTGGCTCGATAAACAGGGGCATCACGTCACTGTTTTGGAAAGTCAGCCAATTTTAGGCGGACACATTCGGACGCTCAACAAAAATGTTGTGCCAAATCAATCTGAATGCAATGAGATATTAGAAAATGGAGTGCTGGAATTTCCGACTGTGTTTTATAATTTCGTCGCTCTCATGCAAGAGCTAGGAGTTGAATTAGAACCCGTGCAGATTGGTTCAGCTCTGTTTTATAAAGACGGCCGAGATTTTTTGTCAGGAGTCGCTATTCAGAAAAACTTCACGGGAATTCAACGCCTGCTCGAATATTTGCGGCTCGATGCTCTCTATGCTCGTTCCGCTGGATTCATTATAAAAATGCGATTTTCTCAAACGCACGATTTCGACAATCAGCCACTATCCGAGCCTTTAAAAAGCTTGTGTGTCCGCAATACTTGGCTCAAGTTGCTGACGATGTATAGTTACTCAATACCTTTTGAAATAATCGATAATTTTCCGGCAGAATTGGCGATTCCCATGCTACGGGAATATGCCTCAGTTAGCTGGGTGAGGATTAAAGGTGGGGTGTATTCTTACATTGAAAAGATTCTGGAGCGGTTTAAGGGAGATATACTGCTGAATGTGGAGATTGCCAATATTTTCAGAAGTGCGGATGCTGTAAAAATTGTGCTTTGTGATGGGGAGATTCAGGAATTTGATAAGGTTGTGTTTGCTGCGCCGCCCGATCGAGTAATGAGCTTGTTGTCCGATCCGACTGATGCCGAAACAAAGCGGTTTTCGGCGTGGAAAGCCAATTATGCCACGACTGTGCTGCATTCGGATACATCAATGTACGATCGCTACGGCATTCGCAAGTTATCAGAATTTGATTTCTTCGAGACTGACAAGGGATGGGGCTACAATGCTAGCTTGAATCAGCTTTGTGGCATCTCATCAGCGCGGGAATACAGTTTAGCTTTTCACCTGGATGAATTGATTGCCAAAAAGCAGATTATTCACATTCAGCAACATCACACGCCCCTGTATACTGTCGAGTCTTTTCGATACCGAAATGAAGTTATCGCGACTAACGGGGAGAACAACACCTATCACGCGGGAGCTTATTTGGGGGATGGTTTGCACGAAGGAGCGATTACGTCTGCTTTGCGAGTCGCTCAATTAATCGGGTGAACTCAATGGTGATTCTACCAACTTCGGGGTTGAGAGTAATTTCAGAGATTGCACCGACATTGGGCATCTGAGGGACTTATGGATATGCCTAACGGTAGATGCTATGCGTTCAAAACCTAGCTGATAATCTAGTACAGATTATAGGAAACTAACAGCGAGTAAGATCGTGTCCGCTGGAACGACACTAAAACCAGTTTTATTGACGGTAATTGACCGGATAGGATATAAAAATTGTGTGTGGGGCAACCCGTTCTACTTGCAGTTAGGCAGATGTTTCAATCTATGTTATAGTTAGTCAAAATTGAGGAATCATTATGTCAAAAGAGAAAAAGAGTAACAAAGAAGTCAAAAAGCCAAAGAAACAACCTGATGGTGTTGCTAAGCCGAAGGATGACAACAAAAATTATGGTGGCACGGATGGCCGCAAGTAGAAATAGCTGCCACTCTCGGAATTGCGATTAATTTTGTTCAATTTTCATTACTATCAATCTCTAACAGATTTCAATATCCTATTTGGGGATTATCCGAAAACAGGTTTATTATACCTAGGGTATATGCAGTGCTAAACCCAAAGTAGAATGCAATCTGTTTTTAGTCATGAATATGAAACATTCCGTCGCTGTATGATTGCGGCTCGTAAAGAGGCGCAACTAACTCAGGAATCTCTTGCTAAATCTCTTAAAAAGCCACAATCTGAAACGATGACAGTAGGTCGTTCCCTATTGTCGTAGTGATGGAGACTATCGCCCAGATATAAAGCAACGTATTCGTCACTCGCAGAAAAATTCAAGTTGGTATTGAGATTAGCTACTTTTCCACGACCAACAGTGCTAGTCGCCTTGCTTTTTAAGATGCTGGGAGAATTCGCTTCAGGCTGACATCGACTCATTTGTTAAAGCAGATTCCACGTTTATGAAGTACACCCCGATCGCTCTTCGATTGCCGTAGGGACACGGCACTGCCGTGTCCCTAGCTCTATTATGTACCTCACTAATCTGAAAAGTGCTGTAATTTAAATGGTTCTAAAAATTCAGTACCTCATTCTTTATCCTATTTTGGGATATCTGGCTGGTAAGACTCACACTGTGTCGATCGAAATTTCTGGCATCTCCCTCCATCCGGTCTACCATCGGCAGAGGCTGCGTCATCGATATCTTCTATCCTATTTTGAGGTATTTACTGGAATTTGTTGGTAAATACCGCAAAATTTTATGCTAATCACAAACACTCCTGCACCTCAACCAGTGGCAGTCATTGTTTCCGTTTGCCAAGCTGCGACAGCGCCCGCCACAGTTAAGCAGAAATAGCGACTCACAGATTGCGACAATGTTGTTCTTGCCAACAGAGTACCCTCCAAGTTGGCTCCCATTAAGGTTGCTTCGCTCAAGTCAGCTTCGCTCAAGTCGGCGTAGCACAGGGTGGCCCAATCGAGGTTTGCTTGCGCCAAAGAAACTCCCGTCAGATTCGCCCTGGTTAAATTTGCTCCCGTCAACTTGACATTCCGCAACTGAGCTCCGCTGAGATTGGCTGCTACCAAGTTTGAGCCTTTTAAGTTGACGCCGTTGAGTTTTGCTTCGCTGAGGTTGACGCCATTGAGATCCGTCGCGCTCAAGTCGATGCCGTTGATGAATGCTTTTCTGAGACAGATGCCTGTTAGTTGGGCACCAAAGAGCCTCGCACCGCTGAGTTTTGCCCCACTTAAGTTTGCCCAGTTAAGGTTGGCTCCGGTGAGGTTCGCGCCCCGCAGGTTGCTGAATTGCAGGTCGGCATTACACAAATTGGAGTTCCAGAGGATAGCGCTCCGCAAGTTACTACCGATGAGCCCTGCGCCGCTCAGCTTTGCTCTGGGCAGTTTTGCCTTGACTAGGAAAGCTCCGCTGAGATTGGTTTTCGTCATCTCAGCGTCCGCTAGTCTGACTTCGCTCATTTTGGCAAAACTCAGATTTGCCCTGTGAAGGTTAGCGCCGTTGAGTTGTGCTTTGGTGAGATAGGCCCGACTCAGGTTAGCGGACGACAGGTTAGCATTTGAAAGGTTTACTCCAACCAAGATGGCTCCGCTGAGGTTGGCTCCGCTGAGGTTGGCGCCTGCAAAGTCTCTTTTTCCATTTTCGTAGTCTTTGAGCAGCTCGGTTACTTCCATAGAAGTCTGATTCTCCCTAACTGAAATTTATCTAGAAATATTCACTGTTTATAATAAAAATTATATATCTAATGAAGCGCTCGCGATCGTACTTTGAAGAATGCTGAAAATTAACTTGATATTTATCAATATATGTGATGTTTTGTGATTTTTTATTACTATTTTGGTAACAATACTTTGAAGCAGGAGCGATCGCGGTAAGTATAAATATCCTAGGTTTTGATGAGCCGATCCCTTCACGCTTTTTTGGGCAAACAATGCAAGAAATATAGTTCGATCGCCCAAATCGATCACAGCGATATCTCTGTCACCGCAATATTGCCTCCAAAACAGACATCAACATCAGTTCCCGCCGCCCGATCGCGCGAGCCGTATTCTCCCACATAATAAAAGTATTCTCCCGACCTCCGGTACTCAACCGGCAGCGGCTGTGTCGAAGGGCGGCAAAACACAATTTCCGGTTCCGCACTTCCGGGCGCTAAATGCGGCAAATTCACATTCCAGAAACACCCAGACTTTGATTCCCGGTTGAGCAAATCCGCCAACACCAGCGATGTCCAGCGAGTAGCGACATCCCAGTCTATTTCGAGCGGCCTTTTAATCCTGTGGGAAACCGCGATACCCGGAATACCGTGCATTGCTGCTTCCCGCACAGCCGCCACCGTACCAGAAATGTACACATCAACACCCAAATTGCCGCCGGCATTAATGCCCGAAAGTACCAAATCTGGCTTCGGACAAATGTGATGAAGAGCGATGCGAACACAGTCTGCGGGTGTTCCTCCTACAGCATACTCAGATTCCGATCGCCGATCGACATGAATCGGACTCTGAGCCGTCACTTGATGTCCGCAGCCCGACAATTGCCCCTGCGGAGCCACCATAATTGTTTTGTCGCCTGCGGCCTGCAACAGCGCCTGAATCCCCGGAGCGTCTATGCCGTCGTCGTTGGTTAAAATAATTGTCATTGAAAATTTGTCGAAGTCGGGGGAAGGACTGAAGTCCGAACGATCAAACCTTAGTTTGACAGATTTGCGATCGGGATTTCAGTTTTTTGATGAAGGACTTGCATTCCGATGCCCAGAACCTTAGTTTCACAGGTTTGTAGTGA
>JAUBOH010000023.1:29522-31173 GCA_036700145.1 Microcoleus occultus BM001215366
GGACTTCAGTCCTTAACAAGTTTGTAGTGAGGACTTCAGTCCTTAACAAGTTTGTAGTGAGGACTTCAGTCCTTAACAAGTTTGTGGTAAAGTTTTGTGTCGATCGCCCGATCGATCCAATATCAATGCAAGTTTAGTTAAACGCGCTCACAGCTATGTTTTTGCCAATTCTACCCTTAGCTCAAGCAATCCCGACACCTCCGACCCAACAAGTCATCATCCAGCGAGAAGTCCCGCTACCGGAAAACGAACTGGATTTGCCTTCCCCGCAGACAAACCCGCCACTGAAAACTGTGACGGTGCCCCAGCAAGTGCGCGTTTTGCCGGGACAGCTAGACAGCATCCCGGTTTTCAACAGCAACAGCCCGGAAGTTGTGCAAACCGAAGGCATTTTGCTATCCACATTTGGGCCCGAAGCAAAACAAGTACCGAATGCACACTTAAACTTTTCTTTCAAAGGCCGATTTGATATCTTCGCCCACCACATCGCCAAAGCTAAAAATCGCGAAGAAACTCGCACCTTATTTCAAGGAATCATTGTCTACAATCCCAACTCGGAACCTGTTACTTTAAAAATATTGCAAGGAGCGACCTATTTAACTCGGCCGGATGCCTTGTTTGTCGATTTGCCGTCGTATTTAGAAAATCGATTCGGGACTGTGTTTGCGGGGCCTGGAAGCCGCATCACGAGCGATGTGCTGCGGGGATACAGACAAGCTATTTTGCCGGCGGCGATCGAGATTCCGGCGAATCAGAGCCGAATGCTGATGAATTTGCCGATACCTGTGGGAAATGTCACGCCTTCTTCCAACGGTCGATCGACCTTGATGCGAATGTCGAGCAGCAATTCGGTGTATCTAGCTAGTTTAGCAATGTTTGCTCCTAAAACTCCAGACGGAATCGAGCAATATCCGACTTTAGAACAGTGGGAAAATATTTTAAATACCAAAGGTTTAGCGGGGCCGAGAGATTTAGCACCAACTCCCAGAGGCGAAAATCCCGTGCAAAAAATTTACGGCCGCGTGGCGGGAGTAGCTGAAGGTTCCGAGTGGAAAGCCAGAATTACTGACAATCCGAGAACTGATTATTTAACCGTTCCCAAGCGCGGCGAGTCGTTTTCTTATGCTCTGAGCACTACTGATACGGGTACTTTTGGCACGGGTCAAATTCAAAGCGCTAAAATGTTAGCTCGCTATCCCGATACTGCTTATTTTGCTCACGGCAATTACGGGATTCAATACAACTTAACTTTTCCGCTTTACAACAAATCTCGTGAGGCTCAATCTGTCAGCATTAAAATGCAAACACCAATCAAGGCAAATACAGACTCGGGGGGACTTACGTTTTACGATCCGCCGGAAAATCGGATATTTTTCCGAGGTACGCTGCGGGTGATGTTTAATGACGATACGGGCAAAACTTTGACGCGCTACATTCACATCGTGCAGCGCCGGGGACAGCAGGGGGAACCTTTGGTGAATGTGAATATGAAGCCGGGGGAACGCCGTTTGGTTCAGGTGGATTTCTTGTATCCGCCGGATGCGACGCCGCCGCAAGTGTTGACTGTGCGATCGAGTAATTAGTTGGTGGTTCGCGGTTGACTGTTAACGGTTGACTGTTAACGGTTGACTGTTAACGGTTGACTGTTAAC
>JAUBOH010000024.1:0-19495 GCA_036700145.1 Microcoleus occultus BM001215366
ATTACTCCAATCCTCTTCCTTCTAGGTAGAGGTCGCTCTCAAACTGTCAACTGTCAACTGTCAACTGTCAACTGTTGAAACCCGATCGCCCTACAGCCCAGCTTTTGCATAAAAATCTCGATCGCCCCTGCTGCTGTAGAGATCGATCTAATATCAATTCCGTTAGCACTCCTTATGATATCAAAGGAGGACACGGCATCTTGAGTGTCCCTACAATTGATCGTGGTAGGGACACGGCATCTTGAGTGTCCTCGCTTATCATGTCTGATTGCAGCCGGAATTGATATAAAACCTTGCAGCAATTTGCCCTCATATTGCAAAAATCTCACTTTGCATCGCTCAGTTCTGATTCCTTGTGTTATTCTAGTAACTGTGCATACCGGAATGATACTCAGAACGCAGGTTCTTCTGGTAATGCTGCCAATGGGTAGCACACAAATCTTCATACTGAATCTTTGATTTAGATGAAGTGCGTTCAAATATAAACCATTTAGTAAAACCTGGAGGTGATGCTCATGATAGAAAGTAGTAAACGCATGGGTCATCAGATTGGAAACTACCGGCTGTGCGCCGGGGCCGCTCACTAGCAGCCAGCCCTCGTTTCCAACGGGAAACGAATTCCATCGGGAACCAGGCTGAGCTAGGGAATCTCCCGGCAGTCAGGTTCTAATCTGAAGACCCGCTAGACCGCTCTCACCCCAAATAGTGTTAAATCTTGAGTATTAAAACTTGAGCCTCAACACTATTGGTGAGAGCGGATAGTTTTTGGTATGATTTTCCGCAGGTGGGCTGTGAATCTGCCTCATAGCTAATCCCAAAGAAAAAAAAATTATGGCTGACCTAATTAACGATACTGAAATTCGAGAGCGCGCCAGTCAATTGTCAGGCTGGGCGGTTGAAGGCAAGCAACTGCGGTGTACCCGTTCATTTAAAGATTTTACCCTTAGCGATCGCATGGGTGAATAAGTTAGTCGCCCCCTCAGAATCCGCAGGACATCACCCAGATCTAGAAATCTCCTACAACAAAGTAACAGTTAACTTGACAACTCACGATGCCGGAGGCTTAACTGAGAAAGACTTTGCGCTAGGGCAAGAGATTTCTACGTTAGATTAAAAGAGTTCCCGTTTTCGTAACAGGAGCCACCGCATCTAGCGACAGTCCCCGATCGCGGAAAGCTCGCCAATAAAAAATCGACTCTGGGTTAGAATCGGGTGTGAGAAAGTCTAGATGCAAAAAGTCCAATGTATTAAAGGCTATTCGCCATCCTCAGACCATGATCGTATTTGAAAAGCCAGAGTTCTTGAACGAGTCTGCTGAAAGAACCGATCTGATAGAAAAGCTTTTGGATATTGGCGCCGCTCTGTCGAGCGCCCCTGATTTGGGCGGCTTGTTAAACTTAATTTTATCAAAAAGTAGGGAAATTACCTACAGCGATGCGGGCAGCGTTTATTTAGTAGATCACAGCGACGAGAAATCTAAGTTGCTGTTCAAGGTAGCCCAAAACGGTTCTAAACCCAGACTGTCGTTTAAGGAGTTTGCTCTGCCGCTGACAGACAAAAGCTTGGCGGGATACGTGGCAATTACAGGTCAAAGTTTGAACCTGTCTGATGCCTACGACTTGCCACCGGGAGTACCCTACCAGCTAGATACCAGTTTTGACAGGGATATTAATTACCGCACTTGCTCGGTAATGGTGCTGCCGATGCAAAACCGACAGGGCGAGACAATAGGCGTACTGCAACTGATCAACCGCAAAACAAAGGCAGATGCGGTGCTGACAGCAGAGAATGCCTGGGAATCGACGCAGCAGTATTCTCCGTGGGAAGAAAGGATAGTTCGATCGCTCGCTTCTCAAGCAGCAATCTCGATCGAGCGCAATCAACTCCAAGAAAGCATAGAACATTTGTTCGAGGGCTTCGTCAAAGCCTCAGTGCAAGTGATAGAAGCCAGAGACCCCTGTACCTACGGCCATTCAGAACGAGTAGCAGCCCTGACAGTACGCCTGTCAGAAGAAGTAAACGCCGTCAGCAGCGGATGGCTGCGCTCTGTTTACTTTAACAACCGCCAAATTCAAGAAATTCGCTACGCCGCCCTGCTGCACGATTTTGGCAAAATCGGAGTGCCTGAAGCAGTTTTGACCAAGCAGAAAAAGCTCTACCCCGCACAGCTAGAAATCATCCGCCACCGCTTCGGCTTAGCTCAGCGGACGATGGAAATGGAATGCGTCCAGTCTAAATATAAATACTTGCTAGAGCATTCAGCCTACCGAAAACACCCGGGCGAGGAGCCAGAGTGCGCTCAATGCCAGGAAATCGAACAGCTAGACACTCTTCTAGCAGACGCAAAAACCAGATTGGCAGAATACTGGGAAGTGCTGTTAGAGGCAAACGAACCTCACATTTTGGCAGAAGAACCCCTAGCTCAACTGCGAGAACTTTCTCGCCAAACTTACAGAGATATAGACGGGGCAATTAAACCGCTGCTGAGCCCAGACGAGCTCGTGCAATTGATGGTGTCGAGGGGCAACCTGACGCCGGAAGAACGATCGGCAATAGAATCTCACGTAACTCATACTTACGAGTTTCTTAACCAAATTCCCTGGACAAAAGACCTGAAAAACGTTCCCAGCATCGCCTACGGACATCACGAAAAACTAGACGGCACAGGCTATCCGCGAGGTCTAAAACACTCAGAAATCCCGATTCAAGCGCAATTGATGACGATCGCCGATATTTACGACGCCCTGACAGCAGGCGATCGCCCCTACAAGCGAGCTCTGCGAACAGAGGCAGCGATGAAAATATTGCGCCAAGAAGCAGCTCATAACAAAATCAACGCCGATTTGTTAGAATTGTTCGATCGCCGCCGAGTTTTTAGCGTCCTCGGACACAGCTTGGATGTTAAAGTCGAATCAGCCTAGACGAGTCGGGCGTGCTGTGCTAAAAAGTAAATGAGCGATCGGGCTTGTCTGGCGTGAGTGTCAGCCGTCAAATCAATCGACAGCCAAGTCTTGTCAGGTTTGGAGGCGGTTGATTGCAGGGTAAAAAACAGGGTCACGGCAGCCGCCGGTCACATATATAAATTCAGTGGGCCCGAAAGAATCAAAAGAAAAAGTGAATTTTAGGTCTCTTTTTACAGTATGGTAGTTGAGCAACAACTGACCACATAGAAGACTAGAAAAGTTTCTCTGTAATCGGTGTGAGGATGAGAGTGAATATGTCGAAATTTTTGTGGAGTTACCTACTAATCAGCCCAGCAGTCTTAGGAGCTACCCTAGTAGTTTCTTCGAGCGCGATGGCAGCAGACGCTCAGCAAGCTGCTGATGCGCTCCAGCCTCAAGCTGCCAAAGCTGAAACCGCTGAAACCTCAGAAGCGAAACTCAATGCTTTAGCCGCAGTTTCCGAAACAACCGCAGCCTCTGCGCCAGTCGAAGAAATTTCCCAAGTCGCGGGGCTCGAAACCCAGCTAGCGATTGCAGCCTCTAGCAAGGCTGCAACACAAAGCGCGATCGCCCCAGCCAACGAAAGTGCCCCCGCAGCGGCCAATCCCCAAGCGGCATCACAACCTGCAAATGAATCATTAGCAGCAATTGCAGCTGAGCCAACAGTCGCTCAACCAGTAGAAAATTCAGCGGCAGCTAAACTAGAAACAATTGCCCCTGCAGCTACCGCTGTCCCAGAGATCCTCGGTGCAGTTCAATTAGAAACAATTGCCCCTGCAGCGGCAGAGCAGGTCCAACAAAGTTTGCCGTCTCCGGCTGAATCTCTAGCCCAAACTGCGGCACCACAAGCTCAAAACCCAGCCGCCACATTAGAACAGCTCAACCAGTACAGCAGCGAAGGTACTGCCGACGGCGAAACTCAAGGTCAAGTTACCTCAGTATCTCAACTTTCCGACGTGCGCCCGACAGACTGGGCATTCCAAGCACTGCAATCCCTAGTCGAGCGCTACGGCTGTATAGCTGGGTATCCCGACGGCACCTTCCGCGGCAACCGGGCAATGACCCGCTACGAATTCGCCGCCGGTTTAAACGCTTGCTTAGATAAGGTTAGCGAGCTAATTAGAGCAGGCACTGGCAACTTAGCGACCAAAGATGACTTGGCAGCCCTCCAACGGCTCCAAGAAGAATTTGCAGCAGAATTGGCAACCCTGCGCGGCCGCGTCGATGCTCTGGAAGCTCGGACATCCGAACTCGAAGCCAACCAATTCTCAACCACGACCAAACTGACTGGGGAAGCAATTTTTGCCCTCAGCGACGACTTTAGTGGCGACACTAGGCTTTTTGACAGAAACCAGCGAAGAATCGGCAGCAACCAAAACGAGGCTGTCTTCCAACAGCGGGTGCGTCTCAATTTAAACACTAGCTTCACCGGCCGAGACTTGCTGCTAACCAGACTTCAGGTCGGCAACGGTCGAAACTTTAACTTAGGGGCTACCAGCGAAGGCACTCAAACTTGGAACATAGTCGGCCGAACCGATAACGTTTTTGCCCTCGACACCTTGCTGTACAAATTCCCCGTCGGTCAGCAACTGAACGTTACCCTTGCAGCCAACGCTGTGGTTTGGGACGACATCCTCCCGACTACCAACCCTTACTTTGAAGACTTTGACGGCGGTAACGGGTCATTGAGCGCCTTTGGACAGCGGAACCCGATTTATCGCTTGGGTGGCGGTGCAGGTATCGGCTTTGACTACGCTTTCGGCGGCAGGGGCTTGCTGGGCGGCGTGTTCGGCCCGACTTCTCTGTCCTTCGGCTACTTGGCATCAAATCCAGCCAATCCTAGCAAGGGCGCGGGCTTGTTCAACGGCGACTACGCCGCGATGGGGCAGTTGACTTTTACCCCCGGACGCAACTTGCAAGTTGCTTTGAACTACAACCACGGTTACTTCAGCCGAGGTAACTTCGGGTTTGACAACGGTTTAGGGAACGGGCCAGGCAGTCTCGGCGGTTTCACCGGTAGCGGCGTAGCTAATTCTCTCAACGGTTTGAGCGAAGGCTTTACCGGCTTCCGCGCCCGCAAAGTTGTCAGCAACTCCTACGGCGCTCAAGCTTCGTTCCGCCTGAGCCCGAGATTTATAATTGGGGGCTGGGCTGGTTTAACCAATGCTCGCATTCTCGGTATCGGCGATGCGAGAATTTGGAACTACGCTGTCACCTTGGCTTTGCCCGATTTAGGGAAAGAAGGCAACTTGCTGGGCTTTGTGGTAGGTCGCGAGCCTTACTTGGATAAACTTGAGGCTGCAAGCAATTTGCGGAGCTTCACAAATGACGAGTCGTGGCACGTTGAAGGCTTCTACAAGTTCAAGCTCACGGATAACATTTCTGTGACTCCGGGCGTCATTTGGATTACCAACCCCAATCAAAACGATCGCAACGACGACATCATTATTGGTACTCTGAGAACTACTTTCACGTTCTAAGAGCCGGTGAGGAGGCAGGGCGGGTCATACCTTCACGGATGGCAACTCGATGCCAAATTTAGCCATGCCTCCGGCAGGGCTTTTTTGTGCGCCGGACGAATAGGGCGCCGACAATCAATTAAAAATCAAAAATTATCAGTCAAAGACGCAGAAACCAGGTTTCTTGCCGTAATGCCCTCTGAATTTATCAAAGTCACAAACTCCAGTGGAGAACCGGGGTATAATCAAAAGTGAGGAGTCAGAATTTTGAGTTGAAAATTGACCGTGATTCTAAAATCTGACTTCGGAGTTGAAAATTCTGGTATTTTAACGTGCAATTATGGTAGAACTCTCGTGTAAAAGCGAATACGCAATCTTGGCTTTGCTGGAGCTTGCCGATTGCTACTCAGAGGGCGAACCGCTGCAAATTCGCCAGATAGCGGCTCAGCAAAATATTCCCGATCGATATTTAGAACAGTTGCTGGCTACAATGAGACGCAGCGGGCTGATTCGTAGCCAGCGAGGAGCAAAGGGAGGTTATATCTTGGCGAGGGAACCCTGGAAAATTACACTCCTAGAAATTATCAACTGTCTCGAAGGCTCTGAGTTCGATCGAGCTGAAAAAGACTCGCCAGCCCAAACTGTAGAAAGTGCGGTGATTTGGGAAGTTTGGCAAGAAGCTCGATCGATTGCCAACTCAGTTTTGCAAAAATATACGCTACAGGATCTGTGCGAAAAACGCAATGGCAGGCGGCAGCTCGATATCATGTATTACATCTAGTTAGTATTGCCAACTAGGAATTAACATTTACTTTCAACACCAAACTGACAAAGATTATGCGTATTGCTGGCGACATTACAGAATTGGTGGGGCGGACGCCCTTGGTGCAACTCAACCGTATTCCCCAAGCCGAAGGCTGCTTGGCTCGGATTGTGGTCAAACTCGAAGGCATGAATCCGGCCGCATCAGTAAAAGACCGCATCGGTGTCAATATGGTAAATCAAGCCGAGGCAGAAGGGCTGATTACTCCGGGAAAAACGGTTTTAGTGGAACCGACTTCTGGCAATACCGGAATTGCTTTGGCAATGGTGGCGGCCGCTAAGGGCTACCAGTTGATTTTGACAATGCCGGATACGATGAGCACGGAACGCCGATCGATGTTGCGCGCTTATGGGGCGCAACTGGAACTGACGCCGGGAATTGAAGGCATGAGCGGCTGCATCCGCCGCGCTCAAGAGATTGTGGACAAAACGCCCAATGCCTATATGTTGCAGCAGTTTCGGAATCCAGCGAACCCGGAGGTTCACCGTTTGACGACGGCTGAGGAAATTTGGGCTGATACAGATGGCGAGGTGGATTTCCTGATTTCTGGGGTTGGTACTGGCGGTACGATTACGGGTGTGGCAGAGGTAATCAAGTCGCGGAAACCCGAGTTTAAGGCGATCGCCGTTGAGCCGGCCAACAGCCACGTACTGTCGGGCGGAAAGCCCGGGCCTCACAAAATTCAAGGTATCGGTGCTGGTTTTGTGCCGCCGGTGCTGAATGTGGATGCGATCGACGAAGTGATAGTTGTTACCGATGACGAGGCGATCGTCTACGGCCGCCGCTTGGCCAGGGAAGAAGGACTTTTGTCCGGTATTTCCAGCGGTGCGGCACTGTATGCGGCGATTCAAGTCGGCAAGCGTCCCGAAAACGCCGGAAAATTGATTGTGATGATTCAGCCTAGCTTCGGCGAACGCTATCTCAGCACTCCCTTGTTCCAAGATCCAGAACTGAATCTGGCGATGGCCCTCAACTAGACGAACTGCGGTTGAAAATCACAGAAATTGAGAGCAGGGCGTTATAAAATACGCCCTGCTTGCGTTTTTAGCTACAATCGAATGCCTAAAAACTCACGCCTTTTAAAGAGTCTACACTTGAGAAAGGATAAAGCCGCGCTGCTGAATTAAAAGCGGTATCGGGAAAATCGCTAAACACACCGTCTACACCTAAGCGGTAAAATTGTTCGTACTCCAAAGCTGGATTACCGCCATACTCTGAAGCCACATAAGTAGGAGATTCATTGCGGAAAGTGTAAGAGTGAACTAACAAGCCCGCCTGGTGAGCATCGGTTATTAAACTATTCGCAGGCTGTAATTTCTTATCTGCACCCTCGACAACTATTGTCCGCTTCCAAGGCCCTATTCCGTCCGCATAGGTTTTGATTTCTGCCAACCCTTGGGGTGTCATTAAATCGCGGTAAGTACGGCGATCGCCACTCACCACAAAATCATAAGGTTTTTCTCCAAAGTCATCCATTAACTGCACCAGTGGCAAGTCGGTCAAGCGATTTAACTCTTTGAGATTGCCCACTTCAAAGGATTGGATAAACACGGGATCTGTGCGTTTGGTATATCCATTAGCAGACAGCACTTGCACTAACCGCTGCTCTAAAGGCAAATTAACTGACTTAAAATAAGTCGGGTGTTTTGTCTCTGGATAAATTCCAACTGTCCGCCCTTTTTCGGCACTTTTGCGCTTAGCTAGATCGATTACTTCTTGAAGTGTAGGAACCTGAAATTGACCGTCAAATGCTGTGCCCCGCAACTCTGGCAACCGTTCCCGCGCCCGCAAAGTTTTGATTTCTGCTAAGGTCAAATCTTCGGTAAACCAACCTTCTACTTCTTGACCGTCAATTGTCTTTTTGCGTTTGCGATCGGCAAATTCCGGTCGTTTGGCAATATCAGTCGTCCCTGAAATTTCATTTTCGTGGCGCGCAACTAACACTCCATCTTTAGTAGAAACTAAGTCAGGTTCAATAAAATCTGCACCCATCTCGATCGCCAATTCGTAGGAAGCTAGGGTATGTTCGGGGCGGTAGCCGCTTGCGCCACGATGTCCGATAATTAAAGGGCGGCGGGGAAGTTCAACAAAATTGTTTGCGTTAATAGTTTGTACTCCATTTATCGTTGCCAACAATGTACCGTCTCGGAGACTAATTGATGTATTTATGCCGGTGCTAGCAATCAACAAATCCGAGAATTGCAGTCGATCTCCCAAAGTCAAGCGATCGCCCGCTCCAAAATCAGTAATAATATCAGCACCCTGAGTGCGGCGCAACAAAAACGTATCATTTCCCACACCGCCCGTGAGAGTATCTAAACCTTTGTCTCCACTCAGAAAATCGTTGCCATCTCCCCCTAGCAAGATATCATTACCTTGACCGCCAATTAAGGTGTCATTTCCGCCCGCACCAGACAGCGAATCATTACCAGAATTCCCATTAATTTGCTCTGAATCAACACTTCCCAAAATAGTGTCGTTACCCCCCAGCGCCGAAATTCCGCCCAGTATTCCCTTAAGCGAACCAGGAGTAATGGTGAAATTGTCATTGCTATTTGTCAGCAAAAAAGAATCAGGTTGTACCGCTGAAGCTGTGCGAAAAGCTAAATTTTGCATCTCCTTGTCTTCAGATGGAGACCGATCGGTATCTTTGAGGTTGCTGTCGATCGCTGGAACTCCACTCTCAAGGTTGGAAGCATGGATAATTTGCGGTTTAAGTGCCATGATTTTGATTTCCCTGATTGACTCAAAGATAATTACTTTGACTTTTGGTTAAGGTCAATCAAAAACTATCACGGCAAGATTAAGTAATTACTATCAATTGCTTAATTTTTAGTTATGCAACGGCAAAAAAAACGATCTGGCGGTTTTTAAGTAGCTTGAGGTACTCACTCGCACCGACACGCAGTCAGCAATTAAGCAACGGATGAGTATAACAGATTTGAAGGATGTATAGCAGTTGACAGTTGACAGTTGACAGTTGATAGTTACATAGTACGGGAATCAAACCGTTTATTGATCGCGGGGTCAGGGATCTATTCATGAGGTTATTTAGGTCTGCGCCCGAGTAACAGCAGTAGGATGCTGCTGCTACGAGATTTCTCCTAATCGGATGAGATGATAGCAGCGCCCACGCTACAATAATTTTTCCTAACCGATTTGACGACTGCTATAATTTTAAAACTGAGGTTTTTTAGTTACACTTGACATTTTTTAATGTCAAGTAAATAACTACTATCTTAGCAAATTATGAAACAATTGTCAAGCACTTTTTTGTAGATTATCCAGATTTCAAGGAAATAATAGCGTGTCTTCCGTTACCAATCACTACAAAACCCTAAAGATTAGCCCAACAGCAACACAAGCCGAGATTAAACAAGCATACCGCCGTTTAGTCAAATTATTTCATCCAGATAGCCGTAGCGACACAGCGGGTCACGAAGAGATTGTCCGCCTCAATGCAGCCTATGAAATATTAGGAGACGCCGATCGCAGACAATCTTACGATCGCCAAATTTCCCAGCCCAGCGAACAGCAATCACCAGTTGCACCAAACGTCACCCGCCAGCAAAAACAAACAGCGCGGGAAGCCGACGAACAAATGGAACAGTGGCTGATTAAAGTATACAAACCAGTCAACAGAATTCTCAACAGCATTTTGAAGCCGCTTAAAAAGGAAATAGACGAATTGTCAGCAGATCCGTTTGATGACGAACTGATCGAAAAGTTTCAAACTTATATTGAAACCAGCCGCGACTTTCTCAAAAAAGCTCATAACTTTCTGAGAACGATGCCGAATCCATCTAATGTAGCCGGAGTTGCAGCCCATCTCTATTACTGCATCAATCAAGTGGGGGATGGTATAGAAGAATTGCATTTATTTACGCTCAACTACGACGATCGCCATTTGCACACAGGTCAAGAACTATTTAGAATTGCCTCTAGACTGCGGCGGGAAGCACAGGAGGAATTAAAAGCAAGATAGAGGAGAGTGGAAGAGTGGGAGAGGGGGGGAGAGGGGGAGAATGGGAGAGGGGGAGAATTTTTGCTTTCCCTAATGACCAATGACCAATGACCAATGACTAATGACTAATGACCAATGACCAATGACTAATTCCCAAATTTAATATTAAATTCCAAAAAGAACTTGAATTCGCTTCCGAATTTTAATAAAAGGAGTTTGTTCCAGAGAGTCGTCATCCAACAATCCCAAATCTCTCAAAGCTTGCTGACGTTCCGACAATTTTTGAGCAATCTGATCTGCTAAATTCGGCTGTTCTATTAAAAGTTTTTGCAAGTCGTGGCGTTCCACCACAAACAAAATTGCGTCTTCGCTAGTTTTAACAGTCGCCGTTCTTGGAGTTCCCAACAGCAAAGATATTTCCCCAAAAAACTCGCCTTCATGAAGCGTAGCAATATACTGATCGGCTTTTTGAGAAAGAACTTCTACAGCACCCGAAAGAATAATATAAAAAGAATCGCCAGGGTCATCTTCTTTACATACAATCTGTCCTGCTGGAAACAGTTGTCGGTAGCCGTATTCAATTAACTGTCGCAGTTCTAAATCAGTACACTGTTCAAAATAAGTTACTCGCCTCAACAAATCTCGCAGCGTCCAATTATTAGGCGATTTAGGCCCTGGTTTTTTAGGGTCGGAAACCGTGGAATTAGAGGTGACTTCTGCTGAATGTTTGGTATTCTGCGGAAAAACTTTGCCGTTGGAATTATCGTCTTTGCGATCGTAAAAAAGTTTAGTTATTTCTTGCGGATTTCGCAGCCACAAATCCCGCTGGGGAAAGGGAATTTCGATATTTCGGTGGCGCAATTCGTAATCTATTAAAAAATTGACCGCACTTTTAATGGCATCGCTTTCCTGCGGCTGGTCAATCCAAACTAAAAGTTCAAAATTTAAAGCGTTATCTCCAAAACCGCGAAACCATACTTTAGGAGAAGGATGGGACAAGACATTCGATTCCATCCGCGCTGCAATTAACAGCGCTTCGGTAACTATTACTGGGTCAGCTCCGTAAGCAACGCCGACGGGGATGTGGAGGCGACATCTGGGGTCTCTGTAACTCCAGTTAATAATGTTAGTTTCGACAAATTTAATGTTTGGTATGATTACGAACAGTCCGTCAATAGTTTTGATAATTGTGGAGCGAATTGAAATTGTTTCTACTGTTCCTAATAAGCTGTCTATTTCAATAAAATCTCCCACTCTAATTTGGTGCTCGAATAGCAGGGTGAGACCGCTGATAAAGTTGCTGGCGAGATTTTGCAATCCGAAGCCGAAACCAATGCCGACAACGCCTGCTAAGACGGTGAGAGAAGTGAGGTTGATGCCGGCACCTTGCATGACGAAGATACAGCCAAGAGTTGCTAGAATATAGCTAATGATGGTGGAAATTGCTTCTCGACTGCCGCGATCCAATCCCATCCGAACTAGCAGGCTGCGCTTGATTCCTTCACTGATGAGACGAGCTATAATGAGGGCAAATATAGCTAAAATGAGCAGTTTGACGATCGCGCTGATAGACAAATGAGTGTCCCCCACATAAAATAGCGGGGTTGTCATCGCACCAGACAAATTTTCAAAAAAGCGATCGGCTCGTTCAGTAATCCAATTCATTAATATTTCGTAATTGGTGATTGGTAATGCGTGATTAGTTTGGTCGCAACGGCACCGCAAACTGCTAACTATTGCAACCGCGCCCGACGGTTAGGACGCTGTTCATAGCCCAAACCATTGATTTTATTGATTCTTGCTTCTTGTTTCTGCCAAAATGCAGCTTAGACGAAAAAATGGAATCGTAGAGTGTCCAGTGTTGCAAAAGAGGTCGTAGCACGGGCGAGGGCGGGACGCCATCGCACTTTCTTGAAAAGTGGTAACTGATGGATTAGAAACCGATAGCGAGAAACTGTGAAAGTAGCGGTATTTTCTGCCGGATATCTGTGTGGCGGCGTAAATCCTGGCCTGGGGTTCGATCGGCAATGTGTTGCGAATATCTGGAAAATTGGTAGAAATTCATCTAGAGCACCCTCAAATTATCGGAAAATTCCAGCAAAAATTAGTCTATCCTTAAGAAAGTAAGTCCTTTACAGAACTTAACAAACTTACCCTAGTTGACTTTTATGCAGTGCATCATCAATCGTCGGGCACAGTTTTCGGCGAGTCACCGGTACTGGCTACCCGAGTTGAGCGAAGCCGAGAACTTTGAACGGTTTGGCCCAACTGCGCGCGCGCCCGGACACGGACACAATTACGTTCTTTACGTTTCCATGATAGGAGAACTCGACGAGTACGGCATGGTGCTCAACCTGTCTGATGTCAAGCACGTCATCAAGCGGGAAGTTACCAAGGATCTCGATTTTTCCTACCTCAACGAAGCGTGGCCGGAATTTGAGCAGACTCTGCCAACTACCGAAAACATAGCACGGCAAATTTGGCTGCGACTAGCGCCTCATTTACCTCTGAGCAAAATTCAATTGTTTGAACACCCCGAACTTTGGGCTGAATATTTAGGAAACGGAATGGAAGCTTATCTAACTCTATCCACTCATTTTAGCGCCGCCCACCGATTAGCTCGTCCCGACTTGAGCTTTGAAGAAAACTCGGAAATTTACGGCAAATGTGCTCGTCCTAACGGTCACGGTCACAACTATCATTTAGAGGTGACTGTTAAAGGGGAAATTGATGCGCGGACTGGGATGATTGCTGATTTGGGAGCTTTGCAAAAAGCGATCGACGATTATGTTGTCGAACCCTTCGATCACACTTTTTTAAATAAGGATATTGCCTATTTTGAGAAAGTTGTGCCGACTGCGGAAAATATTGCGGTGCGGATCGGTCAATTGTTGCGATCGCCCGTTCGGGAATTGGGAGCCGAATTGCACAAGATTAAACTAATTGAAAGTCCGAACAATAGCTGTGAAATTTACGGCGCCACTTTGGATGTGGCGGCGAATTCCAGCCAACCAGAAGCTGCTTTAGCTAAAGTTTAGAGCTAAAAATTAGGTCGGTTGGGGCGTGTTCACTCGGATATTTGGGTAATTAATTGTGCAGATTGGCGAAGCCGCCCCAACCAGTTTGATGAGGATTCCGAGGGTTGTTCAACCGGATGAGGCGCGAGAGTATACGCTTCGACAAAATTTGGACAGCCAGAATTATTGGCATTTTTCCTGACAAGTCAGCCTCCGCCTGTATTTTGGAGATAGCACCGCCAGCATTCCTCGTCTCAGTTATTCTAACTGCTGAGAGTATGAGGTCGATCGCCCGATCGCTGACAAGCAAGCACTAATTTCTCCTAGGTGAGTTGACGTTTATGCGGGTCTCAAATGTAGCTCTCTTGACTCTGGCCGCCCTCGCATCCCAGAATTTAACTACCAATACCAACGCCGCTCCTGCTGCACCTCCCGTCTCTGCTGAAACACCGCAGACCAGCAGCTTTGTTGATGCGATAAATACTACCGCATCCCGTCCGGCCCAGGCGATGAGCGCGCCTGAGACGATCGCCCACGAACAATTTTCCCCGCGAATTGCGGTAAAATCGCAGACAGGTCTGCTGGTAGCCGCCGCCGGGCCGGAGTTATCTGCTGCTGCAAAAAGCAAGGCCAATACTGCTGAATCCGGCGATGAAGTAACAAAATATTTACAAGAAACCTGGCTGACTAAATTAATCAAAACCGAGGCCGAAAGCAATCCTCAAGTTCGCGAAGCTTTCGATTTTGTTTCCCCGCTCACTGGTAGTGCTGAATCTGAATATGGTTTTAACAATACTATAAATTTGCTCAATATCTTACTAATTCTTGGTACTGTATTTCCACCGGTGACACTTGCCTTTTTTTGGCTGATGCGGCGACTGGTAGTCAGACAGTTAGTTGCTGATGCCAATCAAAGATTGCAGGGCATTGGTGTATTGGAATCAGAGCTGATTAATTCGAGCCAACTGACTCAAAAATTGAGAGATGAATTAGAAGCGCAATTGAGTGCAGCTAAACAATCGATTGATTTTTTAACTAGAGAAACTGAAATTTCCAAATCTTCCGTCGAGCAAATCGAGACTCTCAAATCTCAATTTTTGATGCACCTGCAAGTTTTGCTGACAGAAGTTTACGAGAAAAAATCCCAAATCGTTCAAGAAATTTCCCAAGTTCCCGCAGTTGTTGCCAAAGAAGCTGTCACAAAAGTACCTCAACCGCAGCAGTTAAACGATTCCCAAACAACGCCCGCAACATCGGTGAGCGGCGGAGAGAATTTGATTGCTGACGATTATATCAAGCAAGGCGAAGGGCTTTATTTTCAAGGCAATTACGATGAGGCGGTGGTCTGTTTTGAAAAAGCTATTTTAATGAATAATAATTTGGATGAGGCTTGGTATTGGCGCGGAAATGTGTTAATAAAAATGCAGCGCCAGGAAGAAGCACTCGCCTGTTACGACCAAGCAATATCGATTAAACCGGATAACTGCGAAGCCTGGTATAATAAAGCGAATTTGCTGGCAAAATTGCAGAAGTACGAAGAGGCGATCGCCTGTTACGAGCGAGCAAGTTCGGGCGAGTCTCAAAAATACAGTTGTTGGCATAGCATCGCGGCTTTGTTGGGTAAATTGCAGCATTACGAAGAAGCGATCGCCAGTTACGATCGCGCCTTAGCTATTAAAGCAACCGACAGCGAAATTTGGCACAACCGAGGGGCGATGCTGGGCAAAATACAGCAGTACGCACAAGCAGTCGATTCTTACGATCGCGCTCTTGCTCTCAATCCCAAGAGATACGAAACTTGGTACAATCGGGGCAATATGCTGTGGAAATTGCTCAGCTACAGCGATGCGATTGATTCTTACGATCGAGCTTTGGGCATCCGCGCCGACAAATACGAAGTCTGGTACAATAAAGGCGCCGTATTCGGAAAAATGCAGCGCTATGAAGATGCGATCGCAGCCTACGACAAAGCAATTGCGATTAAACCGCAGGATTTTGAAGTTTGGCACAACCGAGGCGCAGCTTTCGACAAACTGTCGCAACACGAAGCAGCAATTGCATCTTACGACAAAGCAATTTCCCTGAATTCCGAGTGTTACGAAGCTTGGTTTGCTAAAGCTGAATCTTTGGCAAAAATCCAGCGCCAGGAAGAAGCGATCGCAGCTTATGAAAAAGCGATCGCGATCGAGCCAGACTCCTACGATGCTTGGCATCACTTCGGTACAGCCTTGTCAGAATTAAAGCGCTACGAAGAAGCAATGGCAGCTTACGATCGGGCGATCGCCATCAAGCCCGAAAATGCCGAAGCTTGGCGCAACCGAGGCGCGATCGTATCAAAATTAAAGCAAGATACAGAAGGATTTGCTGCGGGTGAAAAAGACACTTAGAATCAGTCATAAATCGTTAAAATTGGTTCGTAGTGTGGACTTTAGTCCGCATAATTTCATGAGGACTAAAATCCACACTACAAACAGTTACTCAATCTGATGAATATTTCGGATATTTAATTAAACCCAATGTGTAAGATTTGTGCACACTCTTGATTATGTTTGTAGTGTGGACTTTAGTCCGCATAATTTCATGAGGACTAAAGTCCACACTACAAACATTTATTTCAAAATATCTTCCTGAAATAGATTAATTCAATAGAAACATATAGCTTAACTGTTGGCAGTAATATTAATCGGCGATCCCCTTATTTTGTGAATCCAAAAAGTATTGATTTTAATTCTAAAATATTTCAATTTTTGGGAACATATCTCCAAAGTCTTCATTCTCAACAATTAACAGGAGATCGAAGCGGAAATACAGTTGTAAAAACAGCCCGACAGCAGAAAAATGCACTGGGCGATTACTTGGGAAAAAAAAGTCGAGTAAATACTGACATAACTACCAGGTTTTTCCAGCTAATCTGTCAATAAAAACACCGCAATATTCCCCTGAACAATCTCTACAGGTGCTTCTACCAAAAGCAAAAAAATTAACCTGTGGAGTTAAAAAAAATGGCAAACATAACAGGAACTCTCGGCCCCGACGTGATGCCTGGACTTTTACCAGACGGTCGCATAATTGGGCTAGGAAACTTATTAGGTGACGACACCATCAGCGGGCTAGATGGAGATGATGCGATCGTCGCACTAAGCGGAAATGACCTGATTTTTGGCGGCCCCGGCAATGATATTCTCAACGGCAATGAAGGTAATGACAGCGTTTTTGGCGGCAAAGACAACGACCAAGTTTACGGCGGCAAAGGCGATGACTTAGTTAGAGGCGATATCGGTCGCGATAGTGTCTTTGGCAATGATGGCAATGACAGTCTGTTTGGCGGCAAAGATAATGACACCATGTTCGGCGGCAAAAACAACGATTTGCTGCTGGGCGACCTTGGCGACGATGTGCTTTACGGCGACCTCGGTTCTGATACCATGAGCGGCGGCGGTGGAAATGACGTTTTTGCGATCGGGCGAGTAGGCGACGGCAGGCCCACATCGACCACAGGCGGCCCCGGAGTCTCCGATGCTGATGTGATTACCGACTTCCGAGTTGCAGGAAACGATGTCATCCAACTGTTCGGCGGCATTCAATTCAGCGATTTGCAGTTTATTGATGGTACTGGGTTTAACGGGATTGCGATCGGCAATACTCTGATTCGCGATACCGGCACCGGCGAGTATTTAGTCAACATCCAAGGCAAAACCGCAGCCGAACTAAGCGCGAATCCGGCTTGGTTCCAATTAGCCGGATTCCCGACACCGACTCCGACACCGACTCCAACCCCAGCCCCCACCCCAACACCCGTTCTCGGTGCAGGCGTCTTGAACTTCAGCCAGCCCACCTACAGCGGCACAGAAGGAAATAACGTCACCGTTAACGTCACGCGCACCGGCGGCACTCAAGGCGCAGTATCGGCCAACTACATCATCAATCCCAGCGCAGTCAACGGCGCTACTCCCGACGACTACACCGTCTCCCCCGCTCAAACAGTTAGCTTTGCAGACGGACAGACTGCCGCTCAAATCAGTTTCAATCTCAAAACTGACGCCTTAACAGAAGGAACTGAGACAGCGCTTTTGCAACTGCTGCCTCCGGTTGGCGGCGCGACTTTAGGCACTCTACCCGCAGCGATTTTTGGCATTTCCGACCAGCCGACAGTACCCGCAACGCCCACACCGACTCCCCCCGGCGGCATTCTCAACTTCAGCCAGCCAACTTTTAACGGCACTGAAGGCGGCAATGCTACTGTTCAAGTTACCCGCACGGGCGGCAGCCAAGGCGCAGTCTCTGTTAACTACACTGTCTCTCCCGGCGGAGCTAACGGTCAAGCCAGCTCTGCTGACTACAATGTGGTGCAGCCCCAAACAGTAAGTTTTGCTGACGGGGAAACTTCGCCCAAGACTATCAGCTTTAATCTCGTGGCTGACGGTATCGCTGAGGGAACTGAAACGGCGATTTTGCAACTTCAAGCTCCCGTAGGCGCTGCGACTCTGGGTACTTTACCTGCTACCATTCTGGGGATTTCCGACGCGGGGACTGCGCCTGCGCCAACTCCCACACCGACTCCGACTCCGACTCCTTTTCCGACTCCAACGCCTGCGCCGACTCCGACGCCTGCGAGTGTTTTTCAATTCAGCCAGCAGAGTTACACGGTGAATGAAGGTGGTGTGGCTACAATTAACGTTACTCGATCGGGCGGCACGGGTGCGGCGACGATCGGCTACGCTACTGTTGACGGTTCGGCACTATCGAGCGGGACTGCACCCGATTACACTGTGGCGGCGGGTTCCCTGAATTTTGCTCCCGGACAAAATAGCGCTAGCTTCACGATTTCGGCTCTGAGCGACATGATGCTGGAATCGGCGGAAACGGTCAATTTAGTGCTCAGCGGCGGCAATGTGGGCAGCAATCCATCAATCCTGACGATTCTGGATGTGCCGCCAGTCCCAACTCCCACACCAACTCCGACTCCTTTTCCGACACCGACTCCTTTTCCAACTCCGACGCCTGCGCCGACTCCCACGCCTGCGCCGACGCCGACTCCGGGTCAAAACACGTTTTTCTTCAGTGCGGCGACTTACAGCGTCAACGAAGGTAGCACTGCTCCGATTACGATCAATCGCGGTGGCGACCTTTCTGTACCCGCAACGATTTTGTTCCGTACAGGTGACGGTACTGCTTTAGCTGCGGGTTCTCAACCCGATTACACGGCTGTAGTTCAAGCGGTGAACTTTGCACCCGGACAAGCTAGCGCGCAAGTTCCGGTTCAAACTTTGTTTGACAGCCTCACAGAGCCTACTGAGACGGTGAATTTGTTCTTGAGTGGCGGTACTTTGGCGAGTCCTTCAGCAGCCGTTTTGTCGATCGTCGATACTACTGCTCAACCTCCTACTTTCTTCTCCTACGGTTCGTCTCCTGGTTCTGTTGCTGACGGCGCTGCTGGAACTTTCACGATTAACCGCAGCGGCAATACTGGGGTTTCAAGTTCGATCGACTTTTTGATTGTTGCTCCCGGCGGCGGCCAACCTGTGAACAATGTTGATTTCAATATTGTCGGGCCATTTGCTGCGAAACCCTCTGGCGGTGCGGTGAACTTTAATCCCGGTCAAACGAGCGTCACTCTCACCCTGAATAATGCTCCTGGTTTGACTGGCGGCGTGGTGAATCTAGGTTTCGGCCCAGGATCGATCGGCGCTCCAGCATCCACTGCAATTACTCTGCTTTAAGACTGTTAGTAGAGCGAGCAATCCTTGCTCTACTAATTTTTATTCAAGTAGTTAAATGCTTTTTGGATAAGGTTTGCCATCTAAATTTTTCCTCTTGTTGCCGCTCCGTTTGGGGTGGTTTTTTTATGGTAAATTTAGATAAGTTTCCAACAAGGAGAATAGTTATGTCTGTGAAAATGCAACGACGGCTATTTACTGTGCAAGAATATCACCTGATGAATGAGGCTGGTGTTTTTGGTGAAGATGACCGAGTAGAACTAATAGAAGGAGAAATCATCCAAATGGCTGCAATTGGTACTCGTCACGCAAGTTGTGTAAACCGTCTGGCGCGGCGATTCAGCTTGATTCCCGAAGATTTGGCTACTTTTGCTATCCAAAACCCAATTCAGTTAACTGAACGTACCGAGCCTCAACCAGATGTTGTATTGCTCCAACCTCGTGCTGACTACTACGCTACAGCACATCCAATACCGTCAGAAGTTTTGCTATTAGTTGAGGTTTCTGATAGCACTATCGATTTCGATCGCGATGTGAAAGTACCTAACTATGCTCGTTCTGGAATTCAGGAAG
>JAUBOH010000024.1:19595-30999 GCA_036700145.1 Microcoleus occultus BM001215366
AGGAAGTTTGGTTGTGGGATCTTGAGGCTAACTGTTTAGAAGTTTACCGCGAGCCAATGGCAAATGGCTATAGTTCAGTACAAAGGTTGGAACGGGGAGAAATGGTTGCACCGCTGGCTTTTCCTGATTTTCAAGTGAGTGTTGATTCGATCTTGGGTTAGGCTGATTTTTTATATTTAGGACTCACGCATCAAGGGTTATAAACCGGGTTTTTTACCGAAATTTAAGGCAATAATCGGGTATTTTCATAAAATACCCGGTTTCTTGGGTCGCAGTGCGTCCAGGACTAAGATTATTAAACTTTACTGATTTACCGGGCAATTGTAACTCGCGAAATTTCGCTTCTTCCTTATTCCTTCTACTATAATCAGTTTAATTCCTCAAATAGCGCAAGTTTTATGACTATTGCCAAATCATTTGAATTGGAAGTCACCCATCTCCCAGACCACACTGAATTACCAGAGTCGGACGGTACTTTTGTGAAAAACTTTCAAGAACTTCCTCAAAGCATTATTCTCACTGATTCTATTCGCCCAGTCTTGCAACAAATTCATCCTGACGGACGCTACCGAATCGGTCAAGATTGCGGGATTTATTGGCGTTTGACTGACCCTCTCGAACGCGGTGCAGAAGCGCCCGATTGGTTTTACGTGCCGAATGTTCCCCCACTATTAAATGGTGAGGTGCGGCGTTCTTACGTATTGTGGAAAGAATACATTGCACCGCTGATTGTTTTGGAATTTGTGTCGGGAAACGGTTCAGAAGAACGAGATAGAACGCCGCCGCCAGAACTAGGTCAAGCCGAAGAACAAAAGGTGGGCAAATTTTGGGTTTACGAACAGGCGATCCGCGTACCTTATTACGGGATTTATGAAGTGAAAAAAGCTGCTGTAGAAATGTATCATTTAGAGGATAATCGCTATCGGCTAATGAGTGCAAATGAGCGCGGTCACTATCCGATTCCTCAGCTTGGAGTTGAGTTGGGAATTTGGCAAGGCGAATATGATGAGATGAATTTGCCTTGGTTGCGGTGGTGGGATAGTGAAGGCAATTTGCTGTTAATTGGGGAGGAACGCGCTCAACAAGAAAGCCTGCGGGCGGAACGAGAACGCCTTCGCGCTGGAGAAGAACACCTTCGCGCGGAGGAAGAACACCTTCGCGCTGAAGAAGAAAAACAACGCGCCGATCGCCTAGCAGCAAAATTGCGCGAAATGGGGATTAATCCTGATGAAGTGTGAGGTTTTTTTGGGTTGTTAAATTGAGGTCGATCGCACTTCTCAACTTTATAAATATCAGAAATCCCGAAAGTCCGATCGCACTTCCCATCTTTCCATCTCCTCCCCTCTCCTCCTTATTAAGATTTCCTTAACTGCTTTCATCTGGTACAGGCATCAGTGGTACTATTAACAGCTTAGCTAGGGGTGCCCGAAAATCCGGGCTGAGAAAACACCCTTAGAACCTGAGTCTGGGTAATACCAGCGGAGGGAAGCTGTTTATCAAGGAAATAAAATATGCGTACCGAATGGATCGCTAAGCGTAGCGGGCAGAGCAATGTCAGTCAAATGCACTACGCTCGCCAAGGTGTGATTACTGAAGAAATGCACTACGTCGCTAAGCGAGAAAATCTTCTCCCAGAGCTGATTCGCGCTGAAGTAGCCCGTGGACGGATGATTATTCCGGCTAACATCAATCACCCGAATTTGGAACCGATGGCGATCGGTATTGCTTCCAGATGCAAAGTCAATGCTAATATCGGTGCTTCTCCCAATTCTTCTAATATGCAAGAAGAAGTTGACAAGTTGATATTAGCAATCAAATACGGTGCTGATACCGTGATGGACTTGTCCACTGGTGGTGGTAATCTGGATGAAATTCGCACTACGATTATCAAAGCTTCAACAGTGCCGATCGGCACTGTACCGATTTACCAAGCTTTAGAAAGCGTTCATGGTAACATGGAAAGTCTGACTGCAAATGACTTTCTGCATATCATCGAAAAACACGCTCAACAAGGCGTAGATTATCAAACAATTCACGCCGGAATTCTGATTGAGCATCTGCCATTAGTGAGAGATCGCCTGACAGGAATTGTCTCTCGCGGCGGTGGTATTTTGGCTCGGTGGATGCTGCATCATCACAAACAAAATCCCCTCTACACTCACTTCAATGATATCATTGAAATCTTCAAAAAATACGATGTTTCGTTTAGTTTGGGAGATTCTTTGCGGCCTGGTTGCACTCACGATGCGTCTGATGCAGCTCAATTAGCTGAACTCAAAACTTTGGGACAATTAACTCGCAAAGCTTGGGAACATGATATCCAGGTAATGGTGGAAGGCCCAGGCCACGTGCCGATGGATCAAATTGAGTTTAATGTCAAGAAACAAATGGAGGAATGTTCCGAAGCACCTTTCTATGTTTTGGGGCCGTTGGTGACAGATATTGCGCCTGGTTATGACCATATCACTTCTGCGATCGGCGCGGCGATGGCTGGTTGGTACGGTACTGCAATGCTCTGCTACGTGACACCGAAAGAACACCTCGGTTTGCCGAATGCTGAGGATGTCAGAAATGGGCTAATTGCCTATAAAATTGCGGCTCACGCTGCGGATATTGCACGGGGTCGTCCGGGTGCACGAGACAGAGATGATGAACTCTCGAAAGCGCGTTACAATTTCGATTGGAACCGTCAATTTGAGCTGTCGTTAGATCCAGAACGGGCCAAGGAATATCACGACGAAACTTTGCCGGCGGATATCTATAAAACTGCTGAATTCTGTTCGATGTGCGGGCCTAAGTTCTGTCCGATGCAGACTAAGGTTGATGCCGATGCTTTGACTGAGTTGGAGAAGTTCTTGGCTAAGGAACCTGTCGCGCAACACTAATATTAGTAGGGTGGGCATTGCTCACCCTTCCCAATTCACAAAGCACTAACTTTTTGTTTGGTAGAGTACAAAGCATTCTGGATAACTTCTTCAGCAACAGCTTTAACTACATTGATACTTACACTATTACCCAGTTGATGATAAGCTTTATCATCATTGGGATGCAGCATAAAATTATCTGAAAAACCTTGCAACCGTGCTGCTTCGCGGGGAGTTATCCTGCGGACTCGGTTGTGAGAATAAACTCCTAATCTATTAGCATCGCTGGCAACAACTGTTACAGAAATCCGATCGGGGTCAATAAATTTATACACTTCAAAGGAAAAGTTACCCGATACAGGTTTGTAAAGCTCGTTGTTGCGCTGTAAATACTTTTTTGTTACCAAGGAATCCAGAATTTCATCGAGATGGGGATGAGCGAAAAAAGTAGCTATTTGCTGTTTAGTTAATAGCTTGCCATCTTGGTGGTTCCCAAATTCTTTATTGCGCCTTTTCAAGATAAAAAGATTCATCAACTCTATTTCGTCTAAACTGCACTCGCCTCGCAAACCCAATTCCCAAGAATGAATCGAATTGCCGCCGCGATAGTCGATTAGCCGCATTCCGTGCAAGCGATTCAGATCCTGGTTAACGATTTGTTTCAATGCCTTGACAAATTCTGGCGAACAATCATATTTTGCATCTGGATTGTCTTCTAATATATCTGCAACTGTGACAGGTTGACTTAAGGGATAAAATAAGGAGAGTTGTTGATGGTTAGAGGAATGGGAATCTTTTGGCCCTAAGTCGGAAACTAACCGAAATTGTGGTGAAGCATTTAAAATTCCTACTAGGTAAACTCGGACGCGGTTCTGAGGTAAACTAAAGTTAGAGCTGTTGAGCAAAAAATAATCGAAGCTGTAACCTCGGCTGTTCATTTCGTCCTTAATAGTTTCGAGGGTTCGGCCGCCGTCGTGGCTGACAAGGCCCCGCACGTTCTCGAAAATAAATGCTTGAGGTTTAAAGGTATCAATTAACCTTGCAATCTCAAAAAATAGGGTGCCTCGGGTGTCTCCAAAGCCTTCTTTTTTGCCAGCATAGGAGAAAGACTGACAAGGAAATCCCGCTAGTAAAATATCATGTTCTGGTAGTTGGTCAATTAATCGGATGTCGCCTAAAGGTGTGTCGGCAAAATTTTTCTGGTAAACTAACTGAGCGTCGGGATTGATTTCGCTGCTTAATACGCATTCTGTTTCCAGATTCAAGGAACGAGCGGCGGATTCAAACGCTAATCTCATGCCGCCTATTCCTGAGAATAAGTCAATAAAACGGATTTTTGGCATAATAATTTTAGTTAGTTTAGATTTTAACACCATTTCTTCAGTATACCATCTCTTTACTCATTGTTAGGCACAAAGTAATCCCTCAAGAACTCGCAAAGTACATTAAGTTCATTGTGGGAAAATGCAACAGTGCAATGACTATACGTACACAAGGTTCTGATTGCATTTTCCCTCTCAAAGTTACCAGCGCCATCAATGACATAAGCCATTTTATAACCTGCATTTTCAATCTGCTCAAATCTAGCTCTTGCTTGTCCAGCTTTACGTTCAATTACACTATTTGTTGTTACCTGAAAGCTAATCTCTATTGCAACAAACTTATCTTCTTTAGAAAGAACCAGATCAAATGTTGTTAGTCCTTTTTCGCTTTCTTGGTCAGTATGTCTAACGCCGGGTAAATGACCGTTAGGTCTAATAGCTATATCTATAACCCCTAAATTATCTTGTAAGTAGTTTTTGACAAAATTTTGAGCGATTTGACCTAAAGTATTGGCTTGTGACCCAGAGGTTATGCGGCTAACCCAGATATATCGTTGTTTAATAAACTTATTTAATTTATCGGGTTGACCTAAGTAATTACCAATTTCACATTTAGCTAGAACCTCAGCGCTTTTTTCATTCAGTGAACTAGCGCCGAACAAAAGAATTGCTATTAAATCTTTATGTGCCAAAGATAGAGATTGATTTTGGAGTATTTTTTTACCGTCAATCCCTAGTTTATTATTGGTTAGTTGACCTGATGCTGGTAGAAAAGTGAATTGATAAGAGTAAGTTTGCAGGTTCCAAAGGTAATCTAATCTCTTTAAGGGAAACATAGAATTAAACTGACTATTCACTCTTTTTATCATTTCTCCCCCAAAGTCCGCCAGTACAATTAAATGCTTCAGGAACATATTTGCAGAAAGTGTTGAAGCTTCTACTATTTGAAATAATCCGCTTAACTCCGAAACTGGGACGCTAAGAATAGCAATAAATTGCTCTTGAGTTTCTATCAATTTTGGTATGACACTGAGTTCTGCTTCCTTTTGAGATAAGTCGGAAGGCCAAAACATAGAAGCTAACTCACGGATTTCTTCAACTGTTCTTCTGTAATTTGGAGTTGACATTTTTGGTTTTGTGTGATATTAAGTGCTGTGAGTTTGATGAGATCGCCCGCCCTTCTCGCTATTAAATGTTCGGCGGCCGTTGACGCGATTCTTCAGGGGAGGAGGCTGGCGATCGCACTTTTACCTATTTCTTGCTAGCCATCCACTTTTGCAGATCCTTAATCGTAAAAACTGCCTCAAAGTCCAATCCAACAGAGCGATAAAACTCCGCCCCACCTTGCTCTCGATCGATCAGCGACAACACCCGATCGACCTTATAACCCGCACCCCGCAGCCTCTCCACCGCCTGCATCGCCGACTTGCCCGTCGTCACCACATCCTCCAAAACCACCACATTCGCGCCCTCAGACAGCGTTGGGCCCTCAATATACGCCATTGTCCCGTGTCCTTTGGCTTCCTTTCTGACAATCAAAGCTGGTATCGGTCGATCGCCCAAAGCCGAAACTACACTCACCGCAGTTACAATCGGATCGGCACCCAAAGTCAAGCCGGCCACAGCGTCCACATCCGCCGCCAGCATCGAAAACAGCAACCTCCCCGTCGCCAAAGCACCTTCTGGATGCAGCGTCACCGGTTTGCAGTTAATGTAATAGGAACTTTGCTGTCCCGAAGACAACACAAAATCGCCTTCGCGATAGGCAAACTCGCATAACAAATCCAAAAGTCGATCGCGCAACACCTTTAAATCAGCAGCATTCATAACTAACACCGTGTAAAAAACACCAATAATCCGCCGATAATCAGTTTATAGTGGAATCGGAATTAATTAAGGAGGCCCAAACATATGAGTCAAAACTTAAAAAGCCTGAGCGGCGCGTTGATTCTCGCTATCGCCTCTGTCGCAATGGCATCCGTCAAACCAGCTCAAGCAGAACCAGCTCGATTTCACCCCATCGGCGACGACTTCAACCGACAATTCTTTGAAGCATCTGGAGACTTTTACCACAACGTCAGCTTGCAAGGTTATCTGGGCGACTATTTAGGTATCGGTGCCCCCAGCGGCGTGGTTGCCTTTCCCGAAAAAGAAATAGAGCGGGATGCCAGCCGCGTCAACGGCCTCTACCGACGAGTCATGCAGCGGCAAGTTTCCAGCGATCCAATTCTCCGCGTCCCGGATGCTGTCAATCCCTTCGATTCCTCAGTCATGGCGCTGCCCGCCGCTTGCCAGCTAGCACCTCAACCGAGCGGTTGTTTCGCCCCAGGGAGCGCAGTCCAAGAACCGTTTGTACCTCAACCTCAGAGACAGCAGCAAGAGTCACAGGCAGCTCCAGGCGCCGTCAGAGGACTTTATCAAGTATCGCCGGCTGGTGGAAATTAATTGCCGGTTCGGTACAACAATTGTTTGTAGTAAGGACTTTAGTCCTGATTGACTTCAACTCAGAGGAAGGACTGAAGTCCTCACTACAAACCTTAATTATATGAATTTTGGTTGCATCGGAATTAATATTACCCACAATCAGGACACTCAAGATGCCGTGCCCCTACTTGATAAACTACTAACTTATGATGAAACAATGCTGCCGTCAGGCATGATTGTTTCTTTCAAACGAGCGCCGCTCAGATTAGCTCCGGCCAAGTTCGCTCCTCTGAGATTTGCCCCGGTCAAATTCGCTCCTCTCAAGTCAGCTTTGCCGAGGTTTGCCCACCGCAAATCGGTAGCGCTCAACTCTGCAAAACACAGATTTGCCCTGAAAAGATATGCTCCAGTGAAGTGAGCTTCACCGAGGTTAGCTTTAGAGAAATTGGCTGCGTAAAAATGCGCTTCAATCAATTCGGCTTGAGTGAGATTGGCTTGACTGAGATTAGCATGATTGAAGTTCGCGCCGATCGCATTAACTCGAAACATCACCGCACCGATTAAATTCGCATCTCCAAAATCGGTTTGTTGGAGATTCGCAGCGCTCAGATCCGCCCCAATTAAATTAGCACCGCTCAAATCGGCTCCTCTGAGGTCTGCTTCTCGGAGGTTTGTTCCAGTTAAATTTGCTTTAATTAAATTAGTTTCGAGCAGTTGCGCTCCGGCAAGATTTGCTAAACTGAGGTTAGATTCGGCGAGGTTTGCCGAAATTAATTTAGCCTTAAATAAGTCTATTTTAAAAAGGTTCGATCGCCCAAGCTGCGCGCCTCTGAGGTTGGCTTCTGCGAGGTTAGCTTCGCTTAGATCCGGTTCGAGATTTGGGTTGAGATTTCTCCATTCAATCCAACTAACTGCACCTTTTTTCAGCAGCGCTAAATGCTGTGTATTTGCCATAATTGCATCTCCTTTAACGGCTATTCCTTGCGGCCGAAAACTGCTGGATTTTCCCGACCCGTCACGCTTTCCACCGCCGCAATTGCTGCCTGGGAACCTGCTATAATATCTCGTTCTGCTCCGCCGAGGTAAAGCCGCCCGAAACTGCCGACAGCCTGAACTTCTAAGATGTTAATAGATGCGCCTTTTTCTGCTTCATTCGCTGCCAGCGCTGCATAGGCTGCCGGTTCTACTTCTAAGACGTAAAGTGTTTGTCCCGCCAGCAGCAACTGTCCGCGCCTGCTGCGGTTGATTAATTGCGTTTGGTGGGGGTCAATGTTGCGAATAATTTGGCTGGAAATCACCCGCGGTTTGATACATTCTTCTCTGCGGACTCCGATGAATTCTAGAATTGCTTTGCCTGCGGCCCGGGTTTCCCCCTGCTGGCCGGAGTGTACTTCCAACAGGCCGTACAAGCGTTCGACTATCTGGATTCCTGGGCGCACGGAGGCAGATTTGAGGGCGACATCGGTAATTCGGTTAATTTCGATACCGGGCGAGATTTCTATCCACAGCGACGCATCCCCCGGCAGTGGCAAGAATCCAGCGGCGATTGTGCCGATGTATGCTGCGTGCTGCGGCTGCAAGTTGTCTAGAAATACGTAGCTGCGTAGCTCTATTCCCAAAGGTTTTTATCTCCGTCGATCGAGTTCCAAGTGTTGTCTGTGCAATATCTGAGTTTACCTTTTTTTGTCAACAGTACGTTGTCTGTACGATTGTTGACTGTTGACGGTTGACGGTTGACTGTTGACTGTTGACGGTTGACTGTTTGAAGAATACCGATGCCACCGCAAGCGATAGGAGACACGCCCCGCGAAGTGCGGTTTTGGGCTTTGCCAGCCAGGGGGAATTTCGGGCGGCTGCTAAAAATTGGATATCAATCTGTAGTAATAGGTGGAATTTAGCAAGGTTTACTGCTACAGGTGGATTTAACTTTAATAGCCGATCGATATAGTGGTGATAGTTAAAGAATTTTGCCAACAGAGAGCACTTGAATTATGAAACGTTCTGACTTATCCAAAGCAATCGGTGCAGGTATTATAGCTGCTGGTTTAGCCATTGCACCCGCTCATATGCCTGCTTCGGCTCAGACCAATACAGCTCCGGGTACTAACAGCAGAGACACAACTACTACTACCACAACTCCTCGCTCCGGTGCCTACAATGCCGAAAACGATCGCGATTTTGATTGGGGATGGTTGGGCTTGCTCGGCTTGTCTGGTTTGTTGGGTTTGATGCCCAAAAAACGCGAAGAAACAGTCCGCCATACCACTACAACAGGCGATCGCGACCCCGCAGTTCGCACCGACTACCGCTAATTCTAGAGTATAACGGACTGTGGGTATGATGCAGGGACAGGATGTTTTAACCTGTCCGACGATCGCCAATAATCATCAAAAAACCTCCATCTGTGGGGTTTTTTTGTTGATACGATCGGCAATAGAATAGGTTCGTAGTGAGGACTTTAGTCCTCAGAACAAGAGAGGACTAAAGTCCTTACTACGAACCTATTTTATTGTTTTTTTTGCACCGATTCGGTTTGTAGTGAGGACTTTAGTCCTCGGACAAGAGAGGACTAAAGTCCTTACTACGAACCTATTTTATTTGTTTCTTCTTCTTCTTCTTATTCTTCTTCTTCTTTCTTCGCGTTCTTCGCGGCTTCGCGGTTCGTTAAATAAAGATTTATAGCAGCAAAAAACATTAAACAATATTTTCGCCCGATCGACGATCGAGCAAATCCAACATCGCCTGCACCAACTGATCGGGATCTAAAGGCTTAGAAAGATGCCGCTGGAACCCAGCAGCCAAGGCCAGCCGATAGTCAATTTCTCCAGCATAGGCGGTAAGGGCGATCGCCGGCACCAGTCCACCTCGCTCCGGCGGCAGAGCCCGCACCTGCCGCAACAACATATAACCGTCGGTGTCGGGCATTCCAATATCGCTCAACAGCAGATCAGGCACTGACTGAATTAAAACTGCCAAGGCATCGTCAGCGTTAGAAACGGCTGTAACGCTGGCCCCACAATCCTCAAGCAGAAAAATCACCAAATCTCGCGCATCAGCATCATCATCCACCGCTAACACCCGGATACCGCTCAAATTGAAAGATTGCTCCGGCGCAATCGCTACAGGAATTGTCGGAGGTTGCACGGGCATCAGGGGTATCCTGACGGTAAAAGTGGCGCCTTGTCCTTCGCCGGGACTGTCGGATTTCACCGTGCCGCCGTGGAGTTCGACGAGATGGCGGACGATCGCCAATCCTAAACCCAATCCGCCAAACTTGCGCGTGAACGTGCTGTCAGCTTGCCGGAAATAGTCGAATACATAGGGCAGAAAATCCGGTTCGATACCTTTTCCGGTATCAGTTACAGTAATTTGGGCATCGGTGTCAATACGATCGAGCTTGACTGCGATTTTGCCTCCGGGCGAGGTGAACTTGACGGCATTTGACAGCAAATTCCATACTACCTGCTGAAGTCGGGCCGCATCGCCCAACACAGAGCCGATATCCGGTGCAAATTCAGTGCAAATTTGAATCGATTTAACTTCCGCCGACAGACGCACCGTTTCAATGGCCGGCCCGATCGCCCCGGCCAAATCCACAGGTACAATATTCAAGCTGACCTTGCCTTGCAAAATCCCCGACACGTCGAGCAAATCTTCGATTAACTGGGTTTGCAGTTTGGCGTTGCGCTCGATCGTCTCTAGGGCATAACGCTGCTTTTCCGGTGTCAGACAGTTCGATCGCAGCAGCTTCGTCCAGCCAATAATCGGGTTTAAGGGAGTCCGCAATTCATGGGACAAAACAGCCAAAAATTCGTCTTTGACGCGGTTAGCGCGTTCTGCTTCGGCTCTGGCGGCTTTTTCCCGAGCTAGCAGGCGTTCCCGTTCCGCTTCTGCATTGAGGCGATCGGTAATGTCGGTGTTGGTGCCGCACCAGCGCAGCACCTTGTCTTGCGCGTCGCGAATCGGCACGGCGCGGGAGAGAAACCAGCGGTAAGATCCGTCTTTGCCGCGCAGGGGGAAAGTATCTTCCCAGGGTTCGCCTGTTTCAATGCAGCGCCTAAATTTTGCGACAACTCGATCGACGTGTTCCGGGTGGTGAACTTGCTGCCAACCCCAGCCCTGCATTGCTTCTAGGGTTGTACCCGTGTAGTCAAACCAGCGCTGGTTGTACCAGAAAATCCAGCCGCTGGCATCTGTCATCCAGGCCAACTGAGCGATGTTGTCAGCTAGAGCGCGGAACCGATCCTCGCTTTCGTGCAAGTCCTGCAAGGCTCGCGCGTGCAGGATCACCGCCCAGAGGCGAGCCACCATTTCTTGGATCAGCCAAACTTCATCGGGCCGCCAGTGCCGCACCGCCTTCGATGTCACCACCAAAAGAGCTACCCAGCGCCCTTCCTGAAGACAGGGAACATCGACCAAAGCGCGAATCGACAGGGCATCGTAGCTATCGAATAAATGCGCTGTCTGCGGGTCATTAGCGATATCTGAGATGATAAGTGCTTGACCTGCCATAGAGAGAGCTTGCAGTTCTGGCGTCTTAAAATCGGAGATTTGATAGGTGCCGGCGAGGCTGGCAAAGTCGGGCTGGTGCCAGTCTTGTTGGGCAATTGCCACGCCGGCTTCTAAATCGATTTCGTGCCACACGCAGCGATCGACCTGTAAATATTCTCCCAGACTGTGCATGGCTTCCCACAACATTTCTGCGGGGTTGGAGCGCTGCCGCAACCGGATTTCCAGCCCGGAGAGAAACTGCTCGTTGAGTTGGGCTTGCTTGCGATCGTGAATATCGGTATT
>JAUBOH010000025.1:0-30481 GCA_036700145.1 Microcoleus occultus BM001215366
AGTGCCGTGTCCCTACCCAAAATAATATTGTAGGGACACGGCACTGCCGTCTCCTCATTTTGGCTGAGTTTTTTTATGGGTGGTTTCTTGTGGGCGGGCTCGCGAGCCCGCCCTTGCGTTAATTTGGGAGTTGATTTCTTTCGATGATGCCGCCGCCGAGGAGCACATCTCCGTCATACCAAACAGCGGCTTGTCCGGGGGTAATGCTCAACTGCGGTTCGTCAAAAATCAACTTGACTCTTGTACCGCTGGGCTTGGACTCTGCTGGGGAGGATTCTACAGGAATAATTGTAGCGGGGACGGGTTGCGATCGATAACGAATCTGTACAAAAGCCCGAATCGGAGCCGTCGGTGCAGCTACAGAAACCCAATTTACTTTCTGGACTGTACATTCAGATTCTACCGCCAACTGGCGATCGCCCACAATTACCCGATTCCCTGGAGCATCTAGTTCAATCACATACAGCGGTTCCGGTGCAGCAATCCCGAGTCCCTTCCGCTGGCCGATGGTGTAGTGGTGCACGCCGTCGTGCTGTCCGAGCACTTGGCCGGACTTGTCCACAATGTCACCCTTTTGCGGCGCAATGTACTTATCTAGAAACGCCCGCATCGAACCGTTACTTTCCACCAAGCACAAATCTTGACTTTCCGGCTTATCAGCAGTTGTCAAGCCAAATTCCGCCGCAATTTTGCGAGTTTGGGTCTTGGTAATTTCCCCCAAAGGAAACTCCGTACCAGCCAGCAAATCTTGTGTTAAATCGTACAAAAAATAAGACTGATCTTTCGCAGGGTCGATCGCCCTGAGCAACTGATAGCGACCCGTATCTGTATCATAGGTAATGCGAGCGTAGTGCCCTGTCGCAATCTTTTCTATGCCGAGTTCTTCGCGAGCATACTTGAGCATCGGCCCAAACTTCACAGTTTTATTGCACTGCGAACAAGGCAGAGGCGTAATTCCTGCGCTGTAGCCATCCACCAAATAATCGACAATACTTGCCTGAAAGACCTCGCGGCTGTCAACAATGTGGTGGGGAACGCCCAAATCTTCGCAAATTTTAGCGGCATCGACCATTCCCTCAGAGCAGCACTGACCTTTGCCCTTCATCAGCCACAGCGTTAAACCCACCACTTCATATCCTTGATGGTGTAAAATTGCGGCTGCTGCGGAACTATCGACCCCGCCGGAGAGGCCTACAACAATCTTGTTCATGGTTCTGAGAGAAATTGGTATTCTACTGTTACTGCGTTCGATCGAGCTAATTTATTATACCACAAGAATACTACAAGCTGGTACTGCTGCTGTTAATTGAAATTTTAGCATTAATATGACTATTCAAAAATTTGTTGTCACCGCCGACCAAATGCGGCAAATAGAAACAAGAATCTTTGCCGCTGGAATGCCAGTCGCAGCTTTAATGGAAAAAGTCGCCGGGCTGATTGCCGCACGCATTCAAGAGCTTTTGAAGGAAGAAGGAAGAAGGCCCTTCGACTTCGCTCAGGAACCGCTTCAGGAAGAAGGAAGAAGGAAGAAGGAAGAAGGAAGAGGGAACGAGGAAGGCAAATTTAGTTATTTGAAATCTCGCTCAGAAGGGAAAAAAATTGTTAATTTGCAACAATTGCCAGTTATCGGCGTATTGGTCGGGCCGGGACACAACGGCGGCGATGCTTTGGTTGCGGCCCGGGAATTGCACTTTCGAGGATTTCCAGTAGTTATTTACTGTCCGTTTTCTAAACTTAAAGAACTCACAAAAAGTCACGCTGATTATGCGCGTTCTTTAAACATTCCATTTTCTGACAAAGTTGAATCGCTGAAAAACTGCGATTTGCTCGTAGATGGTTTATTTGGCTTTGGATTGGAACGAGAGATTACTAACCCCACAGCCGCCGCTATTGATGAAATAAATAATTTAAAAATACCCGTTTTCAGCATTGATATTCCGTCGGGAATTCATACAGATACCGGAACAGTTTTGGGGACGGCAATCCGGGCAAAACATACGTTGTGTTTGGGTTTGTGGAAAATGGCATTTCTGCAAGATGGAGCGTTAGAATATATCGGCACTTCAGAATTAATTGCTTTTGATATTCCCGCAGCAGATATCGCAGCAATTTTGGGCGATTCGCCGTCAATACAACGGATTACTAAACGATCGGCGATCGAGCATTTGCCATTGCCCCGATCGCCAATTTCGCACAAATACACCAACGGTCACTTACTAATTATTGCAGGTTCGGGCCGCTACACCGGAGCCGCAATTTTAGCCGCATTGGGAGCAAGGGCTAGCGGTGTGGGAATGCTGTCAATTGCGGTTCCTGAATCGATTAAACCGATGTTGAGCAGCCATTTGCCAGAGGCTTTGGTTATAGGATGTCCCGAAACTCACAGCGGTGCAATTAGGGAGTTGCCGATCGCAATTGATTTGAGCAGTTACGATGCGATCGCAGTAGGGCCCGGTCTGACATTGGAAGCAGCAATCGCTGTAGAATCTGTTTTGGAGTGCGATCGACCTTTGGTTTTAGATGCCGATGGTTTAAATATCCTCGCTCAACTTGGCACAGTCCCCATTTTGTCGGAACGCTGTGCACTGACAATTATCACGCCTCACCCGGGGGAATTCAAGCGTTTGTTTCCCGAATTAGCCGACCAAATGGGCGATCGAATTGCCGCAACTCAAGCAGCAGCCCAGCTTTGCGGCGCAACAGTATTGCTCAAGGGAGCGAGAGTTTGCATAAGTTGGCAGGATAGCCATGCTTCACGTACCGTCACCTACGTCAATCCCGAAAGCACCCCAGCCCTCGCCAGAGGCGGCAGCGGCGACGTTTTGACCGGCTTGTTGGGGGGACTGCTCGCAAGTGCGTTAGCGAAGCCCTCGAAGAGGATCGCCCGCAAATCCCCCACAGAATCGGTTGCAGCAACAGCCGTTTGGTGGCACGCTCGAGCCGGAATCTTGGCCGCAAAAGAACGGACGGAATTAGGAGTAGATGCCTTTACTTTGACACAATATTTAATTCCAGCATTGCGAGATTTTTTCGAGTAAACAACAGACCTCGACCATAAGATTCCCTAAAAACCCCAGTTTCTTTCTTTGAGTAACTCAAACGAGTGACACTCAAACGAGTGACACTCAAAGAAGTGACTGTGCAATCATAAAACCTAACAGTTATACCTGAAATATCAAACACAAAAACTTAAATCTTGAAAGGAATCACATTATGTTCACCGAAGAAAGAAGCATGAACAATGAAACTCTGGCTCTTGCCGCCGATACTACTGCTCAATCAAATCTTGCAGTTGGTCTGACAACTGGACTGAACAAACCCACTTTACAAATGGGTTCAACAGGTCAAGCTGTCAAGGAACTAGAAACTCTTCTAGCTCATTGGGGATATTATTTCGGCCCAATTGATGGCATCTTCGGCATCCAAGTTAAAAATGCAGTTAAAGCTTTTCAACACCGCGTCTTCTTAATGGAAGATGGGATTGTCGGTTCTCTGACTTGGCAAGCACTCTATTCTGGTGCACCCGATATGCCCACCGTCATGAATGGTAGTTCTGGTAATGCTGTGAAAATTGTTCAGAATGTCCTGAAATTGAACGGATACTATTTCGGTACGATTGACGGATTATTCGGGCCAATGACAAGAGTAGCAGTGATTCAATTCCAAACTGATAAGGCTTTACCAGCCGATGGAATTGTTGGGAAAAGAACTTGGCACGCTCTGAGCAAGTTACCGCACTAATGACGGCTGGCATTCCTAGGAATTACCGTCTCACTTCACAACTGTAGGGTGCATCCTGCACCTACAGACTTGCAACTGTTTCGATGCGCACCGAACACCTAATCCATGAACGGTTAACACTGCGCTAACTCAAATGAGTGACACTCGAAAAAGTGACTGTGCAGTCATAAAACCTACCAGTTATACCTGAAACATCCAAGACCAAAACTTAACTCTTGAAAGGAATCAGACAGATTATGTATACCGAAGAAAGAACCGCGAACAATGAAACTCTGGCTCTCGCCGCCGATGCTACGGCTCAATCAAATCTAGCAGTTGCTGAAGTATCTGGATTGATGAAACCCACTTTGCGGCGCGGTTCTACAGGTCAAGCTGTCAAGGAACTGCAACAGCTTCTGTTTCATTGGCAATATTATTTTGGTGCGATTGATGGTATTTTCGGCATCCAAGTTGAAAACGCAGTTAAAGGCTATCAACACCGCGTCTTCTTAATTGAAGATGGGATTGTGGGTTCTATAACTTGGCAAGCGCTATATTCTGGTGCACCTATTAAGCCGATTCTGATGATTGGTAGTTCGGGTAATGATGTCAAAATTGTTCAGAATGTCCTGAAATTAAATGGATACTATTTCGGTGTGGTTGACGGATTTTTTGGGACGATGACAAAAGTAGCAGCGATCCAGTTCCAAACGGCTAAGGGTTTACCAGCCGATGGAATTGTCGGGGCGAAAACTTGGCACGCTCTGAGCAAGTTGCCGCATTAATCGCACTTGAAATCGTTATTCGCAAGTAGGGACATGGCATTGCCATTTCCCTAATTCTCGTTGATGGGAATGCTGCGTGCGGGAATGACGATCGCAAATTCTGTTCCCATTCCCGGCGATGAAAAACATTCTAAACTTCCCCGGTGTTTTTTTGTGACTATATCGTGGCAAATTGGCAGTCCCAATCCGGTTCCTTTGCCTTCCGCTTTCGTTGTAAAGAATGGCGAAAACAGTTTTTCTTTGATGTGTTTTGGCATCCCAATTCCATTGTCAGCTATCCGAATTTTGACTGTACGATTTGTTATTTTTCCGATGCTGTTGTCAACCGAGGTCGAAATTGTAATCGCATTGGGGTTGCTTTCAATCTGTTTGTAGGTTTTACCAAAATTAGATTCTTCCAGAGCATCGATCGCATTGGCTATCAAATTCATAAATACTTGATTTAGTTGCCCCGGATAGCATTCTATATTAGGCAATTTGCCGTAATTTTTGATAATTTTAATTGCCGGTCGATCGCTATTGGCTTTCAGGCGGTGCGACAAAATCATTAATGTGGTTTCAATTCCTTCGTGAATATTTGCTGATTTTTTCTCAAGCCCGTCGGTACGCGAGTAATTTCGCAAAGATTGCATGATGTCGCGGATGCGATCGGTTCCCAACTTCATCGAATCAATCATCTTCGGCAAATCTTCGACTAAATATGCTAATTCGATCGCTTCTATTTCATCTAAAACTGCTTGTCCCGGATCGGGAAATGTCTCTTGATAAACCTGGACTAAACTTATCAAATCGCTAATATAGTCTTTGGCATGATGCAAGTTGCCAGAAATAAAGCTCACGGGATTGTTCACTTCGTGAGCAACTCCCGCAACCAGTTGTCCGAGTTGCGAGATTTTTTCTGTTTGAACTAATTGTGCTTGAGTTTGTTGGAGTTTAATCAGTATTACTTCTAAATCTTCGGCTTTTTGTCTCAATTGAGCTTCCGATGTTTGCACAGCTTTTTCGGCGCGCTTGCGATCGCTAATATTGCGATTAATTACCAAAGCGTGGGGTTTCCCCTCATACTCAAAAAAATTCGATTTTACCTCAAGATCGCACAGCGTACCGTCTTTCCTCCGTATGACAACTTGACAGTTAAATTCTTGGCGACTGCTGACAGTTTGTTGGAATTCTGCGAATAAATGCAGGTAGTCTGGGACAATATAATCAGGCGGATTTAAATCCAAAAACTCTTCCTGAGAATAGCCAAAAAGTTGACATAGTGCGGGGTTTGTTGCGATGACTTTTCCTGTAGCCAATTCTATCAGCGAAAGTCCGTCTGCTACCGTCTCAAATATGCTGCGGTACTGCTGTTCTTTTTGGGCGAGCTCGACTTGGAACTGTTGCAGGTTTTCGAGGGATTCAGCCAACTGGCGGGATTTGTGTTGTTCCCGGGCGTAGATGCGGGCGTTTTCAAGGGCGATCGCCGCTTGTGTTGTTAACAGTTGCAACAGTTCTAGCCGATCGCGCGTAAAAGCTCCTACCGCCAAATTATTCTCTAAATACACAATGCCAATTAACTTACTCTGATACAAAATAGGCGCGCATAAAATCGATTTTGGTTGGCAATTTTGAATATAAGTATCCGCTTGATAAATTGTTTCTTTAGCTGCATCGCTCAACACCAAAGGTTGCTGAGTTCTCGCAACGTACTTGACTATAGAAACAGGAATATCTGAGCTATTTTCAAGCATCATTGACTCTTGAAATGTTGCTGAATCCTGTAGATTAGTATCCGACACTTCCACAAACATTTGCCCGGATTGTTCTAAAATAATGCAGCCTTTTTGTGCCCCAGCATTTTCTAAAATAATATGCAGCAGTTTTTTTAACAATTTTTCTAATACAATTTCACTGTAAATTGCCTGAGAAGCTTTGACTACAGTTGCTAAATCCAAGATATTAGCATGACTAGATGTACTCGCAGTTACAGTTGCAGCAACCCGCGATTCTACAGATTCAGGAAATAAATTGCCATAGTATTGTTCTAGTTGACGAACTTTAGCTGTTGCGCCCCACTGGAGATAGCACACTCTGGCACCGTTGAGATAATTTTTGACAAAAATCAGCCGATTTTGCGAGAGATAAAATCTCGCAGCTAATTCATTAATTAGTGCAGCATCTTGAAGGAAGCGGTTTTCGATTGCTAGGGCGATCGCACGATCGTAACATTCTGCTGCTTCATGCCTTTGTCCCGACAACCGCGCCGCTTCCGCCCGGATTGCTAAATATTTGTGCTGATAATTCGCAGGGCAATTCTGTGCAAATTCTCGAAGTTCTTCCAGGCAAATGTTGAGCTGTTCTTGGTAGAGTTGCCGATCGCCCTCACTGGCATTTGTACAAGCAGTAGCAAGGGCGATCGCCCGGTGAAAGCGAAAAACCGGACTTACAAACACGCCCGCTACACTAGCCAAAAATTTAACACCAATATTAGCATATTCTAACGCTCGATCGGCCTCACCAAACCAATTCGCCACGGTTAGTTTGTAGAGGTAAACTACAAAAGAAGTGATCAAATCGGCCGAGGATTCAGCAAATTTTAAAAGCTGAGCTTCGTCGATAAAAGTTGGGGGATTTTCCGCAGTCTCGGCAGTGCAAGTAAGTTGATAAATTGCCTGCTTGTTTAAGAAAAAATAGGCTACCATATTAGGGTCTATTTTTTCCAATATTGGAATAAATTCATCAATAATTTCGGCCGATCTCTGTAATGATTCATTGCCAAAAAAGGTGACTACCAGATAATCAGCCGCAGCAGCTCCTGACCACTGATAAGCACCTGTTTCTAAACCGATATTAAAAGCTTTCAGCATCACAACTTTGCAGTCATCAATATATTTATTGTGGTGCATTGAATCTGCCCGAATATGCAAAATGCAAGCACCTAACTCAGATATATCCCAACGTTCATAAAGATTGAGAGACAGTTCTCCAGCTTCGCAACCGGCCTCCATCTCGCGATATTTAACAATCAAAGTTAAGGAATACAAAATGTAGCCTAATGCAGAAATTCGGCAATTGCCATATTCGATTGTTGCCTGCACCAACTTCATCGCGCAGAGAAATCTAGCATTGGGACTGGTAAAAAAGGCGATCGGGTTAAGTTCTTTCAAGATTCGGTGGGCGGCGAGTTGCAGCGGATCGATGAGTATTGGTAAATCTGCTAAATCGGCCAATTGGCGATCGCCAATCATCTCTTTCGTCTTCGCCAACTCCCGCAGCAAATACGCATCATCCGGGTACGCTTCAAACTCAATTCCCAAAAATTGCAAAGTTTCGATACCTAACTGATAAGCAGCAGTCAAATCATTTTTCATCCGCAAACAAGTCATCTTCAACTCATTAACTTGACACCGTTCTAATAAGGTCTTAGTTTGCGGCAGAAGCGAATTTATAACTGCCAAAGCTGTGTCATTTTTGCCATTCAAATATTCAGCTTCACCCAACTCCAAATGCAGCGCCCAAGTTAACGCATAATTATCTTCCCAGCTTTGTATCGGCAAAATATTGCAGCCCGACTGAAAAAAAGTCAGCGCAGTTTCAAACGCAGAAGCAGCTTTGGCAGTTTTGCCCGCCTGCAAGTTTAACTGGGCCAATTCATAGCATTGACTCAACTCGCAAATCAACCCGCGAGCAAAATTCAAATGATTGACAATATCAAAAATTCGTTCCTGTCGTTGGGCTTCACTGCTTCCCTGTAATAACAAACGCCCGATCGCCAAATGAACCCGTTCTTTCTGTTCGTCAGGAATCATCGCATAGGCGGCTTGCTGAACGCGATCGTGCATAAACTTGTAGCACACCTCTGGGGGCGTTTGGCCCAATTTCTCCAACTCTTCCGGCTCAAATACTTGCGCTATCTGATAGCTATTACCGACAGGTAAAATCAACCCCACCTGCAACGCTTCCCACAAATCCCGGGCTGTTTCACTCCAAGATTGTCCGCTTGTCACCGACAGCATATCCAAACTAAATTGATTGTCTATACAAGCTGCTAACTGTAAAATTCGCTGGGTGGCGGTTGACAAAATTTTAATTTTATTTGCCATTAAATCGACAACGTTTTCTGAAATTTCCTGCCCTTCAATATGTTGAATATCCCACTGCCATTCAGCCGCATTCTGATTGAAGTTTAGCCAGCCTTTTTGATACAAATACTTCAGCATTTGCTTGAAAAAAAATGGATTTCCGTCAGTTTTTTGAAGTAGCAAATTTGCCAGCGGTGTCGCTGTTTCAGCACAACAGCTCAAAGTTTCAGCAATTAGTTGAGTGGCGTAGCAAATTGCTAGCGGTGCTAAAGTAATAGCTGTCATCGGAACTCCCGCTGCGCGAATTGCCTCATTCGCCAGCACAAACGGATGCGTCGGGCTGACTTCATTATCCCGATAAGCAACAATCACCAGCAAGTAAGGCATTTTTTCGAGGCAATTTTGTTGGTACATATTGACTGTTGCCCTATCTATCCACTGACAGTCATCGAGAAACATTACTAAGGGATGTTCCGCACTAGCAATTGCTCGGACAAACTGCTGCATCACTCGGTTGAAGCGGTTTTGCGATTCAATAGCACCGAGTTCGGGTATGTCTGGCTGCGGCCCTAAAATTAACTCTAATTCGGGGATGGCTTCGATCGCAATTCGAGCATTAGCATCCAAAACACTAAGCAGTTTTTCTCGCCACAAGTCAATCCTAGTTTGGCTTTCGCTCAAAATCTGCTGCACCAAACTCCGCATAGCTTGATTGAAACAAGCGTAGGGAACATTGCGCTTAAATTGGTCAAATTTCCCCGATATCAAGTAGCCGCGCTGCTTGGTTAAATTCCGCAGAATTTCGTGCACCAATGCTGATTTGCCAATCCCGGAATAGCCACCCACCAAGACAATTTCACCGCTACCTTTGCTGACTCTATCGAACGCTTGCAATAACTGTTTTATTTGTGCTTCTCGCCCATAAAGTTTTTGCGGAACTAACAACTGACTCATCGCATCGAGTTGTCCGGGGATAAAGTAAGAAATTGTACCTTCACTCAAATTTTGATTCTGGCACCGTTCCAAATCAGCTAACAATCCCGCTGCACTTTGATACCTGTCTTCGGCATTTTTTGCCATCAATTTTTCCGCTATTTGTGCCAAAACTTGGGGAACTTGCGGGTTTAATTGTTGAATGGAAATAGGTTGTTTGGCAATGTGACAGTGTACTAATTCCAGCGGCTCGATGCTGTAAAATGGCAATTTTCCGGTCAGCAGTTCGTAAAAGGTGACACCGAGAGAGTAGAAGTCGCTGCGGTAGTCTACCACCCGATTCATGCGCCCGGTTTGTTCCGGCGACATATAGGCGAGAGTTCCTTCTAGGCGATCGGGATTTTTTAAGTGCGGGGTTTCTTTACTTAACCGCGAAGCGATGCTGAAATCAGCTATTTTTACTTGATTTGTTTTGGGATTTATGATAACATTGGCTGGCTTTAGGTCTTTATGAATGATGTGATTTTGATGCAGGAATACTAAAGCTTTTGCTAATTGGACGGCAATGTTTAAGAATTGGGCGATCGGCAATTGGTAGCGCGCCGTTGCCGATTCTATAGCATCAGCCCTTGCTATCCACTGTTTGAGCGAGATGCCGCCAAAATCTTCTAAGACTAATACTAAGCAATTTGGGTGAGTTTCCAGGCGATCGACTTTGACTGCATACTCGCAATCGAGATATAGTGTTATCTGATATTCGTGTTTTAAACGAGTTATCTGTTCTAGCGTAGGATATTCTGTATTTAAAACTTTCAAAATCGCAGGCTGTCGGTTTATTAGCGATACTGCCCGATAGATAGCCGTGTTAGTTCCCTGGTGAATCAGTTCTTGCAAGTCATAGCCAGAAATCCTTAAAGCTGGGAGCATAACTTTTTATTTCCGTCAACAAATTGGTTCCTAATTCTACAGTGCACTATCGGGAATAGAAAAGAACAGAGAGAAATTACGGATAAATAAAATAATAGAATATATTAGTATACGCAATGTCTACGACGCAGTAAGTAGGGTGCGTCGCCTTCGATAATCTGCAAGTTATATTCAATATCTCGGAGCGACGCACCCTACACTTTCGCTGTCAACTGTCAACTGTCAACTGTCAACTGTCAACTGTTTAAGAACTAGCCTTTGATGAACTTTTCTAATTTTTGAGCCATCTTCTCTACAATTCCCTCCGAAGTATCTGTCGCCGATGCTTCTGCTTCAATACGCTTGACTGCATCCTCTGAAAGATTCAGCAACTGCACTAATTTTTGATAAGCTGCGGCTTCTTCAGCGTTAATTTTCGGTTCGTCGGGAGTGCGAGAACTAGATGAAATCACTTCATAGCCGAGTTGCAAAACTAATTCCCTTTCATCTTGAGTTTCTAGTTGGTCGATCAACTCGTCAAGGGGGATATTTTGCATGATGTAATCCCGCAGTTCCTGTTGCATTTGTTGTCCATCGGCATCTGGGGAAAATAAGCGGCAAAAGCGATCGAGCATTAAATTAACTTCTTCTGTCGCGAGTTCGCCGTCAGCCCAGGCCATAGAGGCAACAATTCTCAGCAGGTTCATCTGGCGGGGCGTAATTGATGGAGGAGGTGGGGTTTGCATAATTAAAATTGCTAATTGGGAATGGGGAATTGGGAATGGGGAATTGGGAATGGGGAATTGAGCCTGATTCGTTCTTGTCTTTTCCTTCCCCTGCCCATTCATTTATGTCACAATTTTGATAGAGGAACTCCCAGCCATCCAGTAAAGTTTTGTTTCTGAATAGCAGTGGGCTGTTCCACCGGCACGATCGAGTAGCGCGTCGGGCGCGGCGCGGCGAGAGTAACAGGACAAGTCCGCAGTTCGTCTTGGTGAAAAACTGTCACCTCTATTGTGTCCCCTGGCTGATAATCTTTCAGCCTTTCGCCCGCTTGTTCTGCATTTACCCGAAAACCGGAGATCGCCAGCAACTCGTCTCCAGCGTCAATTCCGGCCAATTGTGCGGGAGCTCCTGCTTCGACAAATTTCACCATTTCCCGCCCGTTTTCGACTCCCAACGTCCAACCGATGCGAGGTGTTTCGCTAGTTTCACCTATGGCGAGTTCCAGCCCGAAAGGTTCGAGATATTTGTTGTAAGGCAACTCTTCTGTGCCGTCTATATAGCGCGCGAAAAAGTCGTTCAAATCGATGCCGGCCACGGACTCGATCGCACTTTGCAACTGTTCTGGAGTAAAGCCGATTTCTGTTGGTGACGAAGCATAATTTAACTTCCCATTTGATGTCAGATTTGCTGGCTTGGCTCTTGTTCCAGACTTTTGGTCTAAATCGTCATTTTGGGCTGAATTATTGCCAAACTGCTGCCACATCAAACGCATCACATCGTCGAGCGAGCGATCGTTGCGATGTCTGGCTCGAATCAATAAATCTAGCAAAAACGAAACAACTTCCCCTTTCAAATAATAGGAAATCTGCGAATTGTCGCTGTTAGCATCCCGGCGATAAAGTTTAATCCAAGCATCCCAGCTCGACTCGCTCACAGGCTGCACGCTTCGCCCCGGAATCGTCTGCAATCGAGTAATTTCCTTAGATATACCTTGGAAAAAACCTTTGACGCTGTACAGACCAGCTCGAAAAGGAATCACTAAATCGTAATAACTGGTCGTGCCTTCAGAGAACCATAAAGAAGGAGTATAGTTCTCTTTTTCGTAATCAAATACTTCGAGAGCTTTCGGTCGAATGCGCTTGACATTCCAGAGGTGAAAAAACTCGTGAGCCACCAACTGAATAAAGCGTTCGTACTTATCAGACGCCCGAAAACTAAAACGCGGATAGTTGAGAGTGCAGCTCTCCTTGTGTTCCAAACCGCCAAAACCCGAGCCGGACAAATGCAGGAAAAACACATAGCGGTCGTAAGGCAAACCGCCGAACATTTTTGCCTCGACTTCGATAATTTTTTGGATGTCTCGAATTACGCGATCTGGTTCTAAATTGCCTTTTCCCCAAACGACTAGCTGATGGGCTTTTCCCATCACTTCAAAATCGTAGACTTCGTGACAGCCAATCTCAAAAGGACTATCGACAAGAGTGTCAAAATCCGCAGCAGCGAAAGTAAGATTTTGCCCGGGAACAGGCGGCAAAGTAGTCACAGTGCGCCATTTCGGCTCAGGTGGCACGATGGTCACGGTGTAGCAGTTGCGCTCAAAACCGGGCAAGAAAAAGCACAGAGCCGCCGGATTGAAATAACCGTGAGTCTGGTCTAAATGATTGGTTCTGACTGTCAGTTCGTTGGCAAAAATGCGGTAAAAAACCGTGACGTCTGACACCGAATCGGTCTCGATTTGCCAGTGATTTTTGCTTTGCTTGCGCCAAGGTAAAGCACGTTCGCCTCCTAGCGATCTAAAATCTTGCAGGTGGCGGGCGTACTCTCGAACCAAGTAAGAACCGGGAGTCCAGACAGGCATTTTTAAATCCAGAACCGGCTCCGACCAACCTTGGACGCGCAAAGTCACTTCAAACAGGTGGGATTCAGGATTGGGCATCGCCACCGAATATTGAATTGTCGGTGCTGTTAGTTGCCGATTCAGGTTGCCGGCAACTTCCGAGGTATCAAAACGAGTGACATCTGTCATTTACTTGCCAAATTCATCAAGTGTTTGAGGTTGATCAAATGGATAGTTTGGTGCTCTGGATCTATTTTAATCCAGTTTTTACTGTCCAAGGTTTCCATGATTTTGCTGGTTTCATCTAGGGCGATACCTGTCACATCAGCTAAGTCTTGATAGGGGATATTGAAGATATCTTTGCCCTCAGCAGTTTTCTGACCGTAATTTTCCCCCAGCTCGACTAAAGTATTTGCTAGTTTAACCGCTGGCTGGCGGTTCTGCAGTTGAGAGCGGAGATTGGTTTGGCGGAGCCGCCGCACCATCAGTTGCAGCATCCGGTGGTGCAATTGCGGGTCTTTAAACAGGGTTTGGATAAATCGCTGAGCCGTGACGCTGATCAGCCGCACGGGCGATAGAGCAAGTACGTCATTCGATCGAGGAGATTCGTCCAGAATGGCCATTTCGCCGAAGAAAGCGCCCTGTCCTAAAATAGCCATCGATACAGCTCGATCGTTTGACAGGCGCCGGACTTTGACCCAGCCGGACACCACAAAATAAATCGCGTTGCCCCAAGAATCCTCCATCACCACAGCTCGGCCTGGGGGATACTCATGCTTGACGGCATTTGATAGCAGCCCTCCCAAGGTTTCTGGGTTAGCACCCTTAAATAGGGGGAACAGCTCACTGAAAGCTTCTGTCTTCATGCAAACTCGCGGAGGTGGGAAATTTGATTAGGCGACACCCAACAGCTAGGGAACGATCGATGTTTGGAAACACAAACAATCCGTTGCTCCTTTAATTGATGATAAGGGCGCAGAGGCGCGGTTCGCCTAAAATTGGCAGATTCTTTAATCCTAAACGGTTTTAACCGCGTCCCACTGCCTTTTGAACAGTGCCCAACAGAGGTTCTATGTAGTCCGGCCAACCGATCGCGATTGACTGCGTGTGGGCCAGAGTCTCCGGTTCGATCGCATCTGCCGTCCACCTCAGCGGTTGACCTTGCAAATCGCAACAAACCAATCCCGCTGCTAGAGCTAGAGCCACAGGGCCGGCGGTATCCCACACTTTAACTCGGCCGTTGAGATACAGGTACAAACCGGCTCGACCTTGTATGACTTCCATCACTTTTAAGCCAAAGCTGCCGAGCGAGTAAAATTCGGCTCCGGGGATGCTTTGGGCGATCGCCCGGGCGTAGTTTTTCTGGTCTCTATCTCCGAGAATAATCTGACAATTGAACGCCGTCGGAGCCGGGGGTTTGCAGAGTGCGATCGGCTGCGGCGCTTGGGTTCCCGCAGTTTGGAACAATCCCCAATCTTTGCCGCCGAAATACATTTGGTCAAAAGCCGGGGCGTAGATCCAACCGGCCACCGGTTCCCCCTCAACCAGCAGCCCCACCATCACAGCATAGTGCGGTTTTCCCTGAATAAATCCCTCCGTCCCGTCGAGGGGATCGATGCACCAGAGGCGCTGGTAATTGGCTTGGTAAGCGCCTCTAGAGGCGACGTTTTCCTCCGTGATTCTGCCGTCTTCAGGAAACAGAGCGCTAAATGCTGCCGATAGTTGTCCGTCTAGGTAGCGATCGATACTCGTCACGTAGTCGTCGGGCCCTTTCTCGGAAACTTCAAAAGGTTCGGCTGCAAGCTTGTAAGCTTCTTGACCGCACTCGCGGATGGTGTAGCGAATTTTTTGGTCTTGTTCAGGAGAAATATACATGAGGTTAAACATAAATGCTTCAGCTAACTTCAGGATAAAAGCTTAAGTCATTTGAATCGATTGATCGGCTCCTGTCACTGTTTTTGACTCCTACCGTCAGGGCGGTTGCGATACAAGCCCCAGACAGCGCTCGGGGAACTCAAAAAAATTTGAGACATTAGGGACAGCAGCCAGATTCATCTGTAGCGTCAATTCTCAAATCAAAAATCAAAAATCGAGTGAGCGATCGCACTAGCACTTTCAACAGCAGAGGATAGAATCTTCTGAGGTTCGATAATTTGTGCCAGCACCAGAATAATTATAAGGAGAATAGTTTGAAATACCATTTGGCATTAGGTCGCAAAATAGACCTAGATGGAATTGACCGCGATGCCCAACTCGGCAAATGCCCCCGCCACGTTCTGCGGGCCCTCAGAGACCGCTTAAATGCCACCGTCCACGCCCCGGATGGCGAAGCGATATCCTTGAGCGACAAGCTGCGATCGAAAATTTCTTCTAAACCCGAACATTGGGCCGCCGCCCGCAAATTGTCCGAGCAAGTCAGCAGCGGCGACGTGATATTTTGTAACGGCGAGGACATTGGGATTCCAGTGGCGGCGGTGTGCGGCCAATTGTCCGATCGCCCGAAAATTGTTGTACATTTCCACAATATCGATCGGCTGCGCGGCCGCGTCGCCCTAAAACTCTTCGGTTTGGCTGACAAAATTGACGTGTTCATGGCCTGCGCCAGCCCTCAAACTGACTTCCTCCGCAGTTATCTAGCTTTACCTGAATCCCGGATTTTAGTGCATCTAGACCAGACCGACACTCAGTTTTTCACACCAGGCCCCGTTTCTGGCGAGAAAAAGCGGCAAACGGTTGTTAGCGTCGGATTAGAAAAGCGCGACTACCGACTCCTAGCAGCAGCAACTGCTGACTTAGATGTTGACGTAAAAATTAGCGGTTTTTCTAAAGATGCCAAAGCTTTATCGCAAGCTTTCCCCGATACTATGCCAGAAAATATGTCCCGCAAATTCTACGAATGGCCGGATTTAGTGCAGCTTTACCGCGATGCAGACGTAATTGCAGTTTGTTTAGCGGACAATAAATATGCTGCGGGAGTCCAGGGTTTGCTCGAAGCAATGGCCTGCAAGCGGCCCGTCGCAATAACTCGGACTCAAGGTATGGTGGATTATGTAGCGACGGATATTGCTAAAGTGGTAGATGTGGGAGATGCAGCAGGTTTGCGCGAGGCGATCGTCCAGTTGCTAAAAAATCCTCAAGAAGCAGAATCTCAAGCGCAGCGGGGCTACGAAATGATTGTGAACCAGCACAGCAGCGAACGTTATGTCGATGTTTTGGTCGAGAAGCTGCGATCGCTTTAATAAAACTGTAAGGTGCACAGTGTGCACTCTACACAATTAGGTTAAAGTGATTTCTATTGAGTCAGTCCTGGACGCAAAAATTAATTTGATGCACTACTTATAGCGGTAAGGTGCTCTGGGAGTGCACCCTACCGATATCGTTTCCGGTTGCATCGGTATTGTTCAAATTTCCAAACAGTCAACTGTCAAGACTCCCGTCCACTCGCCCACTTATCCCGCCATTTCACAGTCCCTTCCGAAGCTAAAACCCAGCGGCGACAAACCAAATTTTCTCGCAGCGGCGACAAACCTTCCCGCAGCAGCGCATACTTATAAGCAATCAACTTCCCCGCACTTTCATTAAAAGGAATTTCCCCAAACCAAGTATTAGTATTGATATACTCCAGCGGGTAAGCCTTGCTAATATCCCAATTCCCCAATTCAGGACAATCTCCAACTACCACAATTCTTTCCCCAGGCTGAGTTTTAACACTGTTAAGCTGCGCCCGCACAATAGTTTTCGCCTTAACTCGCTCTCCGACGCGGCTAAAAATCATTACTTCCCTCGAACCCAGCTCTAAATTGTACAGCATCCCCTCTTTAACTTCAAACTTGCGGCGCGATAAAACCTCCGTATGCTCTCCATCAGGAAGCTCAGTATCAACCGCTTCAACTGTAACAGAACTGCCGCGGTTCATCGCGACAAACACCACAGAATCGCGATAGCGGCGCACGTAACAATAAACATCAGCAGTTAGATATTTTTGCCACTGACTCCCCATCGAAATAGCTGGATTCAGCCGCCGCAATCCAGATAGCAACCGCACATCTCGATAAATCGGCGAATCAGTATCCCACTGTTCCATCATCGGGCGGTTGTAAGGGTCATTTCCCCCATCAGTATCATCGTGCAGATACTGTTCAGTGCCATAATAAATGCAAGGAATGCCACGAGTCGTCATCATTAAACATATCGCCAACCGGAGCATTTGCCGATCGGCATTCAACGACTGAAACCTCGGCATATCGTGATTGTCGATAAAAGTAATTAACTCCGTCGCCCCGTAGTAGCGGTGATCCAAATTCAGCACATCCTGAATTAATTGAAATCCCGCTTCCGCACCCTGTCCCAATACTTCTCGAATCGCCACGCACAGACCAAAATCTAAAATAGTCATCCCCGACTCGTTGACAAATTCTACAGAAAGGTCATTTCTCGGGTCGCTGTAAATCCATTCGCCAAAAATGAAAACATCAGGTCTGTGTGTTAAAATATCAGCATTAAATTCCTGCCAAAACCAGATCGGCATATGCTTAACGGTATCAACCCGCAAAGCATCAACACCTCTGTCCAGCCACTGTTTAATTGCTGACTTAATGTAACTGCGGTATTCAGTATTATTTTCGTTGAAAGTCGCTAAACCCGACAGTTCGCAATTTTGGACTTGCCATTCATCTTCCCAGTTTGTAACTTCGCCGTAGTGGTGATACCAGTCCTCTTCATCGTCGTTAAAGTCAGCTATTTTGACGCCATCGTCGTAGAGTTCCCCTTTTTTTCCGCTAAAATCCGGGTTGCTGTGATTGCAGACAATATCAAGTACGAGTTTCATTTTTCGCTGGTGCAACTCGTCTACTAATTTGTCAAATACGGTATCTTTAGTTTCTTGTGTTTGGTTGACAGAAGGATTATCGCCTTTGGCAATAAAACGGGGATTTAGCCGCTTAAAATCTTTTGTCCAATAGCCGTGAATCGCAGCTTGTTCGACAAATAATGCTTCTACTTGCTCGAACAGCGGAGTCAGCCAAACCGCCGTTACTCCCAGATCTTTTAAGTAGTCGAGTTTGTCGATAACTCCCTGCAAGTCGCCGCCCCAATATTTGCCCCAATCTTTGCCTTCTGGATCGTAAAGTTCTGGGTTTGGGCCTTCGTTATTTGCGGGGTCGCCGTCGTAAAAGCGATCGACTACAATGAAATAAATTGTTTCTTGTCGGAATTCAATGTCTCTGGTGTAGAGGAATTCTAAATCGAGTTCGGTTTCTGGCTTAACTTCTGCTACCAGAGATTCAATTTTTTCTTCTGGTTCTGTAACTTCGTATTGAGAGGAAGTTTGATTGGGAGTGACTGATGTCATGAGATGTATTTTTTGATATTGTAAGATTGGTCAGTTATTCGGAGTTAGAGTCGGAGATAGCTTTCCCCTCTGACTGACTTTTACAGCATCATACGGAATTTACTGGTTTAATAAAATCTTCCTTTAGACAGAGGGCGGAGTCGTCTATAGGTTTGTAGTGAGGACTTCAGTCCTCAAAGTTTGATGAGGACTGAAGTCCTCACTACAAACCAATTTTATTGTGTTGTGCGATCGTTCCTCCCGCAAACTTTGGATATCTTCAACGCTCAAACCAGTAGTTTGACTGATGGTTTGATTGTCAAGTACATTAAGAAGTTGTCTGGCAATTTCTAGAGCTTTTTCTCTCATTCCTAGTGCGAGTCCTTCTTCTCTACCTTTTTTTCTGCCTTTCTCTCTGGCTTCTTCTCTCCCTTGCGCGAGTCTTTCTTTAATTCCCTTCAGGAAGATTCCCTGCTGATCCAGAATATATCTTTCGCAGTTTTCTAAATCTGCCAATTCCTTTGCATTAAAGTTAGCTTCATTAGCAATTTCAAAGGCTTGATTTATTTCCGAGACTGTTTCCATTGTTTGTGGTACTACTTCCATATAGAAAGCATTTTTCATAAAATAAATCCACTTATCAGTCAAAGTTTCCAACTCATCCAATTTTTTATTAAATTTCGGCAATTCGATAAAGATCATTTCCATCCCTGGATCGACATAATCAAATAAACGCTTTTTTTCATTGAACACAAAGTGAGAAATTACTTCTCGGTCATTGTCAAACATTTCAAAACCTGTAATTGTTAAAGCAATTACAGGTTTTAGTTTGAAGTAACCTTCACCGCGAATCAGTTGAGTTGAGTAAGTTTTCGCAGTATTGTAAACCACCCGTTTCGCCAAACTTTCTATATTTAAAACTTGCATCTCGATAATTACAGTTGCATCTCCTGCAAGTCTGGCTTGGACATCCAGGTAAGAGTCTTTGGATGGTAAATATGGGTCGATGATTTCTAGGTCGGCGATGGTGGGATTGCCATCATAAATCATTGCATTCAGAAAGCTGATTAAAATTGGTTTGCTTTCATTTGAACCGAATATTTTTTTGAAGGCAAACTCGATTTTGGGGTTAATAAATCTCACGGTCAATCTCTTTTAAAATGACTTACCTATTATTTTAACCCAGTTAGCGTTTGCTCTCTCTTCTATTCTGTCAAATCGACTTGTCGAATCTCTTCTAGCGTCATATCCAAGCATTGCGCGATCTGCTCATCGCTCAAACCTACTGCTTGCAAGCGATCGATCGCCTCAATTTTCGCCCGCTGCTTTCCCCGCAAAAACTCAGGCGATTCTTCCTGTGATGTGCAGATATTCACCGATCCGATTACATGATTATGAGCAACATGATGGCCAGTAATGACGCCACCAGTAACGTTGCTAATCCTTGACTTCCGAATCAGTGCCGATCGCAAATTTAATTTATTAACCTCTTCTCCGAAAGCATCAGAGAACAACTCCCATAGCTCGTAACCCACATCTTTAGCATAACCTTCCGTACATTTCAACTCTTGGGCAATATCGCCGTACTTTTGCCGCTTCAAAACGCCCTCAATCACGCCAACTTGCATATCATCTAAATGCTTGCCAGTTTTCGCAAAGACCACTTCATCAGCAAAAGCCAGTGCTTCTCGAACGTTCATCAGCTTTCCTCACAACCTCGCAACAATAAAATTATAACCGTCTAGATCCGACTATTTTCGCCTTAAATACAAAAACGGTTGAATAGCTCTTAATAATTTCTGCATTATCCGACTTTTTTCGACTTTTTTCGACTATACAAATCAATGTGCAAGTTGTATTGTTGTGAGTGTGAAACCATCACTCAATAAAAATTAAGTTATGACGACTACCCAGATCGCTCTCGACAAAAAAGCAAATCCTTTGATGATGCACCTGAGCATCTTACCAAAATACGGTATCACCGCCGAGGAGACCTTTAGCTACGATCCCACCACGCAGACTTCCAACATCACCTCCATGAGCGGTTCTTGGTGTACTAATAGCGGCTCCACTTATAAGCAGTTTGATGCTAATGATGACGACCAGCAAGAGGACGACTAGATTTTTGTCTGGTTAACCGATTATTTTTATCGCCCTCTCATTTTTTGAAAGACCTGTATGGATTTTTGCATTACAGGTCTTTCATTGTCAATATTATTTCAATTAATTTAGTTATGACCGACCTTTTAATCGTGACTTCCGAGACTGACATTCATGCGGATGTTATTATCAACGAATTGCAACAATCAAATATTCGAGCAATTCGATTGAACTCAGAAAATTTTATTCAGAAAAGTAAATATTTTTATGAATGGCAAGCTTCTGGCCATCCCAGTAAAAGTTTTTTGTCTTTTGAAGACTCTTTGAGAGAAGTTCAAGAAGTTGGCGTAATTTGGTGGCGCAAACCACAAGATTATCAAGTGTTTCCAGAAGTTGATGATGCTTGGGCAATCAAGTATTGTCAAGAAGAAACAGAATCTTTAATGTACTCTCTGTCTGGCTTATATCCTAAAGCGAGGTGGGTCAATAACTACTACAAAATTAGATTGCCATCTCATCGAATCAATCAGATTCCAATTGCTCACAAGCTAGGAATTACCATCCCTCCAACACTCGTCACCAATTCATACGAAGCGGCTTGCAACTTTGTGACACAACAGGGAAAGTGCATTGTCAAACCGATGCGCTATTCTGGATTTGTACATGATGAAAAGCAGTATGCTTGCTATACTCGCCCCATTGATGTAGAAACGCTTGAAGCATTTCAAGACAGCATTCGATTAGCACCTGTTTTTATTCAAAAACGCATTCAAAAGAAAGCAGAATATCGAGTTACATTAATCGGCAAGCATGATTTTGTTTGCCGCATTGATGCCAAACATATCAACGATTCAGATGTAAGCTTAGATTGGCGCGTCACCGAACCGGATAAACTCGTTCATGTTCCCGACAAGCTACCAATGGATTACCTCAACAAACTTCATCAAATGCTTGACGAGTTTGGTTTGAATTTTGGTGCGTTCGATATCATTCGCGACGATGATGATACGCTCTATTTTATCGAACTCAATCCTAACGGACAATGGTATTGGATCGAAATTCTTACTAAAATGCCTATGGTTCGCGCAATGGTCGAACTCATCGAAGATTTAGCGCTGCAATATCAACAGGATTGCTGAATTCGATCGGGAATTACACATTTTATTGGCATTGCTTCGTTCCTCGTGGCGGACAAGGAATCAGATTGACCATAATATCGTGGCCGGGGCGGGTTTATTATATTGTAGATTATAGGCAATTATGGTTGGTGAACCCGCCCCTACAGGAATTGTGGTCAATTGACCGGACATGATATGGGATTGCTTCGTTCCTCGTGGCGGACAAGGAATCAACGAACTACAGCCACCTCCTCCAATCCTACCTCAGAATGCTCCACCCGGAACACATTTGCGCTCAAATTAGCAACAATTTGTTTCCCCTGCTGCGTCAGTTCCAAATAGCCGATCGCATCCTTGACATACCGATAAACCACATTCCAATAAAACTTAGGATACCCATCCCGCAAATCCCCCTGATTCTGATACCCCAAAACCCGATTCTGGCCAGTCTCCTCAAACTCGTAAAACAGCGCCGCAATCTTTTGCAAATATCGCGGATCGCTCAACTGACCGATTAAATCCGCCGCCCGAACCAAACCCGGATAATTTGCAGTATCTTGATAGTCATCATCCGCAGGAACCGGGAAACGAGTTAACTCAATATTCTGCTTAACCAAGTCGGCATCAATCAGTCTGTTACACCCAAAACGCTCTTCAACAAACATTTTTCCACGATCGACATGATAAGGTGTCAAACTAGCATCAGTCGCCCCCCGAGGTAGCGTTAATTTCATGTCGCCTATTCCCGTCGCATACAGTCCCAAATCTGTTCTATCTTGCCGACAAACGCCCTTGACGTACCCGATATCGTGGCACAGCAAAGCAATGTGGAAATGCAGCCAATGTTCGCAGGAAACACCACCCTCGCGGATGTGTTTTCCGCGTAGAATTTCTTGTCCCACCAATGTGACTAAAATAGTGTGTTCCACATTGTGGTAAAGAGCATCGCTATTAGCAATATTTTCTAAAGCCATAGTCGCTACCCAAGCAATAATTTCGGCATAGTCAGATTTGAACCCGCCGTAGGTGTGGCGGTAGCCTTCAATCAGCCGATTTACAAAATCGTTAATTAGGAGTTCAGTTGCGTTAAACATATTCACTTCCATGAGCAAAATTAGCTTATTAAATTATTTTTATAGTTATTGTTTTTGCTGCTACCGTTTGATGTTATTTTTGACTTAACCGCGACGATGGATGCCCGCTCTTATCTGGAGGCATCCACTGATATTATCAACGATTATGGCTTAAATTAGCGATCGAACAACTAGCAAGTTTGCGCGCACCGTACACAATTCACATCAACGGGCGATCGAGGTATGACACCCCTCAATCAGCAGTACCGCGTTACATCTTCCCCGCATACGTCAGCCAAAAACGAGAGCGATCGAAAACGCAACCCCACTAATTCCTCATACACAGGATTCAGCTTGCACATAGGCGGTATGTGGAAAAGATGGTGTCCCAATAGCTGGATATCTCTCTCAAAAGGACACCGTGCGGGTATAAGTTGGCACAACCACCGAGCTACTTGCGGAGATCCCGCTGCAATGCGATCGAGCCACTTTCGGACTGGTTGGACGAGGCGATCGCCAAAACCTAAGTATTGGCACCGATTTTTAGGAACAATACTTGTAGTTTAGTTCACGATTAATCTCAGTAATTATTACTAACAAAAACTTGTGAATCACCCTGATTAATCATCAACAAAACCCGCCGTTACCGCAGTGACCTGAATAAGTTTTTTGCGTGACACTCACGGCTCCAAAATGTGATATGGAAAGCGGACAGTTGTGATTACAAGTTCGCAAAAGTGTGAGACAGATCACGCCCTGTATACGCTACATCATGTATCCTAAGATATATCAAAAAATAAATATAACTTGCAACTCCCACCTCTACTTTACTCTCCTACTTACCTGCGATATATTACCCCCTCAATTCACTAATATAAGGTTTAAGGCAATGATGAAACAAAAATATAAATATGCCGACCTTGAGCAACGCCCCCACACAGATGCCGTGCTGGAAAAACTCCCTGTAGAAGTTAAGGATTGGGCCGAAAGCTTACCTTGGAACCAGCGGCGCTACGTATTGTCCCTCTGCTACACGTTGTGTGCATCTACTCCTGAGTTGCAAGCAGAATTTTTAGATGACTACACCGCCGACGGCTTAGTCTCAAAAATGTTTGAAGATGTAGACACTCTCAACAGAGTCAAAGAGTATTTAATCAGATTCCGAGTCAAAAAAGAATTAAATGAATCTGATTTAAGAAGCTACATTAAACAATTTTATATCCACTCAGCTCAACAAGCGCGCCGACAAACTGACCAATATTTAGAATCGGCACTCCGCTTCGTCTTGAATACAGAAGAACGCAATAATGTTTTTAACTACATTTTGGGTTTTGAATTTATTAAAATTGTGTTTCAAATGAGCTGGTTGCACCACGAAAGATTAGCGAGACTGCAAAAAAATCAGTCGCAGTTTATTGAAGCCTATATCAAGCCGATTCAACACGCACACAGAATTAATGGCATAATTGTACCGAAAGATGAGAGAATATTTTTTGCCAGACGCACCTATTACGTTCAACAACCTAACATTTCTTACAGAAAACTGATTGAGTTAGTTATGGCTAGTTTTACTACAGAAATGGTGACTCACTGCGGATTTTCTGTCAGCCGTCACTCTCAAGCTTTGCGCTTTGACTGCGACTATATTTACGATCCCGAACCAGAAGAAGAAAGATTTCCTACTGACTTGCAATTTATTCATTGACTCGTTGGCCCGATCGACTTCCCCATACTTTTCGGCGCACCCTACATTAAAGACCATCTTGCTGACACCCAAACACCCGGTTTCAGTGCCCTGTCGCGAAAAATTTCAACTCTGTCTCGCGGAAGATAGTACGAACAGGTCAATTTTTGGGATACTAGACAGTAGCACTCAACTTAGCTGAGGAACAAACGTGCTGCTATCAAAAGGCTTTGAAGTAGAAATGTATACCGGCACTCCCGAAGGTGAGGTGGTCGGTCTCTCCGATCGCATAGTCGCCGATCTAGAGGGATTTGTGCGGGAGCCTGATAGCCGCAATGTGGAGTACACGACCGCCCCGCTGTGCAGCTACGATCGCCTGCTGTGCGCCCTAGTCAAGCCGCGAGTCCGGCTGCGCGAGTATTTAAAACAATTGGGCGACTATACTTTGCTGCCAGGAAGTACCCTGTCTCTCGGAGGGAGCGATCGATTTTACCGATCCGATCCCAACAACCCCTACCACACCTACATCGAGCAAACCTACGGCACCAAAGTCGTCACAGCCAGCATTCACATCAACATCGGCATCTCCCAACCAGAAATGCTGATGCGGGCAATCCGCCTCGCCCGCGTCGAAGCACCGCTGTACCTTGCCTTGAGCGCCTCTTCCCCCTTCCTCGACGGCGAAGTCACGGGCTATCATTCTACCCGGTGGGGTTTGTTTCCCAAAACTCCGGCGATCGTCCCCCTGTTTGAAAGTCACAAACATTACATCCAGTGGACTGAAGAACAGCTAGAACTCGGCAGTATGCAAAATGTCCGCCATTTGTGGTCTGCCGTGCGCCCAAATGGCGATCGTCGCCCCTACTGTCTCAACCGCCTCGAACTGAGAATTTGCGATCTCGAAGTCAATCCTCTGGCTTTGTTAGCCATCACGGCCTTGCTAGAAGCTCGGATTTGGCAGATGATGGAAGACCCCAGCTTAGACCCCTTAGAACTCAGCACGTTGCCAGCGGCCACCCGCAACGAAGATTTAGTGGCGCTGACAGACGCTAACGAAATTGCTGCATCCCGCCAAAGTTTGGATGCGGAGTTGATTCACTGGCAAGATGGCAGAAAGATTCTGGCACGAGATTGGATTGAGGAAATTTACCGAGAAGTCTGGCATGACGCCAAAAAACGCGGCTTTAGTTGCTTTCTCTCGCCTCTGAAAAAGATTCTCCGGGAAGGCAACACCGCCCAGCAGTGGTTGAAGCTGCATTCTGGTGGTTTGGACACCCGCAGTATTATTCTCCAAGGGATTGATGGCATGGCTAACCAAGAATGGGAGCTCGAAGACAATTTGTGCGCCCAGTTAGTTGCGTGAAGTACCCGCCGCGACGATCGTCATGGGGGCTTTCCGTAGCCCCCTGGCGCGTGCGTACTCAGCCAACAATACAAATAGCCAAAATTTTCTGCGAAAAAGTCGATCGCCCACGCTCAAAAACAAATCAGAATATTTAATCAATCGAGTCCGACACGGGTTATAAATAAAAACTATAAGTTGTATCTACCAAAAGGTAGATTTCTACTTTTCTCAATAGCTGTATTTTTCGCTTTTAATTAGCTTCATGCCCCAACTTGTCTTGATTCACCCGCAAATCCCTCCGAATACTGGCAATATCGCCCGCACTTGCGCTGCCACAGGCACGGAACTGCATTTAGTCGGCCCGCTGGGGTTTGAAATTAGCGATCGCTACCTGAAACGGGCCGGCTTAGATTACTGGCCCTATGTCAATCTCCACTGCCACGAAGATTTAGCGGCTTTTCTGGCTTGTCGCCAGCAGCGCGGAGGGCGATCGATCGGATTCAGCACTGGCGGGCGATGCAATTACGCTCAATTCCAATTTCAGCCCAGCGACTGGCTGATGTTTGGCTCGGAAACTTTGGGAATTCCCCAATTCGTCTTAGATGCCTGCGACGCTACAGTTTTTATTCCCATGAGCCAGCCTGGAGTCAGGAGTTTGAACCTCTCCGTCAGCGCCGCTGTAGGTTTATTTGAGGCTAAACGACAGTTGGGCGAGTTGGGATAAATCCTTATCAACACAACATATACATATAGATATTTAATAGCTGCTGGGGGTTGCCAAATCTTGATTTAAATATAAGAAATTTGTATCAAAGCGGTGAGCATCTCGATAGCGGAAATTAATATATTTTATTCATCCAAAAACAGATTGTTATCAGCAACACCAAATTACTCGCAAGATGATTCAGCGCTAAAAACAGAGAAGTTCAGCGATTTAGGGTGTCAAAGAGTAGCTGCTGGAGCCTGAGCGCTATATCTAGTAAATATACGGTTGTAGGCAGTCCCGAAATTAGCATAGAGTCGAATAATAGGTGAGAGTCTTAGCCTGTGCGGGAACGTATATTTTATGTATTCGTTCCATCTATTGCGGTGTAAGGCTTTTGGGGTTCCATTGCAGCAGGCTTTACCGAAACTTTTAAAATTTGTGACGGTTCGAGCTTGTCTAAATTTAAAAAGCAAGGTAATCTTGCCTAAGCATGATGACTATCAACAATCAAAATATTTTTGGTTGTTGATTTAAATTCAGCGTCATGCGATCCCCTTGAGTGTTTCCAAGGACAGTTAGCGCTTCTCAGTAGGAGGTCGTTTTTTTGAAACGAACATATCCCCAAAATATTAAGCCTGTTCAGGCTAGTGAAATCGACAGAGACGGTTCTGCGGAACCGTCTAAACAGACTATCAGCACTGGCAGAGTTCGCTCTCTCGCCACGATCGGGCTAGCAATATCGGTAGGTGCTTCTGGCATCCTGATGCCGAGAAATGGAGACAGCGCTCGCGCGTCTGAACTCGCACCGACAGCAGAATCGACCGCTGAAGTACAGCCAGTCTCGGCCAACGGGCCAGCTACCTCCCCACAAGTTGAGGGCTACCCAGCCGAACAGGCCGGATATCCTTCCGCTCCAGTGGCGGTTAAGGTGCAGCAGGGACAAACCCTTTGGGAGCTGTCTCGGGACTATGAACTTGAACCGAAGGCACTAGCAACTGCCAACGGCATCAAACCAGATAACGTACTCCAAGTTGGGCAAGAGCTGAGAATTCAGACTGCGACGGGAGCCGCGCCACAACAGAACGCGGGCAATACCGCCCAGGAGCTAGAACCCGCAGCGGCAGTCAATCCCGAACAAAAGTTAAATCTGACTGGCTCCGAGCCGTTGGATAGTGCGGCCCCTGGGGGGCAGCAATCAACCGCAGCCCCCCTAGAGGCCGCGACGGTACAGCCACAAATTTTGATCGACAGCCCGAACGCTCCGGGGGCGATCGACAGTTTGAAAAAACAGGAAAACCGCACCACAGCATCTGGTCGGGTGCTTTTGGAGTCTGAGGAAGGAGCAAATTTATCTACACCGGCTGCATCGAGTCCAGAGTCAGCACTGACGCTGGCATCCCCCGGCTCTGCCACTACCACAGCAATCCCCGACCTTGGGGGCACACCTGTAATTCCCAATGCCGTCGGTCAAGCAGCATCGCCCGATCGAGCATTCGAGTCAATTGAACAGTCTCTCGTAACACCGAGTTTACCATCGGCTGTGGTAGTCCCCCCAGCAGGCAGTAGCACCGCCTCGGCCCAGATGCTCTACAGCGTGCGTCCGGGAGATACCCTAGATGCGATCGCCCAGAGTCACGGCGTATCGCCCAAAGAGGTGATCTCCGTCAACAAGCTCGGCAACCCCAACTTGTTGAATGTCAATCAACGGCTGAAAATTCCCCAAGTAGGGTCAAATAATCCAGCGTTGCAGGCTGCAGCCCCTGATTCTGCCTCCAACTCTACATCTGTCTCCTCGGCTGCGGTTCCCGCATCTTTGAACCCCAGCTCGTCTACCCCGGTTTTAGCAGGTGCGATAGTTGCAGCACCCGCGCCAACAGTGCCGGTTGTCTCTCCCCTGGCGAACTTGGAAGGTCTGAACAATATTTCAGCGCCGATGGTTCCCAAAATTAACAGCATTTCGCTAACTCAAGTTTCTCAAACCATTAGCGACCCCGGGAAGCTGGAGCTTCAAGGCGAACCAACATTTACAGGTGCTGTTGACACCAGTGCCCTGCCTGGGCCAGCAAGTGCAAATGCTACCGCCATCGCTTCGGGAGCATACCCTGGACCAATCAGCTTCGTGCCAAATAGCGCCCAGGGTTTAAATGCCGCTGCAACTAGCGATTTACCTTCGGCGAAGCCGGAGGCTCTCAACCCTTATGCCGAACGGTTGAGGGCGGAAGTTGTCAGGCTGCGAGAGGAATATCGCGCCCAGCGCAATTCGATCGGGGCAAATGCGGTGTCCCTGGCTCCCACTGACGGGCCGGAGGCGACAGTCGCCTCGGGCAACCCCTCTGAGGATTTCCCAAGTGTCAATCCGTATCTCTACACCCCCGAGTACGGTGGGGCGGTGCAGAATGAAATCAGCAGACCGCCGTCGAGAGCTTGGTCACAGCAGGTTCAGAAGCAGCAGCAAGAGCGGTTTGACCCGGCTCGCTCTGCGGAACTGCAACCGATCGACCTGACGCCGACAAGTGCCCAACAGCAGCCGGTGGTGGCCACTGCTCCTTTGGGAGCCGAGGGTTACGACCCCCTGAGCAACCCGTCTTTGGGACGAATGGTTTCTCCGGAACTGCCTCCGCTTTCGGGCGCTGATACTTATCTGCCGAACGGTAGCAAACAACAGTCGGCTAACGGGTTTATTTGGCCGTCTAAGGGCGTTCTCACTTCTGGCTACGGCTGGCGCTGGGGACGGATGCACAAGGGAATTGATATTGCAGGGCCGATCGGCACGCCAATTGTGGCAGCATCTGACGGGGTGGTTACCTATGCAGAGTGGAACGACGGGGGCTACGGCTATCTGGTGGAAATTACCCATCCAGACGGCTCTGAGACGGTCTACGCCCACAACAGCCGAATTTTGGTGCAAAAGGGTCAGAAGGTCGCTCAAGGCGAACAGATTTCTGAAATGGGCAGCACCGGCTTTAGTACCGGGCCGCACTTGCACTTTGAAGTCCATCCCGCCGGACAGGGTGCTGTCAATCCAATGGCTTTTCTGCCCGACGATGCGTCCAGCGCTTCTCGGTAAAGGCTGGTCGGAAGTTATGGGTTTTGAATGATTATCAAAACTCATAACCTTCCACAGAAGCTATAATAAACTCTGTTGTAATAAATTGAGACATAGCTCGCCCTACCGTGCTACGATAGTAAATCGTGAAGTAGGTTTGGCTCAGTGGCGCAGTGGTTAGCGCAGGGGACTCATAAGCCCAAGGTCGCAGGTTCAAATCCCGCCTGAGCCATAATTTAATGGAAAAAACAACGCTCTTAATTTTGAGAGCGTTGTTTTTTTGATTTTTCTCGAAGATACTTGTAGTCGTTATGACTATGATATATTTGTAACAGTTCGTAAGAAAGGAAACAAAATCTATGACGAGTGAATGCCTCCGGGTTGGTCAAGCTGCACCCGATTTCGCAGCAACAGCCGTAGTGGATCAGGAATTCAAGACAGTTAAACTGTCAGACTATAAAGGCAAAAAGTATGTAGTCCTGTTCTTCTACCCCTTGGACTTCACCTTTGTGTGCCCGACTGAGATTACTGCATTTAGCGATCGCTTCGAGGACTTCAAGAAAATCGATACCGAAATCCTCGGCGTATCCGTTGACAGCGAATTCTCTCACCTCGCTTGGATACAAACAGACCGCAAATCAGGCGGTGTCGGCGACCTCAACTATCCTTTAGTTGCTGACCTCAAAAAAACAATTAGTTCCGACTACAACGTCCTCGACCCAGAAGCAGGTATTGCCCTCAGAGGTCTGTTCATCATCGACAAAGAAGGCATCATCCAACACTCTACTATCAACAATCTTGCTTTCGGCCGCAACGTGGACGAAACCCTCCGCACTCTGCAAGCTATTCAACACGTCCAGTCTCACCCCGATGAAGTTTGTCCCGCCGGCTGGCAGCCCGGTGACAAAACCATGACTCCCGATCCCGTCAAATCTAAAGTATTCTTTGCTGCGGTTTAAGCACATTGTATATTTGTAGGGGCGCGGCGGGAGTGCCAAGGCGTGTCAACTTAAGGTAAAATCCACAGTCCGGCAGGGGTTGAAACCCCTGCCTCAAAGCTAAAGTCCACAGCGAGGAGGACTGAAGAACTCATGAGTCCTCCTCGCTGT
>JAUBOH010000026.1:0-7724 GCA_036700145.1 Microcoleus occultus BM001215366
GAATCTGAAATTGCGATCGCAACTGAAACTCGCCGGAGAATCAGCTTCTAAAGCATTGTTGAAAGCTTGAAAAAGCAGGGTAATTAAAAGGATAGGATTTACGAATTGGTGCAATTTATACACTATCAGTTCGCGATCGCACTCCGACCAAAGAAACCGGGTTTTTATCGAATCTGCGGGCTGCAACGAAATATTTTCGTAAAAAAACCCGGTTTCTAGGCCCCCATCATAAGTCCTGATTAAAGTTGAAAAATAATTTCTGACTGGACAGATCCAAAATTAGAGATTTAACGTATATTACTGATGAACGCAGTACAAGGTTTCATAAATTCGCACCGCTAAACAGTTCAGCTTGCAGGTTTGCAGTTGCGCTGTCGGCGCCCCTGGTTATACTGCAAACTGTCGAGTATCGGCGGGTATATCTGTATCTGGGGCGATTTTATATATCTCTGGAGGCAGATTTATTGATAATTTTAGCTGCGTACAAGATTTCTGGTAAAATCGGCTCTTCAGACCTAAAATATTTCGGTCAAATTAGCCGTTGCTGCGAATTTGGGAAATTTTGTACTGAGAATTCCGTTGCCTAAAGGTGGCGGGAGTGTCAAATTTAGAGGGGGATTGGATCGTGGCAGAAATTAGAGGCACTGGACAAGCAGACACGCTTGCAGGAACTCCAGAAAATGATTTGATTTTTGGTTTGATGGGCAATGATGCAATTGCTGGAAATTCAGGCAATGACAGCATTTTTGGCGGTAAAGACAGCGATTCGGTAGACGGGAATTCCGGCAGAGACTCGCTGTTTGGAGATTTAGGTAGCGATACAGTTAATGGCGGTGAAGATAGCGACTTTTTATTTGGCGGAAAAGGCAGCGATGCTATTTCTGGAAACGCGGGAAATGATGTTTTGTCGGGCGATCGAGATACTGATATCCTGATAGGCGGAGACGGGGCAGACGTATTTGTTTTGAGTCGCTACGCTGTGGCCGATCCTTTTCGTACTAGCGGCGGTGTGAGTTTGGCAAATGCTGACGCGATCGCAGATTTTGCAAACGGTACAGATTTAATCGGTTTGGCGGGAGGAATCACTTTTGCCGACTTGAATATTCTGGAAGCTGGAAACGATACTGTTATTCAAGACCGGGTAACGGGAGAATTTCTTGCTACTCTCAGAGGTGTCAATCGAAGTGCGATCGACCAAACAGATTTCACTAATAATATTAGCAGCATTGTTCCGAATCCCCCGCCTCAAGCGCTGACAACGGCTTATGCTTTAACTCCAGCTAATCGGATTGTCGGTTTTAGCCTTTCAAATCCGCAAAATGTCATCTCAGATTTCTCCGTGACTGGATTGCAAGCGGGAGAAAGTTTGCTGTCGATTGATTACCGGCCCGCTAACGGCATACTTTACGGTGTGGGTTCTAGCAATCGCTTGTATGCTGTCAATCCGAAAACGGGGGAAGCAAGTCAAGTTGGTAGCGGGCAATTTGCTGTTGGTTTGACTCCGGGGGCTGTGGGTTTGGATTTCAATCCGACGGTCGATCGCATTCGGTTTGTCAATCAAGCCGGTCAAAACGGCCGCCTCAATCCTGATACAGGCGCAATTGTGGATTCTGACACGCTGGCGGGCGGAATTCAACTCGACGGGAATTTGGCTTACCGGGCGGGCGATCGCAATTCTGGCAGTTCTCCTGCGGCTGTGGGGGCTGCGTATACGAACAACTTTGCGGGCGCAACTTCGACGACGCTGTTTGTTATTGACAGCAATTCAGATGTTTTGGTGCGGCAAGATCCGCCGAATAATGGAGTGTTGAATACGATCGGATCTTTGGGAGTTGATGCCACTAGCATTCTCGGCTTTGATATCAGAAGTATTGGCGGCCGCGAAGTGGCAGTGGCGGCACTGGAAGTCGGCGGCGTTTCGGGCTTGTACAATATCAATTTAAGTACAGGTCAAGCTTCTTTTGTCAATCAAATTGCCGGCGGGAGACAGATTAACGGTTTGGCTTTGCCTTTGCCTACAGCTTACGCTTTAACTGTCAGAAATGGCGCTGAAACAATTGTCGGTTTTAATGAGGCGGCACCGCGGGCGATTCTCAGCGACGCGACAGTTACAGGGTTGCAGCCGGGAGAAAGTTTGCTGGGGATTGATTTTCGCCCCGCTAACGGTTTGCTTTACGGTTTGGGTTCTAGCAATCGATTGTACGCGATCGACCCGGTGACTGGGGCTGCAAGTCAAGTCGGTAGCGGGCAGTTTGCTGTCGGGCTGACTCCGGGGGCTGCGGGTTTGGATTTCAATCCGACAGTCGATCGCATTCGGTTTGTCAATCAATCTGGTCAAAACGGCCGCCTTAACCCGGATACCGGCGCAATTGTGGATTCTGACACGCTGACGGGGGGAATTCAACTCGACGGGAATTTGGCTTATGCTGCGGGCGATCGCAATTTTGGCAATTCTCCGGCGGCTGCGGGGGCTGCGTATGTGAATAACTTTGCGGGCGCAACTTCGACAACGCTGTTTGTAATTGACAGCAATTCCGACGTTTTGGTGCGCCAAGATCCGCCGAATAATGGGGTGTTAAATACGATCGGATCTTTGGGAATTGATGCTGGTACAGTTCTCGGCTTTGATATCAGGAGTGTGGGCGGTAACGAGACGGCTTTGGCTGCGATCGATGTGGGCGGAGTTTCGAGCCTGTACAATATTAATTTGACAACAGGTCGGGCTTCGATCGTCGGTCAAATTGGCGACGGCAGGGGATTTAAAGGTTTGGCACTGACTTTGATTTAAATAGCGGATGTTGAAGGAAGAAGGAAGAAGGAAGAAGGAAGAAAAATAATTAAACTTTTTTAATTTACCAATTCCCGATTCCCGATTCCCGATTCCCGATTCCCGATTCCCAATTTGAGTTAATCTATTATTTTGACAAAAAAGATAAAATGTTATCCCAAGTTTTTTACTTACTGCGTTCCCGTGCGGACGGCAAATATCTCTCTGCCAATCCTAATCCAGATTCGGCAGTTAGTTACCTGCTGATGTTTCGCGAAGACTATGACGCTTTGAGCTATCTGAATGCCCACGCGGCCGATGTTGCCGATCGATTCGGGGTAGAATCGATTTCCGGTTCGTCTGTGAAAAAGCTGCTCGAACGTTGGGGATTTAACGGTGTCGGGGTGGTTCAAGACCCGCTGTTACCGAATATTGAGTTTTTATTGACAAATAATTGACAATGGACAACATTTGCGCTTCACCCGGTTTATAGCAGAAATCGGGTTTTTTGCTGAAGTTTTGAGCCGATCGCCCGATCGAGCTTGTAGACTTCAGTGCCCCATATCTAGTGCAAATTGTTAAATTTGTCAAGCTTTCACCCTAAATCTGAATCCTGTTGTATATTCATAGTCTGTTGATATATTCCGACACGTCAGTACACAACCTATGGTTCGAGAATTAGAGCGATCGAGTGCTAGCGACAAACGCCACCTGTCCGATTTCCCCGAAACAGCACCCGCAGCCAATCCAGTATTTTTCAGGACGTACAGCCGCCGTACCGACACAGGGCGCGAAACTTGGGCCGATGTGTGCGATCGAACCGTCAAGGGCTTAGCATCGCTCGGAAACCTCACTGCTGAAGAAACACAACTCCTACACCGGATGCAAAACGAGCTCAAAACCCTCGCTTCCGGGCGCTGGCTGTGGGTGGGCGGTAGCAAATGGATTGAGCAACCAGAAAACTTTTCCGGCGCATATAATTGCTCTTCAACAAATATTATCGATTGGAGAGCCTTTGGCTTGTTGATGGATTTGGCGATGATGGGCTGCGGTACCGGTGCAGTTTTGGAACCCAAATACATCAACCAATTGCCACCAATTAGCAACCGCTTAACCGTGACAATGCAAGGCGAAATCGGCTCTACACCCGCTCAGTCGCGCCGTCAAGAAACAGAAGTAAAAATAGCAGAAAAAACCGCCACTATTTATGTCGGAGATTCTCGCCAAGGTTGGGTAAAATCCTATCAAGCTTTGCTGGAATTATCCACAGATGAGAGATTTGCAGGAGAAGTTCAAGTTTACATCGATTTGAGCGACGTTCGCCCCGTGGGAGAACCTTTAAAAGGTTTTGGCGGCGTCGCAAATCCTGTGAAATTGCCCGACCTTTATCAGCGCTGCGCCGCAATTTTGAACAAAGCTTTAGGGCGGCAGTTAAATTCAGTTGAATGCTGCGTGTTGATAGATGAAGCAGCGGTCACGATCGTCGCCGGTAACATTCGCCGCAGCGCCGGAATTCGTCAATTTTCTTTTGATGACGAACTGGGAGCCAATGCTAAAAACAACCTGTGGCAACAAGACGATAAAGGCAACTGGAGAATAGACCCAGAACGCGATGCTTTGAGAATGGCAAATCATACCCGTGTTTTCCATTCCAAACCGACATTAGAAGAATGTATTGATGCTGTCCGCAAACAGTATTATTCTGGCGAAGGTGCGATTCAATGGGCTGGTGAAGCCGTAGCTAGAGCTAACGTCGATCTACTTTCAACACCAAGTCTTAAAATTGAGTTCTTGAAAGCTTACGACGAAGGAAAAGCTAAACAGTGGTTCCAGGAACGCTATCCTGACATGACTGCGGAAGAATTAGAGCATCGGTCAGTCCGTTTGGGTTTAAACCCGTGTGGTAAGTAATTTTGCCTCACGTTAAAAACCTCGCAAAATCGGAGAAGACTGAGATGTTAATTCCGAGGTAAGTAAGGGAATTAAAAATCCTTTACCACCGTAGAGCGTACCAGGTGAACCTTCTTAATTGAAGAACATAATCCTGGCAAGAGTGCGGGGCATTTACAACTAAAGTAAATGAAAAAGTACGCCGAGCTACAGATAATATGGAATCTGTAGAACTAGAGGATAAAAAGCCTTTAGGATAACAAAACTGGAAATCATCGGCTCTAATTTTCACTGTGTCAGTGGGGAGACTCTGTTAATTACGAAAGACGGACTGCATCAAATAAAGGATGTTGTTGGAAGTGAAATCGAAATTTGGAATGGTCAAAGATGGAGCTCAGTCACACCATTTCAGACAGCGAGTAATACCAATGGCGGACGGCGCAAACTTTATCGTGTAAAGTTTGCTGATGGTACTTATCTGGATGCGACAGAATATCATCGTTTCTTTGTCAAGGATCGATTTGGTAAAGTTTACCAAGAAGTTCAAACCAAAGACTTGATGGATACAAGTCGATATAGCATTCATACTGAACCTTTTACAATTCAGTATCAAGATGGCATGAATATCGATTCAAGTTATGCTTACACTTTGGGTGTGGCTGTAGGAGATGGAACTACAGACCAAAATGACAATGCAAAAGTTCGACTTTACGAAGGCAAAATGGCATTGTCAGTAGCAGGAAATAAGTCGCCTGAAAGAAATTATGACTATTTACCTGTTTTCACAGATGTAACTAACTTGAGCTTTTCAGGAGAGTTTCTGAAAAGTTTGAAAGTTAACCCAGAAGCACTAAATGTAATTGCGAGCTGGAACCGACAAGCAATTTTACATTTTATTGCTGGACTAGCTGATACAGACGGCTCGAATACCAATAGTAATGGTATCAGAATTTATATCTCCGATCGCGATCGCGCTTTCAGAGTTCAGTTACTTTTGACCAAATGCGGTATTCGTTCGTCGCTAAATCTTTGTGCTCATCAAGGAGCAATTACCAATTACGGTGTCCGAAGTCAAGATTTGTACTACTTGCAAATTACTGACTGCGGTGAAATTCCTTGTCAGCGGTTAGATGTGAGCAAAGGGACGAAGGCTAAAGGCAAAGGTAAATGGCAAGTTGTCAGAAGTGTCGAAGAATTACCAGGATTGCATGATACTTACTGTTTCAATGAACCAGAATTTCATAAGGGAGTTTTCGGCAATAGCCTAACTGGAAACTGTAATCTTTCTGAGGTTCACCTCAATCAAATCGACCCTTACAACTTCAAAGAACAAGAAGAAGCTTTCACCGCCGCAGGTTTATCTGTCGCGGTACTTCTCAATCACAAATTTAGCGAACCTCGCTATCAATACAGCCGCGAATTAGACCCGATTGTCGGCGTATCTTTCACGGGATTATTTGATTTCTTCGTTCATGCTTTTGGTGTTGAGTGGTTGCGCTGGTGGGTGGAAGGCCGCCCGCAAACTGACCAGGGAATGGCGTTTAAACAGCGGGAAGAAGAGTATTTGACTGGTTGGCGGGAGATTGTGAATCGGGTAGTTTGGGATTATTGCGATCGGCATTCCTTAAAACGCCCCAATCGCTGCACAACCGTTCAACCATCGGGTACAAAATCTCTACTCACAGGTGCTTCTCCCGGCTGGCATCCCCCGAAATCGCAGCGTTTCATTCGCCGAATCACTTTCGGCAAAAACGACCCTGTAGCCCTCGCCTGCATCGACTACGGATACAACGTAATTCCGTCCCAATCTGACAAAGATGAAAACGGCAATTTGCTAAATAATCCCTTCGACGAACGCTGTACAGAATGGCTGGTAGAAATACCCGTGGCTGTCAGTTGGGCAGATTTGCCCGGTGCTGATGAAATTGAGATCAACAAATTCTCAGCAGCGGCACAGATGGACTTTTATATGCAAGTCCAAAAGTTCTACGTGCGGCACAACACCAGCGCCACGATTGAGTTGCGAGAAAATGAAGTTGAAAGTTTGGGTACGCGAATTTATGAAGCGATTCGCGATGACGAAGGCTACATTTCCGCCGCACTTTTGTCCAGATTTGACGCGCTGGAAACTTTCCCCCGTTTGCCCTTTGAACCGATTGCAAAGGCAACTTACGAGACGATGTTGAAAGACGTTTTAGTGCGTCGTCAAATCGATGTTTTTCAGGTGGCACTGAGTCGCTATGACTTGGGTGAAATGATGGATTCGGGGCCTGCGGGCTGCGATTCCGATAAGTGTTTGATGCCAGAAGTTAAGGCTATGTAATAGCGTTGAATCAAATCCCCCAAACGGGGGATTTTTTTTTGGTTTAAGTACAGGTTCACCAAAATTCGTAGGGGCGGGTTCACCAATAATACTTGCCTAAAAGTAACCATCTCGTAAACCCGCCCCCACCCAACGAATAATTTAGGACTCACGGATGGGGGTTCAGAAACCGGGTTTTTTACGAAAAGACGCGTTGCAGCCAGCAGATTCGGTAAAAACCCGGTTTCTTTGGATAGAAGCGCGTCCAAGACTGTAATTGTGACAGGGGTTGTAGTCTTAAAATAATAGGTCGATCGTATAATTAAAAATAGGACCGAAAAACCAGCCATGTTAATCTATGAAGATTCGCTGCATTGCCAACAAAGGGGCATATCTGCCGGACAGTTACCTAAATCCACCGTTAGACATTACCCGAGAAACTGAATTTAAACTGATCGTAGGTAAAGAGTATATTGTCTATGCTATCTCCCAATGGCAAGGAAATTTATCGTACTATATTTGCGATGAGCGGTATACTTACTATCCCATACACAATCCAGCCCCGTTATTTGAGATAGTCGATGCCAGATATTCTCGGTACTGGCAAGTGCAATTAGCAGCTAACGGTTTGTTAGAGATTGCTTTTGAGCATTGGTTCTCAATACCTGATTTTTACGAAAAACTAACTGACGGAGAAGAACAAACTCTTTTGATTTTTGATAAAATCAAAGAACTTATGGACGCTGAAGCGGAAATTCCTCAACC
>JAUBOH010000026.1:7824-13414 GCA_036700145.1 Microcoleus occultus BM001215366
TGATTTTTGATAAAATCAAAGAACTTATGGACGCTGAAGCGGAAATTCCTCAACCTCAACCCTTCTCAGTTGAGGAATTACTCGCGATGCCGACCTTGCAGCCGGATCAACTAGCAAAAGTCCCTGGTTAAAATTATGTCCGACAATCAAAATGAACCTAGAGAATATGATGCAGTCCTCGGCGGTCAAAATCCACCCCCGATAGGTGTTGCTGTCTTAGGAGGCATCGGAGGCGTTAAAAGCCGCTTGGCCTCGCCCGATGTCGAAGCTAGAATCGCCGCACTCTCTGAAGCGTTGAAATATGGAGAATTAGGGTTAGACTTGATAATTCAAGCTTTGCAAGATGAATCGATGCAGGTAGAATTTGCTGCTTACTCCCTGCTGAAAGATAGAAATGAAAAGAAGATTAAAAAACATTTACTCAATTACGATCCTCTATTTGAATTTGATGTCATCACAGTCGATTCTTATGGACAAGAAAACAGCCGTAGTAAGTCCTTTGCTCGTTTCTTTCGTGAATACTTACGGAAATCAGTTGTGCTGGAAATGGTTTACATTCCCGGCGGCACATTTATGATGGGTTCCCCCGACAGCTCAGAAGATGCAGAATATAGCGACAGTCCCCAGCATCGAGTCACAGTACCGACATTTTATGCAGGAAAATACCCCATCACCCAAGCACAGTGGATAGCCGTCATGGGAAACAACACATTGCACTTTTTTGAAGGTGAGAAACGTCCTGTGGAACAAGTATCGTGGAATGATGCCGTGAAATTCTGTAGGAAACTCTCGCAAACAACCGGAAAGAAATATCGCTTATTGAGTGAAGCCGAATGGGAATACGCCTGTCGAGCGGGTACAACAACCCCATTCCATTTTGGGGAAACCATTACCCCAGAATTAGTCAACTATGACGGAAACTACAGCTATGCAAAGGCTCCTAAAGGAAAGTACCGCGAAGAAACAACAGATGTGGGGAGCTTTCCTCCCAATGCTTTTGGATTGTACGATATGCACGGGAATGTCTGGGAATGGTGTAGCGATAAATGGAATTCTAACTATGATGGTGCACCGACTGACGGGAGTTCTTGGGAAATTGGTCAAAATGAACGTCGGCTGCTGCGCGGCGGTTCTTGGGAATACAATCCGTGGCTTTGTCGATCGGCGTTTCGCATGTTCAGCAATGTGCCGAGCTATGACAACGACTACTTCGGTTTTCGGGTTGCGTGTGTGGCTGCGTGGACTTCCTAGCACTTTACACTTTTGCCCTTTTGCCTTTGGCGATTACAATCACGTCTAGACAAACAAAGTCCGTAAAAAAACATAGCCATGTTCTGCGTTATTTAAAAATATCTTTCCGCTTCTGCAATAGCAAAGTTGCGGTCAAATAAACTGCTGCGTGCAATCCTAAAATCCCCCAATTCAAGGCTAAGTTTTGCCAAGTCGGTTCGTAGACGGCACTTTTCTCGAATAACTGCGGTAGGATTGTACGATCGGGCAATTCGATCGGCTTCGGCACCATCGCATTCACATTCACCAAGCTCCCGTAAGCACCCACAGACCACCGGCTAACCGTCAACCACGACAGATACTGACCGATTTTCTCGATTTTAAACAAACTTCCCAGACTAAACAAGACCCCCGAAAAAATAATTTGCGGCACTAAAAGCAAAGGCAAAGCGCTATTTGCCTGACTCCCATTCTTCACAAAAGCCGATACCATCAACCCCAAACTCATGCTCGCCAGCAGCGTTAAAAACGTCGTAATTGCTAAACCCAGCGCCCAAGAAATTGCATCAGGTGCCGGCTGTTTAAAGCCAATTAAAATTACTGCCGTCATCAGCAGTGTTTGCAGCAATGCCAATCCCGCCAGCACTAAAAATTTTGAACCGACATAGGGTAGTAAACCTAAATTTACCAATCTTTCTCGCTGATAAATTGCCGATTCTTTGACAATTTCTTGCAAAGAACTTGACAAACCGACCCAAATAGCTGCGGATGTAAACACAAACAAAATTCGCAGCGCTAAAAAAGCAAGTGCTGGGTCATCTTCTGTACCCGTAACTAATGGCTCTACATCTTTAATTCCTGCTAGCAAAATCGGGCAGACGGCGGCTGTTAACAGTCCTAAACCTACATTAACCGGGTCGCGCAAAGTTAGCTGAAAATAGCGCTGGGCGATTAATAAAAGTTGTTTGAGGGGGGAAACTCGGGCCGGTTGGGAAAGTTGGACGGGAGGAGCTTGTTTTTGAGGTGCTTTCGGACTCAGGGGAGCGTCAATATAGCGCTGATAATAAGCGGAATTGCGGTATTTGTTCGCCCAGTCTTTGATAACACTTTCGCTTATTTCTAGCTCGTTGTAAATGTTGGCAAAGTCTGCTTGATTCACTCCAAAGAAATTGGCGGCTTCTGCGGGCGGGCCGAAGTAACACAGATAGCCGTTGCGGCCGAGAAAAACTAGCCGATCGCACAAACTGACATTTGCCGTAGCGTGCGTCACCAAAACCACCGTCCGCCCTCGATCTGCCAAATTCCGCAGCAATTCCATCATCTTTTTATCCAACCCAGGATCGAGCCCAGAAGTCGGTTCGTCTAAGAAAAATAACTTCGGATCGGCCAGCAGTTCCACGCCGATACTCACCCGCTTTCTCTGTCCGCCGCTGAGTTTTTTGATAGCAATATTCCGCTTATCCAACATCTCAATATCTGTCAGCGTCTTTGTCAAAACTTGCTCGACATCGACATCGGGCGGCAAGCGCAATTTAATGGCGTAAGTCAGGGCTTCGGCGACTGTCAATTCGCCGTGAACAATGTCGTCTTGCGGCACGTAACCAATTAAAGAACTGTAGCATTCAAAGTTTTTTCGCAATTCCTCGCCGTTGACGTAAACTGCACCGCGTTTTGTGGTTTCAATGCCCAGCAAAGTTCGCATTAATGTAGATTTGCCCGCCCCGCTTCCTCCGACTAACGCCACTAATTGTCCGGGTTCAATTACCAGGGAAATATCGTTAACAAAAGGTCGGACTAAGTTAATTGCTTCCAAACGGATCGCATTTCCCGGATCGATAACTGTTAATTCTTCTTTTTGATAAATTAGCAGAAAAGGGCCGATGCGAATCTTTGCACCTTCGGTCAAAATAGCGGATTTTTTGATGCGTTTGCCGTTGATAAATACGCCGTTGCTGCTGGTGTCTGTGAGAATGTAGTCTCCGCGTTTGTTAGCATCGATCGTACAATGGCTGCGGGAGACGATCGGCGAATTTAATTGTAGGGTAGAAGTGCGATCGCGCCCCAAGACTACCGATCGATTTTGCACAGACACAGACTCCCGCGAACCCAAACTCGCCAGCGCCGGACTTCCGGGATTGAAATAAGTCACCCGCACCGGATTTCTCAAATCTTTGCCAATCCGCAACTCGATTCCATGCTGCAAAACGCAGCCTCGATTCGGAGTTACAGGAGTTTCAGCAGGAAGTACAAATAACCCGCGACTGCTGGGTTTGATGCCATCGCCATCGTAGATGCGGTAGTCGTCTCCTTCTTGCCGCAAAATCGCTTGACATCTGGACAGCTTCTCCCAATCTTGAGGAACCAGCAAGTCAGCTTTGTGGGGATCGCGTCCCAGTATGTGTTCAGTCTTTGTCAGTTCCAAGCGTAAAACCTCCCCCTGATGGTCGATCTCTAAATAGGGGCTGGCGATTAAGTTTGTTTTCTTATGGGTTTGAGCTGTCATATAATTTGAGATTTGAGATTTGAGATTTTAGATTGTGCGAGAATTCAGTATTCAAAACATGAGTAATGTTATATCATGTTTAATAATCAATGCTAACAAGCACCGCACTAATTCCAAGCTGTCCAGAATTTGGATAGCTTTCAGGAAGCTGCTTTGGCACGAGATACTATTTCTACCAAGCTAATTCCTCCCTACCATGAGCTACTGCATTAATCCCAACTGCCGCCATCCAGAAAATCTTGACACTATCAACTTTTGCCGCATCTGCGGCTCAAAGTTGTTAATAGACGAACGCTATGAGGTACTTAGTGTTTTGGGACAAGGAGGCTTTGGCAAAACTTTTGAAGTCAGAGATAGAGACGGTACTCGGAAAGTTTTAAAAGTTCTCATTCACAACGATCCTCTAGGGGTGGAACTGTTTCAGAGAGAAGCTAATGTTTTGCAGCGGCTGAAGCATCCGGGACTCCCTCAAGTAGAATCTGACGGCTATTTTACTTTCAAGCCTAACGATACTACCAACTCCTTGCACTGTCTGGTGATGGAGAAAATTGAAGGTAAGAATTTGCAGCAGTGGCTGGAAATTCAAAACTATCAACCTATAACTTCGGAACAAGCTATTGACTGGCTGACGCAATTAACAGAAATCTTGAATCTTGTTCACAACCAAAATTATTTTCACCGGGATATTAAGCCGCAGAATATCATGTGGCGATCGAACGGTAAATTAGTATTGATTGATTTTGGGGCGGTGCGGGAATTTACAGAAACTGTTCAGAGAACGAGTGGAGAGGTGACAAGAATTTCTTCAGCGGGTTACACTCCGTCGGAACAAAAAAATGGCAAGGCTGAACCCCGTTCGGATTTTTTTGCTCTGGGCCGCACTTTTGTGTATTTGCTGACGGCTCAAGAACCGAGAACTTTGCAGGAAGATCCGCGATCGGGTAAATTGATTTGGCGTACTTTGGCGACTGGCGCATCGAAGCCGCTAGCAGATTTGGTGGACGATTTGATGGCTCATTTCCCGAACGGGCGGCCGAAAGATACTCAAGTTTTGTTGCAGCGTTTGGCGAAAATGGTCGATCGACCATCCCCATCTCCCTCGCGCAAAACTCCTGCATTTGCATTGGGATGGAAGCAAGCTTTAATGGGGATCTCAGTTGCTGGGGCGATCGCAGCTTCCGCCTTCGCAATTCAAAATTTCTCGAAAACTGGAGTTGACAAGTTATTAACTTATCAAAGTTCGGCGCATCAGTTTAAAATCCAATATCCAGAAAAATGGGAAAAACAAGAGTCCCAAAATACGTTAATTAATGACGTGGTTGTATTCCTAGCCCCGAAAAAGAACAGCGCTGATTCTTTTCAAGAACAAATTACTGTCAGCATAGAAGATTTACCAAAACCGATGTCTTTAGATGAGTACAATCAGTCGTCTATTAATTCAATTAAAACAAATTTTAATGATGTCAAAATTTTGGAAGAAAATTCAAAAACTTTTGCAAATAATCGAGGTCATACAATAATTTTTGATGCTCAAGATGGGCAAAAAGCTACTAAAATTATGCAAACTTGGACGTTGATGAATAATAAAGCTTATGTGCTGACCTACACGGCAGAAAAATCTGAGTATTCGGAATATATAAAAACCGCTGAAATAATGATGAATTCTTTAGAAATAAATTAATTCTTTCGTTCGTAGTGAGGACTTTAGTCCTTCTTTCTTCCGAGGAAAAAATGATGAATTCTTTAGAAATAAATTAATTTTTTCGTTCGTAGTGAGGACTTTAGTCCTTCTTTTTTCCGAGGATTTTGAGGAAGGACTGAAGTCCTCACTACGAACCGATTTTGAGGAAGGACTGA
>JAUBOH010000026.1:13514-28254 GCA_036700145.1 Microcoleus occultus BM001215366
AAGTCCTCACTACGAACCGATTTTGAGGAAGGACTGAAGTCCTCACTACGAACCGGGCTGATTTTGCCACTTTTTACCAAAATCTGTCAGCGTTTCCTTGGGAATTTGCTGTTGTAACCATTCCAATGCTCGATTTTGGTGCGGGTGGAGGCCAGCCCGATCGTAAACTTTGCAAACATCAACCAAATTAATCGGCCTGTTACCGGCTCTGGCGATCAATTGAGTGCGCCACTCTTCCGCAAATTTTTGCATGGTTTGGGCGGGAATTTTGCCCTGCAACCACTCTAAAGCTCGCTCTTGGTGGGGAGTTTGACCAGTGAGGTCGTAAGTATTGCAAACATTCACCAAACTCAAAAAGCCGATCGACACTGCTCTGGTTTGAGGCGGATTTGCTCTTGCTGCGGTCGCCGGTGTTGGCCGCGTCGCAGGAGCCGGTGTTGGCCGGGCCGCGGTCGCCGGTGCTGACTGAGTTACGAGATTTCGCTGCGGTACACTGCTGGCATTTCTGAGATTTGTACCTACACCGCAAGCTAAATTGCTTTTACCGTAAGTCGGATCTGGAGGGCGAACATTGATCGCCGTCGTTGCTTCGCAGACAATTGAGACAGTCACCGGATTGTTTAAATTGCTGTTTTCTTCCAAGAAAATAGCTCCCACATAAGCTTTCATCTCCGCAGACTTCGGTATTGCGTAGTGAAAAGCGCCTCTAGTCGTGGTGCGAATTGAAAAGTTGTAATCCTGCGGCAATAGAATGCTAAAGGTTTTGGCGATCGACGGCACAGAATTGAGAAAATTGCGGTTGTTCGCAACATAAGTTTGCTGACCGCGAACCATCGAACTAATTGCCGACTCCGCAGGCGATTCTGGCCCCCTTGCTGCAATGGGTGGTGCTTCTGGGAGTGGAGTAAAAGCTGACTCCGGCGCGGGTGTGGGTGCTGGCGCTGGTGCTGGTATTGGTGTCGGTTTTGGTGCCGGGGTTTCTCGGGGAATTGGCGGTGATACAGGTGGCACCGGACGAATCTGGTCTGGAGCCGATTGAGCATCGCGAGCTATTGCTCCCCGTCTCGCCAAAAATATCTCAAAAGGAACGCCATAATTGCCCACAGCGCCTTGAACTTGCCGTACTTCAGCTTTTCCGTGAATTCCCACTAAACGGCCCGTGCTGTCGAGCACCGGCCCACCGCTCATGCCGGGGAGAGCGTCGCCACTGTAGGATAGTTCGTAACCTTCTTTGGCACCTTGAACTCGACTGGTAACCCGGACTGTTTCAAAACGGTAGCTGCGTCTGATATCTATCTGTCCGGGACTGGGATAGCCTGCGACATAAACTGTTGCTCCCGGTCGCAAGTTTGCGGAACTCCCGGTTTGAGCGACTGCATAGTTATTCTTACTTTGGAACTGCAACAAGGCTAAATCCGTTCCGGGTACGAGACGGGCTTCGTAAAATTTGTACTTCATCCCGTCGATAGTTTGGATGAAGCATTCACCAGTCGTCGCTACGACGTGGTTGGCTGTGAGGACGGTGTAATTTTCACCTTGACGCTCGATTATCGCTCCCGATCCTTGGCATTCGTCGGGACGACTGGCTGTGATCATCACTGTAAACTTTTCGGCACCGTCACTTATTTGGGTCGGTTCTAAGGCTGCTGCTGTCGTAACTTGAGCTGAGACGATCGCAGCCGCTCCGACTAATACTGCTGGAATTACACTATAAAATCTTGCCATTTTCCAATTAGTTTAATTTAAGCAATAGTTGGTTGGGGCGGGTTTATAACACCATTTCTCTATCTGCTGAGGTACAAAAGCTCGATCCCCTCAACCCCCCGAACCAAGAGGGGGACTGTTCCGGTTCCCTTTGGTTCGGGGGGATCGTTCTTGTACCTCATGTATTTGAGAAAGGCTATAGATATTTGGGATGTGAATTATAAATAATGATGAACCCGCCTCTGTTAAAATGTGAATCTCGGCTATTTCTTCAGAGAATTTGTCATTTCAAAAGCTGAAGGTGCTAGCTGCTTGAAAGTGTCGATCGGAATCCCCCAACTGTATTTGCTCATCTGCTCCCGCAGCGCTGCATTCGGTTCAGTGCCGTCTTTGTACTGGTAGGGGTCTCCCCACAGCGGGTAAGCGTGGATGCCGTTAACGCCCACCAATTCCCCGCGAGCGTTCAGCAGCGGCCCCCCGCTCATTCCTTTTTCAATATCGTTGGTATAACCAATTTGATAGCCGCCTTCCAAAGCTTTGTCTAGCACCCGCCAAACTTTGCCGGTTTTGAACACAAATCCTCGGTCTTTTGAACCTTCTTCTGAAAAAGGAAAGCCGCCTGCAAATACTTCATCCCCTACTTTCGGTACAGCACCCAGATCCGCTGTGGTGTATTCAGCGTTGCTAGTAAAGCGCAACAATGCTAAATCGTTGCCTTTAAAATTAGCATCTTTGACTTCTGTGGCAGGGTAAATTTTATGATCTGGGGTTTGGATTTGGTAGGGGGCTTTTCCAGCTTTGAGGACGTGTTCGTTTGTCAGTACGGTGTACTGCGAACCCTGCTTGCGAATGGCGATTCCCGTTCCTGCAACTTGTCCCGACGAACGAACCCTGACAGCTATAGACTCAGCTTGCTGCTGCAATCGCTGTTGCGACATTTCGACTGGTAGTTGTTTTAAGGAATTTTTGGCAGGCGGAAGTTGTGCCGGCAGCATCATTGAGATGCCGCCGATACAAGTTGCCATAATCAGTGAACGCCAATCCATGTTTGTTCAGCTCGCAGTTTATTTGCTACTTTTACCACAAACGCTCGTTGTCTGGCGGTTCGTTGTTGAACAACAAATTTAGATTGACGTTAGCATCGCCATTTTCGTATGTTACCAACTGCTTTTCTCCGCTCAGGTAAAGGGGTTGCTTGGAAGCGCGGTTGCGGGTGTCTAGCATTTGTTCGAGAATCTGGTTGGCATTGCTGCGCTGGGGTATTGTCAGCACTACTGCTTCGGGACTCGAACAATTGCCGCTGCCTCTGGCTCGATCGATACATAATACTTGTTGCCCGTTGAACGTCCCTGCTCTCATGAAGTTGAGCTGTCCGTTGTCGTTGAACCGCTGGAATCTGGCAGATACCTCCTCGCAGCGCTTTTTGGGAGTCCACCCGGAAGCTGAGAAAGCTTCGTTGTTCCAAACTATCAGGGGTATGTTCCCTCTAGCTGCTGTGCGGACTATGGTTGCGGGTTTGCCTTCGCTAATCCCGCAGTAGAATTGATTTCTGCTTTGAGCTTGGCTCGGCAAGGATACAACAGCCGATGTACCTATGACGATCGCGGCTGCGGCGATCGTACCAAATAAAGGTTGTCTCATTGGGTAGCCTATATAGTTTTAATCATTGAAAGATTTTTACGTTCTCTCCCGTTAAACTCGATCGAGTTGACAGGAGACCCCTTGCCACATTTAGTTATTAAATCTTGCGGCCCTTAATTTTGAATTTTACAGTATTAAATAATATTAGTCAATCTCTGTCAAGCAAGTTTTTGATAATCGGAGCTCCCTCGAACTGCGATCGCCATTGGCGGCGAATTACGAGTTAGGTACTGTCAATTTTTCAATTTGCCCGCATCTAGTCTTGATGAATCTCAGTACAATTGCGGTGGGGCGGGTTCGCCCGGTATCTGCTAGGAATCCCAGAAACTGGTTCCCACGCCCCGATCGCGGTGTGTTGAAAATAGTGTCGCTACGTGAGTTTAACGGATTTAAAATCATTTTCGAGGTTTCAAAGCTCGATCGAACTTTTGTCAACCGTTTAAGTAATAATCCCGCGTTCCCTTCGCATTCATCGCTGCACCGAGTCGGTGCAAACCGTACACGTAAGCAGCAGTTCTCATGCAAACTGACAATTCCTCAGATTTTTTCCAAATTGCCTCAGTTTCTTCGACCATTTTATGCTGCAACCGCTGGTTGACTTCCTCCAGCGTCCAATAAAGCCCGCTGCGGTTTTGCACCCACTCAAAATAACTAACCGTTACGCCGCCGGCATTGACTAAAATATCAGGAATTACCCGAATTCCCCTCGCCTCTAAAATTAAATCAGCAGCCGAATCAATCGGCCCGTTAGCTACTTCAAAAATAAACTTAGCCTTAACATCATTAACATTTGCTTCCGTTATTTGATTTTCCAAAGCTGCTGGAACTAGCACGTCCACATCTAATGCTAAAAGTTGCTCGTTCGTCAAAATTTCGTGTTCGACAATATTGCAAACAGAACCTTCGCAGTAAATAGCTTTGATACCTTTGTTAGACTCTTTAAAGCGGCGGATGCTGGGAATATCCAGCCCTTGTTTCGCATAAATTCCACCTTGGGAATCGCTAACAGCAACAACTTTATAACCAGCTTTCCAGAGCAATTCGGCTAATTCAGCTCCGGCATTCCCAAAACCCTGGACGGCTACAGTTGTCTCTTCTGGAATTCGGTTAAATTTGGGCAGGAGAGTTTGAATTACAAAAAAAGCACCGGTTGCTGTTGCCGTATCTCGGCCCAAACTGCCGCCGATTGTCACTGGTTTACCTGTTACCACTGCCGGACTGAGCTGTCGCTTAATAATACTGTACTGATCCATCATCCAACCCATAATCATCGGATTGGTATAGACATCTGGTGCGGGAATATCGACATCGGGGCCGATAAAATCGGCGATCGCATCGACATAGCCCCGGCTCAACCGTTCCAATTCGAGTTTGGACAATTCTTTGGGATTGACAGTAATTCCGCCCTTTGCTCCCCCAAAGGGCAAGTTGAGAACCGCACATTTAAACGTCATCCAAAAGGCCAAGGATTGCACTTCATCGAGGGATACTTTTGGGTGGTAGCGGACGCCGCCTTTAGATGGGCCTCTAGTATCGTCGTAGCGCACCCGATAACCTTGGAAAATTCGCAGCGATCCGTCGTCCATCCGCACGGGAATCGATACAATTAAACTGGATTTGGGATATTTGAGCCGTTCGATCGTATCCTCGGAAAGGGACACATATTTTAAGGCTCGTTCTAATCGGCGGCTGGCATCGGCAAATAATGAATCAGACATAAGAAGTTAGTTGACTGTTGTCAGTTGTTAGTTGCGGTGCCCGCTCGCGAAGTCGAAGGGTCAGTTGTCTGTTGTCAGATAGAAGAAGGCTTCTTGTGCTTAAGCTAATTTAATCACAATCCCGGTTGAATGCTGCCTCCTTTCTTCTGACAACAGTCAACTGTCAACAGTCAACTGTCAACAAACTGTTTTGTGTCGATCGACTTTTCGAGCAGTCCCAATCAGTAATTAAGCATATACACTTAAAGTAGAGAGTGATATTTAAGCTCAACTAGCAATTTGAGGAGAGATCGCTCAAATCACAGCCAGCCACCAGGGGAATTCAATTTTGAAATAGATCGAGGCTGTAGCTGACGTTATCAAGTGAATTATTATTATGGTTGGACTCCTAGCCGCTCTCTCTGCGTCTGCGGCGGGGGGTATGAGAATTGCCCTACCCCTGCTGTTAATTGGTTTGTTGCGGATTGACAAACTTTGGTCGGAAATACCTTTATTATCTCGGGTTCACCCCCAAGTGGCGCTGGCCATTTTGGTGAGTTGGTCGCTTTTAGAGTTATTTGCTTCTAAAACTTTTGTGGGACTGCGGGTGCTGCAAATTGTGCAAATTATTTTCAGTCCTATTGTCGGAGCAATTATGGGAATTGCGATCGCTCAGGTAAGTTCGATCGACGAAGTTATTGCTCACCCTTGGATGCTGTGGATTATTGGTGTTGTCGGAGGTTTGTTGGCTTTAGTGCTGCAACTGGTACAAGCAGGATGGCTTTATCGACTGCGGGGTTTGCCGATTTGGATGATTTTCCTCCAAGATGTTCTGTGCATTTCCTTGGTATTGTTTGCCTTTGACGCCCCGCGGCAGGGAGGGTTAATTGCGATGCTGCTGCTGTGGCTGGCTATTCGCAGTTCTAAAGAGTGGTACGGATGGTACAGAAGTCAGGGAATACCGGGTGATAGGGGAAATCCCCGCCGTCGCAAACGCGATCCAGATTAATTTAATGATTGGGCATGGGGCATGGGGCATGGAGCATGGGGCATGGGGCATCGGGCATCGGGTATTAGTTATTAGTTAATTGCTACCAATTCCCAATTCCCTGCACGGGCCTATGCCCTATGCCCAATTCCCTATGCCCTATGCCCTATGCCCAATTCCCTATGCCCAATTCCCAATTCTAAAGCAGCCCGATCGAGTGTAGCGGGCCCTGACCCGCAATTAACTCGATCAATAGTGCCACAAAACCAATCATCGCCACGCGACCGTTCCAGACTTCCGCCCCTGTCGTCAAACCCCACTCCCACTGCTCTTGAGGGTACATCTTAACTTTCTTGGAAGGGCGTATCACATCAGAAAATTTAACGCTGGGAGATTCGATCGACTCGATGACTAAATCGGCCAATGCCTCAATAAACACCGGATGAGTATTCAGGGCCGGCACTCGGTAGAAATTTTCTATTCCCGATTCTTCTGCTAATTCTCGATACTCCATGTCAATTTCTTGCAGAGTTTCGATGTGCTCAGAAACAAAACTAATCGGAACTACCAACAAATCTTGGACTCCACTTTCTGCCAATTCGGTAATGGCGTCTTCGGTGTAAGGCTTGAGCCATTCCACCGGGCCTACCCGACTTTGATAGGCTAGAGTGTGTTCGTTAGGTCGGTTCAAATGTTCCACAATCAGGCGAGTGCAATCTTGGATCTCGCGCTGATAGGGGTCTCCAGCCTCTTCTACGTAGCTGAGGGGGACGCCGTGGGCGCTGAAAAAGATGTGAACTCGATCGGGATGGGGATTGTGGTCTAGTTCTTGGGCTATGAGTTCAGACATAGCCTGAATGTAGCCAGGCCGCTGATACCAAGAAGGAATAGCGGTATAGTCGATCTCCTTGAGGGCTGGATCTTTGCCCCACATTTCTTCTAGCTGGCGGAAGCTAGAACCGCTGGTGCTGATCGAAAATTGAGGATACAGCGGCAAGATTGTCAAGTGTTCGATGCGATCGCGCTTAATTTTGGCGATCGCCTCTTCGGTAAAAGGATGCCAGTAGCGCATCCCCACGTATACTCTGGCATCTTGTCCCTTGGACTGCAAAAGTTCTTGCAGCGAAGCGGCTTGTTCTTCGGTAATCCGCCGCAAAGGAGACCCACCCCCGATTTGGCGGTAATTTTCCTGGGATTTCTGAAACCGCAGGGTCGAAATCAACCACGCGAGGGGTTTTTGCAGCCACGGAAACGGAATGCGGATGATTTCCGGGTCAGAGAACAAGTTGAACAGGAAAGGACGGACATCCTCGATTTGATCTGGCCCGCCCAAGTTTAATAGCAATACTCCCACACGACCCATAGCGGTTACAGCTCTCCCATCGTCTCAGTTCTGTTACTTATCTTTATCATATAACTTAATAATATCTTAAGTCGATAGCAACGTATACATAATTTTGACTTTAGCAACAATTTGTCGAGATATAAGTTATCGATCTCGGTGGTCTCAGAAATGCGATCGCCCGTTTTGATGCTCTGAGTATAGGTGGCGAGGGTCGTTCGGGTCAACTAGTTTGAAATTTTAGAGGCGACCCCACGGATGAATCCGTTTGAGGTCGATCGGATGCGGATGCGAGTCAATTGCGATCGACCAAATTTTGTAGGGGCGAGTTTCACCAACAATAATTGCCGAAAACTCACAATAAGAGTAAACCCGCCCCACCGAACAGATCGCCTGCTTCACTTTGACTTCGATCGAATCGGAAAAATGTACATTTCAATAAACCCGTGTTCGTGGGGGCGGGTTTTATAGATAGTTCAATTATTGGCGACTATTGTCTGTAAAACCCGCCCCTACAAGCACAATCATAACTAATGACTAAACAAATTTTTTCGCTTCTGCCAAGGCCGCCTCAAACTTGAGCAATACATCCTTTTCTGTGTGAATAACTTTCTCTTGTTCCAGCAGCGGGCGGCCAAAGCGAAAAATGCCGTCTTGTTCTACGTGGTCTACATAAGGCAAGGTTTCGGGATGCGGCAAAAATTTTCGGCCGATCGTGTACGGCGTGTGGAAAGAAAAACTAAAATCGGGAAACTTGTCGCTCTTGATTTCGAGGTAGTAAAGCGAGTAATAATCTTTGGTTTCGCAGTACACGCATTCGCGACACTTATTTACCAGTTTGCGGTTCTGATAGAAAAAATCCCACTTGTCCCAATAGTAGTCATCTTTCATCATATCCTGATGGTCGTCACACAGTTCCAGATATAATTTGTCAGCACCGGGAGGACGGTAGAAGTAAAGCATGGCGTAGGGCATTTCAACCAGTAACTTGACTGCTTGATTTTTGCGCTCGTACCATTCTTGCTGGTGAGTTTCGTAAATTTCGTTATATTCAATTCCTTGACTGTATAGCTGATTTTCTTTGGCCCACCGCGACGCCCAAACAGTCCAGTAAGCTAGCTGAAAAGTTGCTGAAATTTCCGCAGAACCTTGCTCTTCCCAATCAGAAATTATTTTTTCCCAAGCTGCACTAAAAGCGACTCGGGATTGTTCGTTTTCTTGACAGTTTTCTGTATTGATTTTGGCGGGTTTTGGGCGATTATTTCTAATTATCCCTTTTGGTTCTTTGCGCCAATTATTAATTTCGGTTTGCGTGAGACTTAAGACGAATCTTCTGTCGTGCACAGGATATTCTAAATGAATTCCTGATTTGCGGAAAGAGCGGTATTCTAAGATAGGGAGCTTGCCTTGTTCAATCCATTGCTGGCGTTCTGCTGTCGAACACTTGAGCATTTCTTCTAATTCTACCGGATCGACAGCTAATTCACTTTTGAATGTCTCCCAAAATCTTTCTTGTTCGGCTGCATTTACTTCCAGCACGGATACAATTCGGTTGATGAGGCGATCTGTTTTGTCTTGGCAATTGTCGGGAAGTCCTAAAAATTCGAGGAGTTTGGTCTTGAGTATTGGTCTGGAAGAGATTAGCTCGGCTAACATGAGAAGCTCCAGTAGAGTCTGAACTTGCACCCTTGAATTAGCAAGATTTGTGCAAGTCTTATATATCTTAATAGATTCTCTTGAGTTGTCGGCAATTGAAATCACATCCGATCGACGGCTTACCGAGATCCGCCTTCCTGACGGCGCCGTGTCCCTACCCGCAACAGGTTGATTTCACCGGGTTCGATCTTCTCGGTCGATCGCCCCCATCCACTCTCACCTAAGCAATAATACTCAAAACAAGACCAAAAGGTCGATCGACCTTGGGGCTAAATTGGCTAAAATCGATAATTGCGATCGGCCACCCACAAACTCACAGGCACAGCACGGCCTGTTTTGTCAACCTTTACTTCTACCACAAAAGATTGTCGCTGTTTCCTTTGAGCTTCGCTAATCTCCTGATTGACTTTTTCCCTTTCATTCTCTGGGAGATAATAAGTTTCTAAGCCGTATTCCATCTGGGAACCGTTATATTTGCCCTTAATTGCGATTTGATTTGCGGGCAAATTGGCGGGATTTTCCAGACTCAGGCGGACGGGTTTCCAAGCTTGGGGGCGACCGGAATCGGTCGCCGCTTTTGGCGATTCTAAGATTACATAATAACTGGTTCCAGACTTGACACGGTGCGTATTTTGTGTACAAACTGTTCCGGGCGGACAAGGTATTTTTTCCGCAGGTAAATCTTTCAGGCCGGGGAGTTTTTCGAGATTTGCGCGACTGGAAATATCATAACTCAAAACTTGGTAATATCCGCGCAAAAAGTCGTAAGGATCTACAGGTACTGTTTGCAAAACAACTGTTTTGCCAGTAACAAAAGTGTAAACTGCGGTCGCTGGTACGGCGGCAATTAGTGCGATTTGCAGCAGCAAAGGAACCCACAGCCGCCACGCGGGAAGGCGTTTCGCGGCGGGGGGAAGGGTGAACGATCGGGGATTAGCGCTAGTATCTACTATTTCGTAACTTTTTGTTAAATCTTGATTCTCGGTGTTCATATGGGGAATGGGGAATGGGGAATGGGGAAGGAAAAAAGACAAGATTGCAAGCATTCGCTCTCCCATCTTAAAATCATTTGCGTTAAGAAGGGTTCCGAAGCGGTTTCCCTATCAATCAAAAAAATATGCAACAACTCAAAAGCCGACTCTAATAATTAGAGATTTGCGTAAAGTGCACAAGCACCCTAGGATTCATTTTTGATTTTTGCGAAGTGGCGCTCGAACCACAAACCGGCAGCAATTACGCCAATTCCGCACAAAGCAAATACAAAAGATTTGAGCAACAATTCTGTGTTGTATTCAAACACTCTACTAATAATTTGCAAGGTGAGCGATACCATTCCTCCCCAAAAAATCTGGCGGTTTCCTAAAGCTAAACCTTCTCGAATTAAACCGACTGCGAGCAGAAATAATAAAACATTGAACAGAAAAGTTGCTAATTGAGGAATGGGAGTAAAACTGAGGTGGTAAAATGGTATTAAGGCGCTGGCGAGGATGAAAATGCCGATCGCACTTGTTGCGCTCAAATCAACTTTTTTTTGTTTGGCACGGCGGAACTCCAAACGTCCCAAACGCAGCCACTCAAACACTGCTAAAGCACCCAAAACAGCCGTGTTTGCCAAAAAACTCCAATCCAGCGCAATTGGCGCAGGAGTCGGCGATTCTTGCCACAACCAGTGGAAGGAAAAGACATAAAACAAACCCGCGAGAAACAGCAGTGCTAAACTGCGGGCGGTAGCTTGAAACAGCCTGCTGTGCACAGCAGGCCACATAGTATCGTCGTATCCCCAGAGCAAAGCGGGCGGCAAAGCGCAAAAAATTGCTGCAACCCAGCCAGCATTTGATGTTTGGGAAATAGAAACTTGTAAAGAGAAAATTAGGACGATCGCCCCCATAGCAAAAATAGCGCGCGATCGACACCAATAAGCCAGCGGCACAAACATTATACTCGCAGCGATCGGCATTTGCCGCACCAAAACTTCCAGCCAAGAAAACTCGACTTTAGAAGACCAATCTAACACGGCAAGCCAATAGCCCAAACCGATCAAAAGAGCTGACAAAACGCCCAAAGAAGTCAAGCGCAAACTGTAAGCCATTCCCAGCACGCCGATTCCCCAAACCAGGAAAAGTCCGTAGGAAGAACCGCCAATGTGGAACATTTGCGCCATCAGCGCCATATTTGCTCCTAAAATCAGAGATCCTAACAGCAACAATCCTTCGCCTAGGAGTTTGTTTCGCCCTTTTGTTGCGGGCATATTTGGATGGGAGTTTTTGCTTCGGGATGGAGGAATTCGCCACAAATAGAAACCTGCTGCATTAACTGCTACAAAAAGACTTAGCAGCATTGCGACTCTCACTTCTCGCGACCAAACTTGCCAGTTTGCGGCTACAAAAGTGATGACTCCTATACCGAGGAGAATGCCGCCGAGACTCATCAGAATGCTGACGAAGCGGTTGCGGGAAGCGGTTTCGAGTGTGTTGAATTGATAGCGTTCGGAAAGTTGTCGGTAGAGGGAAGAGTCGATGAGTCCTTCTGCTTCCCAGAGTTGGGCTTGCGATCGCAATTCTCGTCGAAATTGATCGGAAATCATTTTGAATATTCCAGAGGATTGGAACTGTGATAGTTTTTAATATGTCACTTGCGGGTCGATTGTAGGTGGAAGGTGGGACACCTGTCTAACTTGCACAGCAGTATTTTTTTGTTTCAATGTTAAAAAGGATCTGGTCTATTACTAAATGTTAATTGCCGGTGGCGGACGAGCCGAATTTCTCTGACTTCACGGATTGTTTCAATCTTTAATCTCAACTCTCAACTTGATTTAAATTCCAGTCGTAAGGCAAAAAAACGATCGCCCATTCATCGTTTACAGCCGCCTCCGGCCCCAAATAACCGCCCGCATACCCAGCCACCGAACCCGCCGCCTTCACAAAATCTTCGCCGTACCACTGAAAAATCTTGCTCAAATAAAGCGTCTTTTTCCCAGCATCGTACCGCACCTTATCGGGATTGTGAATAAAACGGCTGGCGTCGGCTTCCAGTTGCGCCCGCACTCCCGAGGGAAAATAAGCGCCCCGGCGCAGCAGCGGGCACCCGACAGAAGCGCAAACTAATGCAAAATGAATGCGCGCTTCTGCAAATTCCGGCCGCAAAATTGCGTGCTCGATTTGATTGAGACTGTACTTTTTGCCGCCAATAATCGAGTTTGAACGGGTGAAGAAATCCAAAAAAGCCAGCCAATTTGGAATTCCCAAAACTTTGGGACGGATGGACGCGATCGGATATACTTCGAGAACTTGAGAAATTGCGATCGCATTGTACGCGTTCAGCCACAAAGCCAGCCGCGCATCCGCATCAGTAACAGCAGCTACATCTACATCCGCTAAAGTTCCCAGCCACTTGCTCAAAACATCCGCTTCCTCAGCTTTCCAGCGCCGATAATTGACGCGCCCGCCACCGTCAACGTAGCGTTGTAGCAACTTGTCCCACATCGTAAAGTCGATCGTATTTATCATTACAATTTACTTTTTTTTTAAGGACTAAAGTCCTTACTACAAACCTTTTTTGCAGTTCTGTCTGTTGACCGCTCTTGTCCCACCCCCTACTCCCCTGATTCAAGGGGGGTTCTTCGAGTTTAAAAACAGGCTGTAATTTTATTTAATACTACCATCAATCCAAGTAGCTCCTTTAAGCTTAGCATTTTCCAGATTTGCCCCCGTCAAATCGGCGATTAAATTAGCTTCTGTCAAATCAGCACCTGCTTGCATTAGCTTGCCGCAAAGAAGCCCCGCTGAGGGAAGCCCCGCTCAAAGAAGCCCCAGCTTGCATTAGCTTCCCTAAGATTTGCTCCTCTCAAATCCGCCCCTTGCAAATTGGCATTTGCTAAACTCGCTTGCGGCAGGGGAATGCTTCTCAAATCGCATCCAGGACACTGGTTAGTTTGCCGCAACTGGCTGAATTGCTGGGGGTTAGCTGCAATCACCGCTGTAGCCAACCCGAAAATAAGTCCTAATGAAACTGCTCCGAAAGTTACAGATTTCATGGTCTTTACCTTCTACAATTATAAAAGATTCTTAATTTAAGCTTGAACGGGGATCGGCTTTTTCCGGCACAACACCTATCCCAGTTTTAGATGCAAATTTGTAATTTTCCCTTACCTCCACAACCAACTATGAGCGATCGAACCAACTTTTTCGATAAACTGTTAGCGGCTGTTGAAAGCAATCAAAGTTTGCTGTATTTAGCCCTCGATCCCGACCCGGAAACATTGCCCGCGCTGGTTTCGATGACTGGGGAGGAAACTCAAAGTTTTGTAACTGATTTGTTGGCAAAGCACAAAAGTGCGATCGACCAAACAGCAGATTTAATTTGCGCCTGTAAAATCACCCTCGGTTTTTATCAATCTCTCGGCATTCCCGGCTGGAAACTGCTGCAACAAATATTAAGAATTATTCCCCCTCACATTCCCGTAATTTTAGATGCAAAACACAGCGATTTAAACACCAGCGCCGTCTTTGCAAAAACCGTATTTCAAGACTGGCAATTTGACGCTATTACCTTAAGTCCCTATGCCGGATTCGACGGAGTAGCGCCATTTTTATTATACCCCGGAAAAACTGTCTTTGTCCTCTGTGCAACTGCTAATCCCTCAGCCGCCGCATTGCAAGAATACCCGACAGCAGAAAATCCTTTGTACTTGCAATTAGTCCGACTCTCTCAAACTTGGGGAACTCCCGAAAAACTCGGTTTAGAAGTAGGAGTAATGCCGGATATGTTGGCGCGCATCCGCTCATCAGCTCCAGAACGTCTAATTTTAGTGCAAGGAGACATCGCCGAAGAAAATGACCTCACAGAAGAAAACGACCTCGCGCAACTGCTGGCGGCCGGTTTAAACAAGAATGGTGAAGGTTTATTGCTGCCAGTCCCCCCGAGTTTATTAGCGGGGAAAGAGCCGCGCCGAGAAATTGAGAAATTGCGGGATAATATCAATCAACAGAGGCTGCGGGCGATCGAAGGTAGTCCCACTTGCGAATTGTGGCTGCCCGATGTTTGCTTTTTGCAACCGGAACCCAACCGCGATTTAATCTTGCAACTTTATGACATCGGCTGCGTAGTTTTTGGCGACCACGTACAAGCATCGGGCGCCGTATTTCCATATTACATCGACTTGCGGAAAATAATCTCAATTCCCCAGATTTTTCACCAAATTGTCAGCGCCTATGCAGACATTCTCAAAGATTTAAAATTCGATCGCATTGCCGGAATTCCCTACGGTTCTTTACCCACCGCAACCGGTTTAGCATTGCGGATGGAACGCCCGATGATTTTCCCGCGCAAGGAGGTGAAAAGTTACGGTGCGGGCAAGTTAATTGAGGGGCATTTTCAGGCTGGAGAAACGATTGTCGTAGTCGATGATATTTTGATTAGCGGCAAAAGCGTGATGGAAGGCGCGGGAAAGTTAAAATCTGCTGGGTTGAATGTGGAAGATATTGTGGTTTTGATCGACCACGAACAAGGAGTAAAAGATAAATTGCACGCCAACGGTTATCGCGCACATTCTGTGTTAGCGCTTTCCGAAATAGCTGAGATTTTGTATCGAGCAAGTCGCATTGATACCGAGCAATTTAATATGTTGACAGCCGAAGGTCGATCGCATTATCAGGTTCGTAGTGAGGACTTCAGTCCTCTGATTTAGCAGGTTGGTAGTGAGGACTTCAGTCC
>JAUBOH010000026.1:28354-30017 GCA_036700145.1 Microcoleus occultus BM001215366
GAGGACTTCAGTCCTCTGATTTAGCAGGTTGGTAGTGAGGACTTCAGTCCTCTGAGTTGTATGAGGAATGAAGTTAATCAAAATGTAGGTACATCCGAAAAGTATGATTGACTGTTTGTATGCGCTAATCGCTGATACACCCTGCAATAATTTACGGAGTTTTATAAGGACTAAAGTCCTCACTACAAACCTCTAAGGACTGAAGTCCTCACTACAAACTTATAAGGACTAAAGTCCTGACTACAAACCTGTTTGAGGGTTAGGGTGCTGGCATAGCGTCCGACAAAGCTAGATCGACCTTACAGAACTTCAATCAAAGCATCGCCCATCGCCCGACAGCCCACAAGTTTCATGCCTTCCGACATGATATCGCCAGTCCGATAACCGAGATCCAAAACTTCAACAACTGCTTGCTCGATTTTATCAGCAGCTTCCGGTTGATTTAACCCATAGCGTAACATCATTGCCGCGCTTAAAACTTGGGCGATGGGATTTGCTTTGTCTTGCCCGGCGATGTCCGGCGCGGAACCGTGCACGGGTTCAAAAACTCCCGGGCCAGTTGCTCCCAAACTAGCAGAAGGCAGCATTCCAATACTACCAGTTAGCATCGCCGCCGCATCGGAAAGAATGTCGCCGAATAAATTGCCGGTGACAATTGTATCGAACTGTTTCGGCCAGCGAATTAACTGCATGGCGGCGTTGTCTACGTAGAGGTGAGAAAGTTCGACATCGGGATATTCTTGAGAAAGGGAAATAATACGATCGCGCCACAGTTGCGAAACATCCAAAACATTCGCTTTATCAACGGAACACAGCCTTTTGCCCCGCTTCCGCGCCGTCTCAAAAGCAACTCGCCCGATTCTGTCAATTTCCGAGTCGGTATAAGCCATCGTATTGACACCGCGCTTTTCACCTGTTTCTGTTTCAAAAATGCCTTTCGGTTTGCCGAAATAAATGCCGCCTGTGAGTTCGCGGATTACCATAATATCGACGCCTTCGACAACTTCCCGTTTCAAACTGGAAGCATCAACTAACTGCGGTAAAATAGTTGCAGGACGCAAATTTGCAAACAATCCCAATCCGGCGCGCAGCCCTAATAATCCAGTTTCCGGGCGCTGTTCGCGGGGCAAATTATCCCACTTGTAACCGCCGATGGCTGCTAACAATATTGCATCGCTGTTGCGGCACTTTAAGAGAGTTTCTTCGGGCAGCGGATTGCCTGTTGCGTCAATAGCAGCGCCGCCCATTAAAGCTTCTTGAAATTCAAAGCCGATGTCTAATTGTTTGCCGACAAGTTTCAGAACATCTACCGCCACAGCGATAATTTCAGGGCCGATGCCATCTCCTGGTAAAAGAGTAATGCGGTAGTTTTGAGTCATATCGATTTAAGGTTTTTGATTGTAGATTTTTGATGTGAAGCTAAGAACTTCTCGCCGGTTTAGGATTATATCAGCTTCTGTACGCCGATCGCGCAAACTAGATTTTCACCCGTGAAGACATTGTTATGAATGCCTAAGTCCTGTTTGGCTGGTGCCGCTACAATGAATCAACCCGGTTGCTCGACGCAGCCGTTTTTTTTTGCTGGAAGTGTTCTTGATATCGTGTCCGGTCGATCTAGGGCAATAAGTAAGGTTTGTAGTGAGGACTTTAGTCCTCTGAATAT
>JAUBOH010000027.1:0-13479 GCA_036700145.1 Microcoleus occultus BM001215366
GGGACACGGCACTGCCGTGTCCTCGGTATCATTCCGATGCAACCGGAAACGATATAAACCGCCAAGTTTCTCTTCTATTCTTCCCCCGCCAAATCAGCTCTAACTTTCTCCACAACTCGATTTAACTCCACCGAATGAGATGCCTTAAATAAAATCCGATCGCCCTTTTCGACAAATCCCAACAACCGCTGTGCTAAATCCAACCGCCCATCCTTGGCTGTAATATCTCCTATCTCCACAAAACGCAAACCAGCAGCCCCCGCAGCCATCGCCGCCGCTTCCTCAAAATCAGCAAAAACAAACAAAGCATCAAGCTGCAAATCTCGCGCCGCCCTTCCTACTTGTCGGTGAAAGTCGATCGACCTTTCGCCCAATTCCTTCATCGTTCCCAACACCGCAATCCGGCGCTTTCCCGGAGTATCTGCCAACAGTCTCAGCCCCGCCAACATCGACTCCAAACCAGCATTGTAAGTCTCATCTAAAATTACAATATCATTCGGCAAATCGTAGCGGCGCGCCCGTCCATCCGGTAACTGCACAGACAAACCTTGCTTTAAAACTTCCAAATCAATACCTAAAACTTTTCCAACCGCCAAAGCCGCCAAATAATTGACAGCATTGTGACGCCCCGGTAACGGTAATGGCAACTCTAAACCATCTACAAGTACGGTATCATTATCCAGCAATTTTCCGCACAAATCCCCGCCTTCCAAGCCGTAGATTAAAGTTTTTCCCTGCCAAACATTTGCCGCAGTTGCAATTAATCTGTGATTGTCGTGATTGAGAATAGCAATACTTTCAGCAGGCATTTCGGTTAACAACTCGCACTTAGCTTGTGCGATCGCCTCTTCAGAACCCAATCGCCCGATGTGCGCCGTTCCCACATTAGTAATCACCGCAATATTCGGGCGGGCAATCTGCGATAAAAGCGCAATTTCGCCGAGTCCGCGCATTCCCATTTCAATTACAGCATAATTGTGTGACGGCGAAAGCTCCAACAGAGTTTTTGGGACTCCAATTTCATTGTTGTAGTTGTATTGAGTTTTAAGCACGTTTCCCTGAGTTGACAAAACCGCCGCAATTAATTCTTTAGCAGTAGTTTTACCTACAGAACCAGTAACAGCAACTATAGGTATACTGAATTGGTCGCGCCACCAACGGGCGATCGCCTGGTAAGCTGTTAAAGTATCGTCAACACGCAACAGCGGAAAATCGGGAACTTCATCTGGGTAAGCGCGATCGACTACCGCCGCAATCGCCCCCAAATCCCGAGCTTTTGCCACAAATTGATGCCCGTCAAAATTGTCTCCCCGCAGCGCCAAAAATACTTCGCCCCCCTCGATAGTGCGCGTATCTGTGGCAATACCTGTCCCTACAACTGTCAAAACGCCCTCAGACACAGCAGGCAAAGCTACAGTTAAAATTTCAGCAAGTCGGGCGATACTTACGCGACAGACCATATTACCAGCACTCACATTTCAAATAATTATTTTCACAGCTAATCCTACCTCGCCCGACCTCCAATTTAACTGATTGGGGGCTGCCGACCAGGATTGGGCTTGACACTCCTAATACTAAATCGTCCGCCAACCAAGAAATCCGACCGAAGCCACCCACAATCTTTACCAATACTTTACAAAGTTTATGGTGATTTTAGGCCTTGCTAATTGCCAACAATTCATGTCATGCTGGTGTTGGTAAATAGTTGAACTAAACAAAAAAAATCGATCGGCTTAAAGTACCGACCGCTTCCACCCCTCGCGCCTCGGGAGGCGAGAAGCTCGGTTGACTCAAATCAGGCGCTTCATCTGCCCATTCATATCTGCCAATGGCGCTTAAAGCTCCTGTCCAAGCCTCGGAGGGTTAATCCACAGTGAACGACTACAACAGACAAAGCCAGGAAGAAGAACAGCTACTTTACAACCACTGGCTGGAGTTGGTACAAGTAGAACAGCCGGCCTCGCTCATCAGCCGCTTTCGTACTTTGTTTATACACGGTACCGGATATCCCGATCGCACAGTCGCCGACGCACTCGAAAAAATAGCAGCATCAACACAGGCCGAACAAGAATTCAAGTACATCCTCAACCGCTGCTGTCACATCCTGATCAATCGGTGGCAAACATACCCCAGCAAGCAAGCAGCCATCCCTGAATTGATCGCTCTGTTTGAGGAAGCCCCCAAAATAGTATTTGGATATAGCCGATCGCGCCCTACTCACTGCATCCCCCAATTAGTACATCAATTTACCGAAAGCGAACAGTACCTCACCCTCAAACGCTTAGCCAAAGTCATCACTCACAGCAGCGAAGACAGCAGCAACAGCAAAATCCCCGCCTCCCTAGCCCTCGGAACCTTAATTCCCCGTTACCCTTACCTCTACAAACACTGTCTCCTCAGCGACGACAGCACCTACGAACAGCAGAAAATCATTCAAAAAATCCAAGCTCAAAAGCAGCAGCAATTTGAAATCGACCTCTCGCAATACGTCGCTCACCAAGTGAGAAAAGCCCAAACAGCGCGCCGGCAAACCTCAATTTCCTTTGGCAGGACTATACAAAATATAAAAAACCCGACGCTGTTGAGCGACCCGGAACTGTTCTTTGCGCTCAAGCAATTTGTCGGAAAAGTAGAAGGAGCCGATACCTACAGACAGCTAGCGGGCCGCTTCACGGCGAACGCCAGCACAACTGGGTCCTACGGCTCATTTAAAGACGACTTGTACGAATACCTGATTTCTTCTGTCACCGACGATCGCTACGGCAAACGTCAATTCAACGAAAAATTGTATAAGCAACTACAAAATACCTTTCCCCACAGCGATGCTCAGAAGTTCAACGAATTTTTAATGATCAGAACTTGCAGCCAGTTATTGAACTTTTTAGTAGTAGAGAGTCCAGCGCGGCCCAACCACTTTGTGTTCATCGACCTGATCTCAAACCTCGGGCCCACCCAAACCACAGGTTTGCTGCTAAAAATCGTGCTGATTTGCGGCCAAGTCAAGCCCTACCTAGAAAAGCGGTTGGCAATTTTGTTCGGTCACTACGAATTATGTACCCGAGAAGGTGTGGTGTGGTTAGTCAAAGCCCTGGAAAACCTGAATTTAGCTTTGAGTACGAATTTTGGTAAGGTAGACGTATCTTTCCTGCGGTAGTCGTGGGCCGCCACAACTTTCTCGGGTTCCACCTTGCCAAAACATCACACGCCCGAAACCGGGTTTCTGAATACCCTAAAAGTTTCACGTTTAATGATCGCGACCTAATTAACTGCTGAAACCAACTCAAAAGACGCTCTTCTGTGTTAAAATACCAAGTGTGAATCAGATTCGGTTGCAGGCTTTGTTCATTGCTACAGAATTGTCTAAAAACTTGCCCTTCTGTATCGGCAGGGAACTCTCCGAAACTGAAATCTTCGCACTGTCTAAATTTTGGAGTTATTCCTCATGTCGATATACGTCGGTAACTTATCCTACCAAGTTACCCAAGAAGACATCACCACCGTCTTCGCCGAATACGGAACCGTTAAGCGAGTACATCTACCTACCGACAGAGAAACCAGTCGCCCCCGCGGCTTCGGTTTTGTAGAAATGTCAACAGATGCAGAAGAAGATGCAGCCATTAGTGCTCTCGACGGAGCAGAGTGGATGGGTCGCGACCTCAAAGTTAACAAAGCCAAGCCCCGCGAAGATGAAGGCGGCCGGGGCGGCGGCAACCGGGGCGGCGGCGGCCCTGGGAAATTTGCTCGCGGAGGCGGCGGTGGCGGAGGCGGACGTTATTAATTTCCTAGGATCGAGATTTGAGATTGGAGAGTTGAAATTGGCGCGAGAGCTCAGTTAGCTCCCTCACCTAGCTCCGAAGCATTTCCGGCCGTTCCGAAAAACCTCTGCTCTTCAAGTTTCCCGATCTAACGCATTCAATATACCAAAAAGCCAGGGGTTCAACCCTTGGCTTTTTGGTATGACGGTATTCGGTAGGGGTCACAAACCGGCTGGGCGAACCCCGTCAGGTTCTAATCGTCAGGTTCGATGGTGCTGCTCAATCCGTGATTGTTGAGCGTTTCAGCGTAAAACTCAGCGTGTTCGAGAGCGCACACAATCACCAGTCCCATCCCGTTCGTGTGGGCTTCCATCATCACATTCACAGCCTGTGGCTGAGTCAGACTCGGCACCGTCGCCATCAAAGTCTGCACCACGTACTCCATAGGGTTGAAATCATCATTGTGCAGCAGAACGCGGTAGCGCGGTGCAAGCTTGCGGACTGTGGAACGCTTTTCAATAATTTCGACAGACACTAATCTATACCTCCTGACTTGTAGGATGTTAAAATTTGTCAATAATCTTGAGCCGGATTGCTCCGCTGTGCAAGACTATCTCACTTTCAGTTATTTTATTGAAATCTCCAAATTCAGACAAGGCAGTACCCTGGTCGATCGCGATCGGAGAACCCAACACCAAACGATATTCGGGTGTCCGGGGCCCTGGAACCGCAACCCTGACTAGCGCCATAACTAGCGCCATAATAGAAGAAAGGGCAGAGCGGTTAAAAATAAAAAACTACTACCTGTTGAGTCCCCAGAACTGACGGAACCTTATATGAAACGCAAACCTAACTCCTACAACGACAGATTCAGCGGCGACGAATTCCGGCCAGATGAAGACTCCGGCTCATTTGGCGGACAGTCGCGGCGCCAGCCTCAGTCCAGCAAACCCTCTTTCCTCAATTCCGCCACCCTTGGGATTTTAACAGCCGTCTTTATTCTAGGAATTGGGATCGGCATTGCCTTTAGCTCCACGGCTACAATTAGCCCAGAGAACGTAGCATCCCGGGAATTTATCGATCGCAGCGCCCCGAACCCGGAACTTTGCGTGCAGTTTGGAGCCAGCGCGATGGTGACAGATATGCGCGCCTACATCACCCTCAACCCTTTCAACGTCTACATTTCACAGCCGAGTATGCGCCCCGGCTGCGTGCTGCGAACCAATAACTGGGCAATTCTAGAGCAAAGAAAACTGATCAGCCAAGACCAAGTGCGCGACTGCAAAAATCGGATGAATACATTTGGCTTTACCGGTACTCTGGAAAGTCAACCAGACATCAACTGTATCTACCAAAACAACAGCGCCAAAAATTTGTTTATCAACCAGCCAGGTTCAGTGGCTCCATCCACAGACAATCAAAATTTCTAATTTTGATAGGACTGAGGCATTAAAACCAAAAAAACCGGGTTTCCGCGAGAGCTCAACCATCAGGTTTTTTGCGGTTTTTGCAGGCTGCTGGGCGTCTTCTGGGCAAAAACCCGGTTTCTGACCACCCGTGCGTCCGCGACTATTAAAGCTACTGTTTCGGAAGCGGTTCACCAAAGTTGATTATCCGCTGTTCTGGTGCGGATGGACGGACTGCGGGAGCAACAGGTATCCCCCGCCGTTCTTGAACCGCAACCCTGACTAAAGGCACTGTTATCGGTCGGATTTGGTCGTTTTGGGTTGCCTGCTGCGAAGAATCGCGATCGTAAGTTAGAGGAGCGGTGGGGGCTGAGTTGGGAGTTGTTGCCGATCGATCCTGCGGTACTTCACGGGTCGATCGAGCTTGGGTTTCTGCGGTTTGGGCGATCGCACTCGGTGCGATCGCGGGCACCAACACCCAGCGATTGGCGGCGCCGACTTTTTGGAAGACAGTGCGATCGGACACTACAGCAAATCCGGGCGCCAAATCCACCACAATTCTGGCTTTTGTGCGTTGAATTTGACTGATTCCCACCGATCGCACCATGCCTTCAGGATATAACTGAGTTGCATCAATGCCGATTTCAGTATTGGGCAAATCCACAGCAATCTGACGGGAATTTAGCACGGAATACTTGGGCGTGGTTCCTTCTGGAAGGGCAATTATGAGTTCATTTGTCGCCGGATCGAATTGCCAAGTTGGGACTGTAGAAGCGCTGGCAGGTTGCTGTCCGATTTGCGTCGAAACTGCGGCGGCGACTGCTAAACTCAGAGTCAATGACTTGCTGGCAAACAATCGGGATGCTAGAGAATTAACAGTCAATTTTTGTAAATCTGCCCAAAATCTTTTGTATTGCATGGCTGCTGGGTGAAAGTTTTGATTTAAACTAGAATTGGGCATTGGGCATCGGGCATCGGGCATCGGAAAAAGCGTGTTATTGAGTTGATGGTCGAATCAAAGTATTATAACTATTTAACTGGAATCGCGATCGCCTAAAAATCCCCGCCGTCAGAAACATCTATGGGTTACAGCAACAGCGAACTTGAGGGAAAGTCTTTTTATCAATCCGAACCTTTAATCGCCAGATTGAGGGGAATTATCCGCGATTATCCCGAAGGCGTGGGGATTCTCAAAGAATTAATTCAAAATGCTGACGATGCGAAAGCGACGCGGGTAGAGATAACTCTCGATTGGCGGAACCATCAGGTGAAAAAATTGCCGGACGATCGCATGGTACTGCTAATGGGGCCGGCGATGTTAGTTTACAACGATCGCGTATTTACCGACAAAGATTTTGACAGCATTCGCAGTTTGGGACAAAGCGAAAAAGCAGGTGACTTGCAGAAAACGGGTAGGTTTGGCGTCGGGTTTAATGCAATTTATCACGTTACAGATTTTCCCAGTTTCGTGTCGCGCGATCGCATCATCTTTTTCGATCCTCACGGGGCGGCGATTCCGGGAACTTCGAGACAGGAACCGGGGCGCGAGTGGAATTTGGCAGATGCTAAATGGTATGAAAAATATCCCAATTTTATGCAAGTCTACGCAGCGGGAGGATTGCCATTTGGAGATAAAAACTTTCAAGGTACTCTGTTTCGCTTGCCGCTGCGAACAGCAGAAAGCGCCAAAAATAGCGAAATTCGCAAACAAGCTTTTACCGAATCCAACGTCAAGGAACTGCTGGACGAACTGAGACAGTCTGGTGAGGAACTTTTGCTATTCTTGAAGTCTGTTCAAGAAATTCGAGTTTACGAAATTGCGGCAAACAGTCAAGAAAGCAGACAAGAGATTCTGGCGATTGTTACCAAAAATTCGCAACAAGTCCGAGAAGCGCGGCAAAAACTCCTTGATGCAATTCCCGATACTCCCGAAAAACTGCTGGAATTGTGCGATCGCAATTCTGACGGTTTAGTTTCAGTTTCTTACCTGCACGAGATAGAAACGATTAGTTGCGATCGTACAATCAAGTCTACTTGGAGAACAGTTAGTTTAATTCGCACAGACGAAGGCGGGGATTTGGCAAAAGTCATCACAGCAATGCACCAAAGTCAAGAAAAAGTCGTGCCTTGGGCCGGTGCTGCTGCTAGAATTAATGCTGTCTGTACAGAGGGGAATTTGCCGCCTGTTTCCGGCAAAGTTTACTGTTTTTTGCCGCTTCCTCTCGCAACTGGTTGGCCAGTTCACATCAACGGTTTTTTCAACTTAAATAGTTCGCGGGATAACCTCAGCAGCGACAGCGGACAAACTGGAAAAGACCGGCCGAGGGCGATTTGGAACGGGTTACTGGCGCGTCATGTTTTGTCTCATGCTTGTGCTAACTTAATTGTCGATTTAGTCCAAGATATCGGACGGTTTAAACCAGAGGAATTTTACCAACTTTGGCCGATTAGCAAAATCACTACTAGCAAAGCTCTGGAAGAATTGCACAATTCTGTGATGCAGTTATTGTACCACAAGCAAGTTGTGCGATCGGCTGTAAAACACATTGTAAATCAGAGTCAAATTAACGGGACAAGATGGGTGACTCCTCCGACAGTCAAAAATCTACCCTCGAAAAAGTGGTGGGATGAGTTATTAGCACCGCTGTGTGCTGATAATATCGATATTCCCAATCCACCATTGCCCGACTCTATTTTAGCAGCTTTTAAAGATGCTGGTTTGCCATTGGCAACTTTCACTGCGGCTAACTTGCGAAAGCATTTAATCAAAAATCAATCCCTAGGGGTTTTGTTGCAGGATGCACCGAAAGCAAGCCTGCGAAATCGGCTGTGGATTGCGAATATGCTTCGCTATTGTCTCAGCGACAATTGCCAAGATTTGCGCGGTTTGCCGTTAGCTATTTTGGCTGACAATACTTTGCAGGTATTCGGGTATAATCCAATAGGAACCATCTACATTGCAGATGATGCAGCCAGAAACATATTTAGCAATTATCCAGAATGGTTCCTGCACCAAGATTTCACTAAATTAGTGCCTGCATACAATCTCAGTGGCGTCTCAATCATGACTGCTACCACCGTTGCGAAAAAATTGGTTGATGTCATTGGTTCAACTCAGTCAACAATTGATTGGAATCCCGATGCAGTGCATCCTCCTAATGCAGAATGGTTGACTTTAGTTTATGATTATTTTTACAATATCAGTCCCAGATATCTATCGCAAGAAACAATCGAGGCCTTGACAAAAGTGCCGCTGGTTCCGGGAAATAACGGTAAGCTTTATAAAGCGAAAACTATTGATACTCCTTTGGTGCGCGGCGATACAATCGAGGCGGAAACAATTGCAGCCGTACAGTATTTTGGGGCGACACTTGTCGAGGCCCCGCCAAAGCTTGAGGGGGCGATCGCACTATTTGCCGATCGGCATAAAAATCAATTAGTCTATTGTATCACCGGCCCGGATGTTCTCGACATCGTATATTTGCAGTGCGATCGAGGTTTGCCGCCTTACCACGAAAAGCATTATACCTCTCTGCTGAATTTCGTTGCAAGTCGAGAGCAAAGAAATTACGATGAAAGTAAGCTAAATAAGCTGCGCCAACTGCCAATTTACCCGACAACTTCCGGCGAAATAGTTTCCCTGAATAGTGAAAATGTCTACCTGACTGGCGACGGCTACGCACCGCCAGAAATTGCAGGTAATTTGCGACTTTTATGCTTAGGACAAAAACGGGAATGGCTGCCGCTATTCCAACTTTTGCAAGTGCCAACACTCACCCGCGCGAGGCTGATTCGCGACTGTTTGTTGCCGGAGTATGCGTCGTTTTCCCCAGAAGAACAGTTAATCGCGCTAACATGGATTCGGGATAACGTGGCTAAAGCAAGCATTGAGTTAGCAGAGGGAGGAGAGAATGCTTTAGGATTGCAGTCAGAGTTGAAAAAAGCTCGTTTGGTACGCTGTAGCGATCGCAGATTGCGATCGGCAGAATCGATATACAATCCTTTAAGTGAGGTAGTCCGAAACATTATCGGGAACATCGCAGTGATTCCAGACATGGATTTTTACTCGCAGGATTCTGAAAATTGGCTGAATTTTTTCTCGGATTTGGGAATGAGGCAAAATCCCAATGCAGATGATATTTTAGCCTGCGTTGACAATTTGATTAAAACCGCAAATCGATCGGGTGTCAGTGCTGTTTCCGGTAGCTGCATCGCTGTTTTAAACTACATTGTTGACAACTGGGATGCGCTCAAAACTACTAGAATTGCCAACACCAACAAGACACTTCCAGAATCACTTGTAGATAAAAGTTGGCTTCCTGTCGAGGCAAATCCTGAGAAATTAAGCCAATATTTCGGTGCTGCAAAACCTGAAGCTAAACTGTACCGTGCTAAAGACTTATGTTTCATTCAAGATGCTTGTTTAGTTGGCAGCAAAAAACTCATATTGGCACGTCCTCAGCGGGATTTGCTGAAGGTAGAAATCAGGAATGCCCTTGGTTTTGAGCCTGTAGAACCAAATATAGTTCTTGACCACTTTGATACTATCATAAAAATTTGGGAAAATGACAGTTGAAATTAAATTATCCAACACAGAAAACAGACAATTAGAATCTGTCAAGGCGATTTACAAGTATTTTTATGATACTTTGGTAAAAGGCGGTATTTCTGGCGATCGCAAGCGGCAAATTCAAGAGCGTTTTGCTCACCGTCAATGTCTTTGGGATGAGTCTACAGGCAAATTTTGGCAGCCAAAACACGCTTTTTTAGATGATGTTGCTTTCTTCGGAAATCGCCGCACAACTATACCCAGTTCTAATTCTCATTCGGAAGTTTATCAGTTGTTAGGACAGAGGAACTCGCCCGCAGTACAAGACTACTTGGATTTTCTCGCCGAACTAGCAGCAGAGTACGGCAACAATGCTTTAAATGAAGCGGATAAAAACTGCGCGATTCAGGTTCAGGGCCGCCTGGAATCCCAACAGTTGTTAGAGGGAGTCGCAGTTACAAATATACCGATTCTTACCGCTAACAACACGCTTTGTCCCGCTGACAAAGTTCTCATCCCGGATGCGCATTGGCGCAAAGATTATATTGACTCCAACCGGATTTTGCACGATTTAGTTTCTGCCAAATTTGCCTTGGAGGTTGGCTGTCTTTCTTTGCTCAAAGATGCTGTAGAACGCCCGACAACAGTCAAACTCGCCCGCAACACAAAAAGCTGCGATTGGTGTCTAGAATGGCAAAATACATTAAATTCGCCAGAATTGCGATCGGGTTTGCAGCGCTTGATTTTTGACGATCGCGAATCGGAACCAATTTTAGATTTAAGCTGGCTGGCTGAAATAAAAGTTGCGGCCGCCAGTCAAATTAATGTAGATTTATTTTTGAGTGATGAAACCCGCATTGCGACAGATATACCGGGCACTAAACATTTTGACGAAGGTAATAAAATTTTTCAGATTATCAGTAGCGCTAGCAGATATATTATGCTATCGTATTTAGCAGAGAGCGTTAACGCTAGACTCGGAGAATCTGCATTAAAAAATTTGTTACCCCTCGCCAGTATTATTGATGCTGAGCCGAGGAATATTAACAGTTTACTAAACGAGTTGAGAATTAGGTCTTTACCATCGATTGTCACCGCTACAGATACAGAATATCGAAAAGATAATATTAGTAAAGCTGCTGCCAAGTCTCGGGGCGAGTCTTCAATTTACTGGGGCGCGTTTTGAAGCAATTTAATCAGCGATATCAATTTTGATTCGATCGGAATGATTAAACCGCAAAGACGCCAAGAGCGCTAAGGAAGAAGGGCATCTTCCTCTTTCTCTTCCTACCCTTCGGGAACGGCTTCGCCGAACGCGTCATGAGCGTCTTCGCGGTTTATTTAATCTTAATCCAAAGTTACAAAGGAGGAAACGGCAATGTCGTTTTCCTCCCCATAATAACTACCTAAACTGACAGGAAATCCGAGGCTGTAATCTGGTTGTTCGCCCCAAGTACAGTAGCCAAAACTTGATTAGTTCCGGCTACTTGCAGTGAAATTCCATTCGCAAGTTGACTGATTTGCAACTGTTGGAAACTCAGCCCGCCAGCGAGGGCAAACTTGTCAACTCCTACTTCAAAATTGAGGACAGTATCGATACCGCTGTTAGCGCTTAAGACAAAGCGATCGCTCCCGATACCTCCAATTAAAGTATCTTCTCCCCCGTCGCCAAACAGCCAGTCATCCCCTGCACCCCCGTTGAGAATATCGTTATCTTTCCCTCCGTAAATACTGTCGTTACCGTCATCGCCGTTGAGGGTATCTTGGCCTTCATTGCCGTATAAAAGGTCGTCCCCGCTGCCGCCGTTGATACAGTCTTGCTGACCGATCGCACCCACCGGGCCTAGCTCATTTTCCCCGCGATCGCCAAAAATGGTATCGTTGCCCTCATCGCCGCACAAAATATCACTGCCATCATCGCCGTAAATTAAGTCATCGCCGGCATCTCCGTGGGCCAAATCGTCATCCTTGCCACCGCGAACGGTATCATTGCCAAAACCGCCGCCGAGAGAGTCGGAACTTGAGCCACCGTTGAGATAGTCATTCCCATCTCCCCCAAACAGCAAGTCGCGGCCGTCAATATCGGGTACTAACTGATTTTGCAAGCCGCCGTAAAGCGAGTCGTCTCCCTCATCGCCGATAATTGTGTCGGAACCGAGTTCGCCCCAAATCATGTCGTTATCTTTGCCGCCGTAAGCTAAGTCGTTACCTTTGCCGGCAAAAATGCTGTCGTTACCGCTACCGCCGCCGATGATATCGCCGGTGTCGTTGCCGAAAATTAAGTCGCCTTCATTAGTAGCAATTGTGCTCCCTGCTGCAGTGCCGTAGTCGCCGAGGATGGTATCAGAACCGCGGCCGCCGTAGAGAGTATCCGAGTCGGTTTCGCCAAAAATGCGATCGCCCCCTTTCCCTCCAAATACCAAATCGCGGCCGTTGCCGCCGAGCAAGGTATCGTCTTGTTCTTGGCCGTTAAGTAAGTCGTTTCCGTCGCCTCCAAACAGCAAATCTCGCCCGTCGGGGTCGCCATCTAGGGAGTTTTGGACGCCGCCGAACAGAGTGTCGTCTCCGCTGTCGCCGTAGAGTGTGTCAGGGCCTTTGTCGCCCCAAATCAGGTCGTTGTCTTTGCCGGCGTAAACGGTGTCAGGGCCTTTGCCGGCGTAAACGGTGTCAGGGCCTTGATTGCCCGCAATGGCGTCGTCTGAAGAACCCCCGAAAATTAGGTCGCCGTCGTTACCAGTGAGGTCGATGTTGTTGCCGTTGTCGCCGACGATCGTGTCGGAACCGCGATCGCCGTACAATGTGTCGGAATTGCGATCGCCAAATATGCGATCGTCTTGTTTCCCCCCGAACACCACATCGTTGTCTTTGCCGGCGTAAATTAAGTCGTTGCTTTTACCTGCTGCGATGAAGTCTCGCTGTTGGTCTCCGAAGATGATATCGGCGCCGCCTTCGCCTAGAAGTGTGTCGTCGCCGGCGAAAGAAACGAACAGTTCGGGGGCGTCGTTCCCGGTTAAATAGTCGTTTCCGTCGGTGCCCCGGATCGTGTTTTGGATGTCGGTGAGTACGGGGGTAAAGAAGTCGAAGTTGAGTATTTGCTGGCGCTGGGGTTGGATAAATGTGAAGTTCGGCTGCCCGGGTAGGGGGTCGCAACCGCAACCGGTATCTGGTTCGGGAACTCGGTTGAAAATAGGCGCGGGTGTTGGAGTCGGTACCGGCGCGGGTGTTGGAGTCGGTACCGGCGCGGGTGTCGGCGTCGGCGCGGGTGTCGGCGTCGGTGTCGGCGCGGGTGTCGGTGTGGGCGTCGGTGCGGGTGTCGGCTGGGTGAGGATGGCGGTGGTGACAGTCGCCCTGGGCTCGGAACCGTTGTTGTTGCTGGGTTCGGGGTCAAAAGTGGTCGATCGGCTCCGGGAAGTATTGCCGATCGTGCCCGTCGCTGGAACGACTACTGTTACCAGGCGGTTGGTATTGCTGCCCCCGGCCAAGCTGGGAATTGTTGGGAAGGTGACAATCCCTGTTACTGGGTCGTAAGTGCCGTTATCAGATGCCCTGACTCCCGTTAAACCGGGAATGATGCTGTCTGTAATCACTACGTTTTCAGCAGCATTCGGCCCATTGTTGGCGGTTGTTATAATATATGTCACCGAACTGCCTGCTGGAGCAGATGTGAGACCGCTCTTGGACGTAACCAGGTCGGCGCGGGCTGCACCGATGGTCGTAGTGACTCGACCCCCCGGCGCACCGGGCGCTGCAACTGTCGAGCCGTTGTTGT
>JAUBOH010000027.1:13579-29992 GCA_036700145.1 Microcoleus occultus BM001215366
AAAGGAGCGTGCTGCCCGCGCTGATGGTGGCCGGAGCCGTTTTTTGGGTGACAACGTCAGCCCTGGGACTGACGGTGGTGGTGACGGTGGCGTTGGGGTTTGTACCGTTGTTGTTGCCTGGAGTTGAGTCGGGAGTCGCCGAGCTACTTCTGGCGGTGTTGCGGACGGAAGTTAGGGTGGGCGGTACTGTGAAGCCGATCGTCCGGGTGACTGTCTCCGAGAAACCGATCGCCACGGGCCCGAAGGTGACAACCCCTGTGGCTGGGTCGTAAACGCCGCCGTTGGATGCCGTGACTCCGGTTAAGCCGGGAACGATGCTGTCAGTGATGGTGACAGCTTCTGCACGATTCGGGCCATTGTTGACTGTGGCGATCGTGTAGCTGACCAAGCTACCGGGGGTAGTATTGGTAGAGCCGGTTTTGGTGGTTGCGAGGTCGGCGTTGGGCGAAATACTTGTCGTAACGCTAGAGCTAGTGGGAGTGCCGTCTTTGTTGGTTGGCGAGCCGTTGTTGTTAGTGGCGATCGGATCGAAAGTCGCCGAGCTGCTCCGGGCCGTGTTGCTAATGGCGGTACGGGTGGCTGGGGCAATGAAACTGATGGTGCGGGTCGCAGTAGTCGCGTTTGCCAGCGCCGTCAGTGCTGGGAAGGTGACAATGCCGGTTTGTGCGTTATACGTCCCGCCGTCCGATACGCTGACTCCTGTTAAACCCGGAACAATGCTGTCAGTAACGGTCACGTCGGCAGCGGGGTCAGGCCCTTTGTTAATCGTAGTCAGCGTGTAGGCGACGCGATTGCCGGCCGGGGCAGTCACAGGGCCGCTTTTGGTAGTGACTAAATCCGCGACTGTATCGACAACTGTGGTAGAGACTACACCAGGCCCCTCGACTTGCCCTGGCGGGAGTACACCGCTGTTGTTGCTGAGGTCGGGGTCGAAAGTCGAGCTAGTGCTGAATGCCACGTTGGCAAAACTGCTACCGCTGGTTAAACCGGGCGGCAGATCAATTGTCAGGGTGTAAGTGAGAGTCTGCCCGGGATTGAGAACGGGAATTAACGGCCAGGTGATAGCCTTCGTTTGGTTCACGTAAGTGCCGTTGTTGGAGGCACTCAGAACCGGTGGCGATCCGTTCGGCAGCAGCAGTTCTAAAGGTATTTCGTCTTGAATCAGGACGTTTCTAGCGGGGGAAGGCCCCCTGTTTACAGTCGTAATCGTGTAGCTAATGCTGCCCCCGGGCTTGACGAACTGCGGGCCGGTCTTGATCGTGGCAACCTCAGCCACGCTAGTCGGGGTGTTGATTGTCTCGACTACCAGGTTTTGAAGTTCGTGAGCGTTGTTGGCGTTTCCTGTCGAACTCCCAAAACCAAATTTTAAAATTGGCGGTACTGCGCCGTTGCTGTTTGCCAAGTTGGGGATGTCGATCAGTGTACTTTCGTAGGTGCCGTCCAAATTTTCATCGAAGGCAACCGTGAGGCGAGAGGGATTCACCGGATCGTTTGATGGATTGAGCGTAATTTGAACGGATCTTTTGGCTGAATTGCGATTGTTCGTGAACGTATTGCTGAAGTTAAAACTGCTGCCGGGAGGGCCGGTAAAGTCAATGCTCGTAGGAATGTTATCGATGCCGAAGGGAACGATCGCATTTGTTAAAAACGGATAACCGTCGGCTTCATTGCCTCTAACCGTTACTGAATCAGGTCTGAAAGAACCAATAGAGGAGCCGGGAATCGGACGCGGATCGGGGCCCGATCGCCCTTCTGTGGATGTTGAAAAATTGCCGTACTCGTCAAGTCCAATGCCTAAATAACCTCCATCAAGGCCGGGTACACCCGTTCGTTGAGCGTAGCCCAGAGAACCGCCAAAACCCCCTGTCCTGGTTGGGCTGACGGTGCCGTCAATGAAGAAGAAACCCAGACCGTCCCCGGGCTGAGGGTCAATCGAAGAGCCCGGAGCAGCAGATTGCTGGTTTGAGCCGTAGGAAAAAAAATCAAACTGGACTCTGAGACCGTCGGTTGAAGAAATAGGGTTGTTGTAGATGACGAAGGCTTCCCGAACGTTTGCAGCAGGAGTTAATCGCAGAGCGCCATTGCCCGGAGTATCCCCGCCCACCGCCGGAAGCACGCCGGAGACTGTGCCTCCGGTAATGCCGGGGATAGGTTGATTTGCCGCAGGAACCCCGTTGGCCGGATCGAACAGCGCCCCGCCGTTTCCCCCGTAAATCCAAGGCCCTCTAACTGTGGAGTTCTTGAAAGTTTCGTTAACTAATGTGCCGAGCGTGTAAGTGTAGGCTTCGAGCACTTCTGGTTCAATGGCGATACTCGCCTTTATTTCCCCTGTCGCAAATTTTAATTCCCAGTCGCCGCCGAGTGCCGCACTCCCCGTCAAGTTGTCGGAAGCTGCAATATCTGCACCGGCAATCAAGCTCAGCCGCCGCACGAAGGCCGCGCCGCTTTCCCCCGCTGCGACGCTGCACCCGAATAACAAGATATCTCCTCTCTCGCTGAGGGCTTTTCCCCACTGCTGCAACAAATGGCTGTAGGTTTCTAAGTTGTCGCTGCTAAGTTCGATCGACCCGAGTTGCACTCGGGCTTCTCGACCGTGAGAAACTATTTGAAGGCTGTCTAAATCGCTGCAATTAACCAAAATTCGGGTAATTTGCTCGACTCCATCCCGCGCCCTGTCGAGTACAAATACCTCTGTACCGGCTGTTGCTCCTCTTGCCAAGCTGTCCCAGTTCTCTACTCTGGCATCGAGGAACAGTATATTTTTTAGACTCCGGGCTGCGATCGACTCGGTGAAGAGCAAAAATTCTGTCTGGGGCTGCCCGAATAGGGCGCCTTCACCGGGTTTTTGGGACAGGAAACACTCAACAGCTTTTACTTGTTTTATTTCTTTTTCATGAGGATAAGTTGCTGTTGTTCGGGAGTTTTCGCAAGCATTGCTGGCGGTGGAATTACTTGCTTTTTGGTTTACGAAAATTGGTTGGTTGCAGATGCTTTGCATGGTAGAATGACCTCACGGATTGTATATAATATACCCACTTCAAGATGATACTTATCACCAGAAGAAAAGGTTTAATTGCAGAGTTAGAGGCTCTGCTGCTTGAGTGCTAGAAAGAGCAACAGGCGAATTTTATTCAGCACAAAACTGTGCTATCTTGCTATTTGATAGCATTGCAAATATCGCCGGTGCGAGGGCTGAGGCTTGGGAGTTTAAATCCCAATAATCTATCTATCGGGTGATATTTTGCCTTCGGATTTCAGTTGGAAAGTGTATTTGTTACACGCAGATATCTTACATCCTGCAGTAGACAATAACAGGAATTATCAAAAAATTACTTGATGAGGTTTTCTGTCGTTCGTCTAATGCACTTTATTTGCAGAGAAATTTCACCAGTTATGGACGAATAAACCGGGTTTGATGGATGCAAAAACTTCGTTTCACCCCTCGCTCCCGGTAAAAAACCCTGTTTTTTTGGTTTGGGTGCCCAAGCCCTGTTCGCTCGGGGCAACCAGACATTAATTAGGGAGGCGATTGCTAGGGACTGCTGGCTGTCACATAATTAGGCCGGCAGTACCCTCTTGTATCATTCAATTGAAATCGGCATACCCTGTATCGACGAGGCGTCTTAAAAATTAATGACTTGCAGTTTGGAGACAACAATCTAGGTTTGAGGCTGCGAAAGCTGCGATCGCACTCAACAAATTAGTGTCGCCCACAATCCACTTGTGAAACAGTCAACAAGCGAGTCTAACAAGCGAGTCTGCGAGCGGGTTTCTGTTTAAGGTAAATGAAGAAGGAGAATTGTTCGTACAGAATTTTTCATGATGTTTTGGAGAAATCAACTTGCAGAGAGAGCCTGTCAGCAACTTGCGATTTTTATTCGCTAATTTTTTTAACCGCAGGAGTGACGCCCGGAGACTAGAAACCCGATTTGTTCCTAGATTTCTCGCCGCCCAACCAAGATTTATCGCCTAAACCTGGTTTCTGAGCGCAAGTCCTAAATTAGAAAAACACCGATCGCAATCTGCCAGTTATGGCAACTGTAACTCAGCAATACTGCTCGATTAGGTTTTAATTGCTGAGTTTTGGCGCGGCCGATCCTGAACAAGCTCCAACAACAATCCTCACACTTAAAGTACATATTAACTCATGGATTACTACATCAGCAAATATGCGTACATACCAGCCCCAATACAAGCTATATCTTTTCACCGCGAACGTCAAGAGTTCTGGCTTGGTAGTACCGACAATCAAGACAGGGCCCAGCAGGATTGACAGCGCAGCGAATGTAATTAGAGCGGGCGTTATACTCGCAAGTAATATCGCCGATCGGATAACCGAGGCCTTCGATGTAAGTGCGATCGGCAGTTGCTAGTTGAGTTCGCAGCGGTCTATTTGCTACCGCCAGCCTGGCCGCTGCAATTCGATCGCGGGCTTGGCCGCGGGCCTGGCGCATCACCCACAAAGACAGCAGCGACGGGGCTAAACCTATGAAAATAATCAGGAGAGCTGTTAACACATTTTCAGAGCTTGTGCGGGGAATATTTGGTTTAATTTAGACGATCGGCAACAGAAAATCATCCCCGAACCGACGGTTTTAAATCAGGAAAGTTCCCGGACAAGTCTCAAACTATGCCGCCCGCGCGTTAAGCGTTTGCTGGTGGCGGGTGCTGTTGACGCCAATCAGGGGATTTCTGGAGAGGTTTGTAGTGAGGACTTTAGTCCTCATAAATATCTGAGGACTAAAGTCCCCACTACAAACCAAAAGAGTTAAACCTGAGCAACATCCGTCGCTAAATCCATCATCGAACCCGCACCCTCAACCTTAGCCACATCCAACAAAGTCTTCAAAACCGAATCAGGATTCAAACTAATCGAATCAATTCCCAACTCAACCAAGAAGCGAGCAAACTCAGGATAATCGCTGGGCGCTTGACCGCAAATCCCAATCTTGCGATCGAACTTCTTGGCCGCTTTAATGGCAATTTCCACCATCCGCTTCACAGCTTCATTCCGTTCGTCAAAGATGTGCGCGACTAAAGCAGAATCCCGGTCTAATCCTAATGTTAGCTGAGTTAAGTCGTTAGAGCCGATCGAGAATCCGTCAAAAACTTGCGCGAATTCGTCAGCAAATATGACATTACTGGGCAATTCGCACATCACATAAACTTGCAAGCCATTTTCGCCCTTAACTAAACCGTGTTTTGCCATCTCGGCCAACACTTTGCGCCCTTCATCCGGAGTACGACAAAACGGCACCATCGGAATCACATTTGTCAAGCCCATTTCGTCGCGAACTCGCTTCAATGCAAGACATTCCAAAGCGTAAGCTTCGCGGTAATTCGGGTCATAATAGCGAGAAGCGCCGCGCCACCCAATCATCGGGTTTTCTTCCTTGGGTTCAAACTGTCGCCCTCCCAAAAGATTAGCATATTCGTTGCTCTTAAAATCGCTCATCCGCACGATGACTGGATTGGGATAAAATGCGGCGGCGATGGTGGCAATTCCGTGGACTAATTTGTCGGTAAAGAAATCGGGTTTGTGTTCGTAAAGTGCTGTGAGTTTGGCAATTTGGCGCTTCACGGATTCGTCGGCCAACTCGTCAAAGTGAATCAGTGCCATCGGGTGCGCTTTGATGTGGTTGGCGATGATGAATTCGAGGCGCGCTAACCCTACGCCGTCGCAAGGAATTGCTGACAAACCAAAAGCTTCTTCTGGGTTGCCGACATTCATTAAGATTTGAGTGCGGGTGCGGGGCAAATTGTCGATCGCACTTTCTTGTACTTCAAACGGCACTAAACCGGAATAAACTTTGCCTTCCTCTCCTTCGGCACAAGAAACAGTGATTTCTTGATTGTTTTGCAAGACTTTTGTAGCATCGCCAGTGCCGACAATTGCCGGAATTCCCATTTCCCGCGCAATGATCGCTGCGTGACAAGTGCGGCCGCCGGAATTGGTGACAATTGCGCTGGCTTTTTTCATGATCGGTTCCCAATCCGGGTCAGTTTTGTTGGTAACTAAAACTTCCCCTGCTTCAAATTCGGCAATTTCGCTAACGTCTAAAATGACGCGGGCTTTACCTTGTCCGATCGCTTCGCCAACGGCGCGTCCTTTTGCCAAAACTGCACTGGAACCCTGCAATTTGTAGTTTCGCAAAACTGTAGCAGATTTTTGGGATTGTACTGTTTCCGGCCGCGCTTGGACGACGAACAATTCGCCGGTATTGCCGTCTTTTGCCCACTCAATGTCCATCGGCGTGTATGTTCCGCGCACTTGGGAGTAGTGTTCTTCAATCAATACAGCCCACTCTGCTAAGTGCAGAATTTCGTCATCGTTAAGGGCAAATTTTTCCCGTTCTTTTGCCGTTACTGAGACGTTTTTGGTGTATTTGGAACCGCCAACATCGTACACCATTTTAATTTGTTTCGTGCCGAGGCGTTTGTCGAGAATTGGACGAAAACCTTGTTTTAATGTGGGCTTGAAAACTAGGTATTCGTCGGGGTTGACTGCGCCTTGAACGATGTTTTCTCCTAATCCGTAGGCGGCGGTGATTAGGGCGGCATTTTTGAAACCGGTTTCGGTGTCGATGCTGAACATGACGCCGGAGGATGCTAAGTCCGATCGCACCATTTTCTGCACGCCGACAGATAAGGCGACTTCAAAGTGGTCGAAACCTCGGAGTTGGCGGTAGGAAATTGCCCGATCGGTGAATGTGGAAGCGAAGCATTTGTGGCAGCATTCGAGCACGCCGGTGCAGCCGTGAACGTTGAGGTAGGTTTCTTGCTGTCCGGCGAAACTGGCGTCTGGTAAGTCTTCGGCGGTGGCGGAGGAACGCACTGCTACGTCGGTACTGTCGCCGTAGCGATCGCACAATCGATCGTAAGCATGGGCGATCGCCACTTGCAAGTCTCGCGGAAACGGTGTCTCCAGAATCAATGCCCGCGCTTGCTTGCCTTTTTGTCGCAGGTTCTGCACATCTTCTACGTCTAAATCCGCAAAAATTTCGCGCAATTTAGCTTCTAAACCCGCCGACTCGATGAAGCAGCGGTAAGCGTATGCTGTAGTTGCAAATCCGTTGGGGACGCTGACTCCTTTGGAAGTTAACTGTTGAATCATTTCCCCCAAAGAAGCATTTTTTCCGCCTACTAATGGGATGTCGGCGATGCCGACTTCATCAAACCACAACACTAAGGCTTTTTCTTTGGGGATTAAAACTTGTTTTTCGGGAATTTCTAATTTTTCGAGCATTGCTTTTTTCCTCTCACATTCAGATTAGTTCTATCAAAGGACAGTAAACAAAGGAGTGTCAATTTTTAAATGTAGTTTTGTTGCCCAAAATTTCCGATTTTTTTCGCGTCTGTATCCGGCCTAGTTTTTAATTGCCTCTATTTCTATCTTATAACTTTTTTGCTAAATGGCAAGAGCCCTGGGGAAGATTTATTTAATTGCAAAAAGTAAAGAAATGGCAGCGGGGAGTTTAGGTAAGCTATCATAAAAAAAATGGTATAAATGTCAATGTCGGACATAATTTCCACGGATTTTTTGGCGCCGATCGCGCAGCGGTGCGGGGATACCGCTCAAATTGTGTTGACTGTTGACGGTGAAGCGATTCGATCGCCGCGATCGCCCACAAAACCGAACACCAAGCAGCTTTGTTTTCTCAAGCAACCGAGCTTCTCAAAACCGTAAAAGTTTTACCTCTGATTGGGTTGACCTACTTAGAGCAAAAACACAGTCGATGTAGAGCATTGTAGTTGTTGAACCCGATATTGTTTAATTTTGGCCACAGCTATTTCTTGGCATTCAATTATTTATATGCTATAATAGTTATCTCGACTGCCTTATGACAAAAAACAAGGTGTATGATATCAGTTCTGAGCGCAACCGCAAAGCGAAACGGCTTTAAAGTTCTCCTGGTGGAAGACAATCAAGCCGAAGCCGATCTGATCGAAGAATTATTATTAGAAACAAATGTCAGCTTATCTTTGCCCCAAAGGCTGTCAGTAAACTGTACAGACCGTCTCAGCAAAGCGCAGCAACTTTTGGTCAGCGAACATTTTGATGTGATTTTACTAGACCTTTCGCTGCCAGATAGCCAAGACTTAAGTACAATTGTCAAAATCCAAGAATACAGCCTAAATACTCCGATCGTGGTACTGACGGCCCGGAACGATGAAGAACTAGCCGTGCAGTCAATCCAAGCAGGAGCTCAGGATTATCTAGTCAAGCGAAACATCGACAGCGAAGTATTAATGCGATCGCTCCGCTACGCAGTCGAGCGGCAGCACAACCAAGAAGCTTTGCAAAAAAGCGAAGAAAAATATCGCTCGGTAGTCGAGAATTCCCTCGTCGGAATTGCGATTATTGCTCCTCCAACTTCCCCATCAGAACCGGAAAAATGCCAGTGGTTGGAAGTTAACGATGCTTTGTGCGATTTGCTCTTATACGAGCGCCAAGAAATTTTGCAGGGAAATTGGGATCGGTGGGGTTTTCCTGAAGACTCGCCGGCCAGTTTAGAGCAGTTAAATAAAATTTTGGCTGGGGAGAGCGAAGGCTATGTTTTAGACAAAAGATGGCGCAGAAAAGACGGAAAAATAGTTTATACTCGAGTTTCTCTGCGTTGTATTCGCGGTCGGGACGGCTCGATCGACCGGATGATTAAAGTAGTTTTGGACGTGAGCGATCGCTACCGCTACGAAGCTGACTTAAAAGCATCAGAAGAATTTTTAAATCACACGATTAATGCTACTCCCGACCCAATTTTTGTCAAAGACGAGCAGCACAGGTGGGTCGTATTAAACGACGCTTTTTGCGAGTTGATGGGAAAAGGGCGATCGGAACTGATAGGGAAGTCGGGATACGATTTTTTTCCCCCAGCACAAGCCGATTTTTTTTTGGGACAAGACGAGCAAGTATTGCAAAGAAGCATTCCCGAGCCAACGGAAGAAACTTTTACAATGGGGGCGGGCCAAGAACGCATTATATCTACTAAAAAAACCGTCTTCAAAAAAGCCGACGGCACTAAAATGTTGGTCGGAACAATGCGAGATGTGACCGAGTACAAGCGCCAGCAAATAGCGTTGCAGGAAAGCGAAGCTCGATTTATAAAAATGACCGCCAACGTGCCGGGAATGATTTATCAATATCGGCTTTGTGTAGATGGTAAAACATCTTTTACTTACGTTTCTTCTGGCAGTTGGCAGCTCTACAATTTAAAGCCAGAAGAAATAGAAGAAAATGCCGCTTTGGCTTTTGCAACAGTTCACCCAGACGACATCCCAGACTTGCAGCGATCGATCGCCACTTCAGCGGCGACTCAGCAAGCTTGGCAACACCAGTGGCGGCAAGTTGTGGGAGAGCGAGTGAAGTGGCTTCAAGGCGCGTCGAGACCGGAAAAACAAGCCAACGGCGATCTAATTTGGGACGGTTTGGTGATGGATGTTACCGAATTAAAACAAACCCAGCAAGAGCGCGATCGCTTTTTTACGATCTCGCTAGATTTGCTTTGCATTGCAGGTTTTGACGGCTATTTCAAACGCTTAAACCCCGCTTGGTCTACTGTATTGGGTTACAGCAGCGATGAAATGTTAGCCCAACCTTTTATAGAGTTGGTGCATCCAGAACACCGAGAAGCGGTTTTAATCCAATTAGAAACACTCAAAAGTGGGACGTCTATCGTTAACGTGGAGAACCGCTATCTTTGCAAAGACGGCAGTTATAAATGGCTGTCGTGGACGGCATCGCCATTTGCGGAAGAAGGTTTAGTTTATGCAGTTGCCCGCGACGTGACATTTACCAAACAAGCAGAAGCAGAATTGCGCCAAAGCGAAGCCACTAATCGCGCTCTTTTAAATGCGATACCGGACATGATGTTTCGCTGCCGGGGAGACGGCACTTTTGTAGACTTCAAACCCGCAAAAGACTTCCGCACCATCGTACCGAAAAACAACATATTTATCGGCCAAAAAGCCCAAGACATCTTACCGGCAGCTTTTGCAGAAAAAATATTGTCATACAACAAACAAGCTATTGATAATGGCGAAATTGAAATCATAGAATATCAACAGTCTATCAATGGTCAAGTGTGCGATTTTGAAGCGAGAATTGTATTCTGCACGGAAGACGAAATTATCGCGATCGTCCGCGACATCACTCAACGCAAACGATCCGAGTCAGAACTCCACAGGCAAGCAGTAGCAATGGCCCAAGCTTCCGAAGGTATCGCCATACTCGATGCCGGCGGAGAGTTGATTTATTGCAACGCAGCCCGACTAAAAATCTACGGTTACGACTCTCTCGAAGAACTCTTAGGCAAAAGTTGGAAAGTATTCTACGAGGGTGCAGAACTGCAAAGGTTCGAGCAAGAAGTTCTACCGGCTTTAGTGCAGAAAGGTTGTTACAGCACCGAAGCCGTAGGATGCCGTCGCGACGGCTCAAAAATTCCTCTAGATGTCTCGCTGACAATGCTGCCAGACGGGGAAATGATTTGCGTAGTTCGCGATATTTCCGAAAGAAAAGAAACAGCCGCAGCACTGCGAGAAAGCGAGCGGTTCACTCAACAAATTGCTGAGGCAAGTCCGAATATTTTGTATGTTTATGACTTGATTGAACAAAAAAATGTCTATGCTAATGCTTCCCTAACTCATATTCTTGGCTATACAACAGAAGAGCTTCAGGCAATGGGGGCGCAGATGCTGGCAACTTTAATGCACTCGGAAGATTTAAGCAAAAGGCCGGATTATTTGCAGCAAGTTGAAACTGGTTGCGAAGGTGAGATATTTGAAATTGAATACCGAATGCGGCACAAGGATGGTTCTTGGCGCTGGATTGTCAGCCGAGATACGGTATTTGCTAAAACAGTAGACGGCAAGTTAAAACAAATTCTCGGTACGGGAACTGATATTACAGAAAGCAAGCAAGCAGAAGATGAAATTAAGCTGTTGCTGGCGGCGACTCAAGCAATTAGCGAGTGCGTAGATTTTGAGAGCGCGATCGCGGATATTTTGCGGTTGCTGTGCAATGTGATCGGCTGGGATTTTGCGGAAGCTTGGATACCGGCTGCTAACGGTAATTTTTTGGAACACAGCGAAACTTGGTATGCTAGCGATCGCGATTTAGATAAGTTCGGCCGCGAAAGTAAAAAAATTAGATTCGCTCTCGGATTGGGAGTGCCCGGACGGATTTGGTCAACCCAAAAGGTAGAATGGATTGAAGATATTTCTGTAGTCCAAAATTCGGTTTTTGCCCGATCGCAAATGGGGAAAGCAGTCGGATTGAAAGCTTGTTTCGGCGTGCCGATTCGCGCTAGCGGACAAGTGCTGGCAGTTTTATTATTCTGCAAGCGCGAACGCTCGATTATGGAACCGCGGATCGTAGAATTAGTCAAGGCGGTAGCGACTCAGTTGGGTTCTCACATTCAGCGCAAACAAGCCGAAGAAGAATTGCGAAAAAGCGAAGAACGCTGGCAGTTAGTTCTCAAAGGCAATCAAGACGGAATTTGGGATCTGAATCTTCAAACAAATGAAGCTTTTCGATCGGCCCGCTGGCAAGAAATTATCGGTTACGCAGAGGGCGAAATCGACAGCAACAACAGCGAATGGATCGATCGCATCCATCCAGACGATCGCGATCGAGTGCAAGCAGCGATCCAAGATTATCTCGATCGCCAAACCCCCAATTACGCCGCCGAATACCGCTTGCAGTGCAAAGACGGCAGTTACAAGTGGGTGCTCGCCCGCGCTCAAGCAGTCTGGGACGAAGCCGGAAACCCCCTGCGGATGGTCGGTTCGATGACCGATATCAGCGATCGCAAAGCAGCAGAATTAGCTTTGTGGCGGGTCACTCAAGCCGTCGAAAGTACCAGCGACGCGATCGCGATCGCCGACTTGAAAGGGCAGTCTATTTACCACAATCAAGCCTTCATTCAGCGTTACGGCTACACAGTGGAAGAACTCAACGATAAGAGCGATAGCGCCGCCCTTTACGTCCGACCTAAAAGTTACAAACAAATCTATAAAAACATTCGCAAAGGTCGCTCTTGGTGCGGCGAAGTTGCGCTCAGAAATAAGAGAGATGAAGCTGTTACTGCTCTGGTGCGAGCCGACAGCATTAAAGATATAAATGGCAACTCAATCGGATTAATAGCAGTGATTACCGACATCACCAAACGCAAAGAATCCGAAGCAATTTTGCGCCAACAATTAAAGCGGGAACAGTTGGCATTTGCCATGATGGAACGCATTCGATCTTCTCTCAATTTAGAAGAAATTCTTACCAAAGCTGTAGAAGAAGTGCGGCAATTTTTGCAAGTAGACCGCACTGTTATTTACCAATTCAAGCCGGATTGGAGCGGGTTTATCGCTGTCGAGTCGGTTGCCGAAAGTTCCTACTCAATTCTAGGAATGGAAATTTACGACCCTTGTTTTGGGGAAGCCTACGTTCCTCTTTACCAAGACGGCAGAATTAGAGCCACAGAAGATGTTTACAAGGCCGGCATCGCCGACTGTTACTTGAATCTGTTGACTCGGCTCCAGGTGAAAGCGAGTCTGGTAGTGCCGATTTTGCAAGGCGAAAGCTTGTGGGGGCTGTTAATTGCCCACCACTGCACGGGCCCGCGTCCCTGGCAGAAATTGGAGGCAGAGTGCCTGAAACAATTGGGGGTGCAGTTGGCGATCGCGATTCAGCAATCGACGCTGTTTGAACAAGCACAAACCGAAATTGCCGATCGCAAACTTGCAGAAGCCGCCCTGAAGTTAGCTAAGGAAGCCGCCGAATCCGCCAACCGCGCTAAAAGCGACTTTCTCGCCAACATGAGCCACGAATTGCGGACGCCTTTGAACGGGATTTTAGGATACATTCAACTGCTAAAACCGGATAAAAATTTAACCGCCGAACAGCAGGAAAGTCTGAATAGCGTTCACCAGTGCGGCAACCACCTACTGACGCTAATTAATGACGTTTTAGACCTCGCGAAAATCGAAGCTAGTAAAATGGATCTGTCACCGGGAAACCTGCATTTTCCCAGCTTTGTTAAAAGTATTGTTGATTTGTTCCAAATGCGATCGGATCAAAAAGGAATTGCCTTTAATTACCAGCAGGTGTCAGCGCTGCCGGATTGGGTTTTGGCTGACGAAAAAAGGTTGCGCCAAGTTTTAATTAATTTGCTCAGTAATGCGGTTAAATTTACTAACAATGGCGGCGTGACATTCAAAGTCGGTTATGCAGAAAATTTTCTTCAAACAAGCACCGCAAATTCGAGTCTGACAGCAGAAATTGCTACTAAAACAATCAATTTGAATGCGAATTTAGACGCGCCAGAGGGAACAAAAGAACCGCGCGAAGCTAAACGGGCAGGAAATATTTGTGATCGCGCCCCAACCGCTAAAATTCGCTTTCAAATCGAAGATACCGGCATTGGCATTCCTCAGAATAAATTAGAAGAAATATTTTTGCCTTTTCATCAAGTGGGCGATCGTAACAATTTCGTCGAAGGTACCGGACTGGGACTTTCCATCAGCCAAAAATTAGTCAAAATGATGGGCAGCCAAATTCGCGTCCAAAGTACCTCCGGCAAAGGCAGCATATTTTGGTTAGATTTAGACTTGCCCGCAGTGCAAGAGTGCGATCAACTCCCCTCCACCCAAGAAAAACGCCGGCTTGTCGGTTTTAGCGGCCACCAGCGCAAAGTGCTAATCGTGGACGATCACGAAGTAAATCGCGCCATCCTGCAAAGGATGCTTTCTCGTTTGGGCTTTGAAATTGCCCAAGCCACAGACGGCAAAGACTGCTTGCACAAAGCACAGGAATTTCTACCGGATCTAATTTTAATGGACTTGCTGATGCCCGTAATGGACGGTTGGGAAGCTACCAGGCGGCTGCGACAGTTGCCGGAATTAAAAGATGCGGTTATCCTTGCTTTGTCCGCTAGTGTTTACGAGACTACCAGGCAAGAGAGCGTACTTGCAGGTTGCGATAATTTTCTCACCAAGCCGATTCAAACTAACGAGCTTTTAGAATTATTGCGCCTGCACTTGGGACTAGAATGGGTTTACGAAGAAGGATCGGAAACCAAAAAGCGGAAACCTCAAACTCCCAAAGCATCATCTGAGGTTGTTGCTGCTGACAGGGCGATGCTCTCTCCTGACTCTGAGTCAGTCTTGGCATTGTTAAGATCGGCTGCAATGGGCGATATTGAAGCTATTCTGGAGGAAACTGCTAAACTCGAACATTCTGACCCGACATTAGGGCCTTTCGTTCATCACCTGCGCCAACTTACTAAAGGATTTCAGCTCAAGCAAATTCGAGATTTTTTGAAGCAACATTTGTCCTAAAATTGACGGTAGCTAACCGACAACTCCAAATCAGTTACATCTCACATCTTCCATCATTCTCAGCAACAGGCAAGATGCCTGTTCCACAGAGACTGAATTTCTTGTGGGGTGGGCATCCTGCCCGCCCGTAACATAAAAGAGCGATCGCAAAATAAAGGCATCTACGAAGCAACCGGATTTCGAGAGCCGCAGAAAATCACTTAAACCTGATTTAAGGTCACAACTCAAAACTCAAGAATTTTAATTTTTTCCTTGAATATGAACGATAAGAATTCCGAAAGAAGCATCATACTCATTGTCGATGACAACCAAACCAATCTTGACGTACTTTTCGAGTTGCTAAGGAACTATGGGTTTAAAGTATTAGTGGCTTTAGACGGCGAAAGTGCGATCGAGCAAATTGAATACATCCATCCAGACTTGATTCTTTTGGATATAATGATGCCAGGAATCGACGGTTTTGAAACTTGCCTGCGTTTGAAAGCAGACGAGTCAACACGAGACATTCCCATCATATTCATGAGCGCCCTTTCCGAGACGCTTGACAAAGTAAAAGGCTTTCAGACAGGAGCCGTTGACTACATCACAAAGCCATTCCAGCACGAAGAAGTGCTCAGCCGCATTGAAACTCACCTGACAATCCGCAGCTTGCAAAAAAAACTCGAAGAAAAAAACCTCGAACTCGCCCACCTCAACCAAAACCTAGAAAGACTTGTCGAACAAAAAACCAAGCAATTAATCGACCAGGAAAAAACAGCCATCATCGGACGTTTGACCCAGGGAATGGTTCACAACCTCAAAAGTCCGCTGCAAGTAATCCAGACTAGCGTCGATTTGATTGAAACAAAAGCCACAAAAATTCAAGAAGACTCTCTGTTTAATTATACCAAATATATTTTTCAAGCGGTCACAAAAATCAATCAGATCATGGATACTCTGATGATGAAAAGCCGAAAAGAGCAAAAGCAAGATTTGCAGGCTGTGAGTATCAATGATTTAGTTCAGCGAGAAATTCAGCTATTGGAAGGCAATATGTATTTTAAAAATAAAATCAGAAAGAAATATTTTTATGACGAAGAAATTGCCAGCCTTCCCTTGATTTATTCCTATATTTCTCAAGTATTTTATAACTTAATCAATAATGCAATGGATGCGATGTGGGAAAGAAAAACCAGGGAATTAACTATCGTGACTCGGCAAGACGACTCGAACATCTACATGGATATTGCAGATACCGGATGCGGCATAGCACCAGAAGATTTATCAAAACTTTTTGACCCTTTTTACACATCAAAACCGCCTAAAGGCGAGGAAAAAACCGAAGGCGAACCGACCGGAACAGGTCTCGGACTTTATACTTGTATTGAACTTTTAAAACCTTTTAACGGCGAGATTGCTATTAGCAGCAATGTCGGTCAAGGCAGCGTGTTTACAGTTGTGCTGCCGAAACAGCAGAAAACTTGATCTACTCAACTCAGTTAAATCACGTCTGGTTAGACAACCGTAATTAAGTTGATAATTAGCTTCGCAGTCAAAAATGCAAGTCTTTCTTGATACTAGAGAGAGGACTGAAGTCCTCACTACAAACCGCTTAATTTAGCGTAATTATCCTAGGTTCGTATTCAAGACTTCAGTCCAGATTCCTCGGCGCCCTTTTACTTTGCCCCTTGCTATTTCCCAGCAAAATGTTGTAAATTCAAACAGAGTTGAGTTGCAATATCGGTAATAGTACGAGAATTTTGGGCTACTATAGCGATCATAAATCATTTGCATAATTCTTGTAGGGGCTCGCTTGCCCCGTGGTTGCCCTTAGATTTTGGGGTAGGCAAAGAAAGGCACTACCCCTACAAATCCTCATGAATCACTTAGGATTGCTATATAGTAGTTTTCAGTTGAGTACAGATAACCGGTAGGGACACGGCATTGTCCATTGGTGTCAACTTAAGGTCAAACGCAGTCACAGAATGCTGTTTGACAATTAAGCCCCAGATCGCCCTGGCGCCCCCCTTAAGAAGGGGGGGACAGGAGTATTTTCAAAGTCCCCCTTCTTAAGGGGGATTTAGGGGGATCTAGACTTAGCTAAAA
>JAUBOH010000028.1:0-29340 GCA_036700145.1 Microcoleus occultus BM001215366
CTCTTCCGATCTCTCCAACGCCGACGCCGACTCCGACGCCGACGCCGACGCCTACTCCGACGCCGACGCCGACGCCTACTCCGACGCCGACGCCGACTCCGACGCCGACTCCGACGCCAACTCCGACGCCGACTCCGACGCCAACTCCGACGCCGACGCCGACGCCAACTCCGACGCCGACGCCGACTCCGACGCCAACCTCTGCAGCTACGCCAACTCCAGCGGGGGCGGGCACGGGGGCACCGCCCCTACAGACGCCAACCCCGACGCCGACGCCAACGCCAACGCCTGCGGAAACTCCGACACCTACGCCGACGCCGACGCCAACTCCGGCTTCCACGCCAACACCATCGGAAACGCCGACGCCAACACCGGCTTCCACGCCAACACCATCAGTACCCGTTGTTACACCAGGAAGTGATACTGATTGCATTTGCAATACTATTGAGTATCCAAAAGTCGATCGCCAAAACCAAGCTAACAATATTATCAACGGCAATGGTAGCGGTGAAATTCAGTTGGGCACTGCGGAAAATGATGCTTTTTACGGCAGTCCAAATCAGAATATTTTTGATGCGGATTTAGGCGATGATAACATCTACGGCGGTGAAGGAAACGACATCCTTTACGGCAACCGAGGCAATGATTTTATTGACGGCCACAAGGGAGATGATATCCTTTTTGGCGGCAAAGGCAATGACATCATTGTTGGCGGTGAAGGCGAAGATATCATCTTCGGAAATCGCGGAAATGATTCAATAAATGGTAAAGAAGACAACGACTTAATTTTGGGCGGCGAAGGTGCTGATTTTATCGACGGCGGCAAAGGCAGCGATCGCGCCTTTGGAGGCAAGGGAAATGATACAATCTTCGGTAGCGAAGGCGAGGATTCTCTCTACGGCAATTATGGCAATGATATCATCTGCGGAGGTGCGGGCAATGATTGTCTGAGTGGCGGATTTGGCAACGATTCGATCGATGGTTGCGAGGGAAATGATACTGTTTTGGGAGGCAAAGGAAATGATACTTTGATTGGCGGTTTGGGGGATGATTGTTTAATTGGCGGTGCTGGGATCGATCGCTTTTTACTCTCTACCAATTCCGGGATCGATATTATTGCCGATTTTGAGGATGGAAAAGATTTGCTGATGCTAGCTCCGGGCTTGACATTCGTGCAATTAAATGTTAATGAAACCAGCGGTGCCACTTTAATTCAGCTTGTGAAAACAGGAGAAATTATAGCTGCTTTAAACGGAGTTTCTGCTAGCAGAATCAGTGCTGCGGATTTCAGCTTAATTTAAACAGGCTCACAACTGACGCACCCTACCACTCGCGGGTCGATGGGAGAATCAGCCCGCCCGCAATTGGGAGAGTCCGACAGGGGTTAAAAACCCCTGTCTCATAGCCAAAGTCCTCTCAAAGAGGACTAAGATTGACGGCGATTTCCCTCAATTTTTGCAGTCGGTTTTAACCGACTTTAGCTGTGAGGCTCTTGTTTAAACCCCTGCCGGAATGAAGCGCTGGCGAGTCGATCGGACTGCGGGAAAGTACACTAAAAATAGGTTAATTTGAATTAAAGCATCTTTTCCAGAAATTGCTTGGCCCGATCGCACTTCGGGTTGCTAAAAAACTCCTGTGGCGGCACATCTTCCGCCACCTTTCCGCCATCCAGAAACAAAATCCGGTGGGCGACTTCCCGCGCAAAACCCATTTCGTGAGTCACAATCGCCATTGTAATCCCCGTTTTCGTCAAAGCTTTCATCACATCTAACACTTCTTTCACCATTTCCGGATCGAGTGCAGAAGTCGGTTCATCCATCAACAAAATTTCCGGTTCCATAGCCAAACAGCGGGCGATGGCTACGCGCTGTTTCTGTCCCCCCGAAAGCTTAGAAGGATAAACCTCCGCCTTATCGGACAAACCGACTTTTTCCAGCAATTCTAAACCCTTCAGGCGCGCTTCATCCGATTCAATATGCTTCACCTTTATCGGTGCATAGGTCACATTTTGCAGCACCGTCATGTGCGGAAACAAGTGGAAATGCTGAAAAACCATCCCCACTTTCTGCCGCATTTTCATAATATCTGCCTTCGGCGCAGTAATATCTAGTCCGTCAATGTATATCTGTCCCGAAGTCGGAATTTCCAGTAAATTCAAACACCGCAAAAAAGTAGACTTGCCGCACCCCGAAGGGCCGATAATGGCAATCACTTCTCCTTTGTGAATCTCAGTCGTGATCTCGCGCAAAACCTTGAGATTGCCAAAAGATTTATAAAGGCGATCGACCTTAACTGCTACTTTGGAGTCTGCGTTCGAGTACATTGGCCCCCCAAGTTAAACTAAGCACCATCAAATAATAAATTGCGCCGACAAATATCAAAGGTTCAAAGTAAATATACTTTTCTGCTCCCACAATTGTAGCGCGGCGCAGCAAATCTTCTACGCCAATTACCGAAACTAAAGCTGAATCCTTCAACAAAGCAATACTTTCATTCACCAATGCAGGCAAAATATTTTTCAACGCTTGCGGCAAGATAATATCGCCCATCATTTGTTTGTAGGGAACCCCAAGGGATTCTGCGGCTTCTTTTTGACCTTTATCTACGGCTTGAATTCCGGCGCGGATTGTTTCGGAAATATAAGCCCCAGAATTGAGGAAAAAAGTAATGACGCCAGCTTGCAGCGCAGATATATTATAGCCCGTAAGCTGCGGCGTTGCAAAATAAACTAAAGTCAACTGCAAAATTAGTGGCGTCCCTCGAAAAATCGAGGTGTAAGCAGTCGCAAACCAGAACAGCGGTTTAATGCTAGAAATCTTAAACAGAGACAGCACGATTCCCCAGATAAATCCGAGAAATGCCGACAGCAAGGTAAAAGTTAGCGTTACCCAAATCCCGGACAAAATATAAGGCAAACTCGGCACTATTTTGCCAAAATCTAACCCGAACTTTGACGCTACCGCAGGCTGATTTGCTTGAGCCGGTTCTTGGGGAATCGGTCGAGAAAACCACTTAGTAGCTAGTTCCTTAATTTGACCGCTGGCTTTCATTTGTTGGAGGACGCGGTTGAATTCTGGAACTAATCTCGAACCTTTGCTAAAGGCGATCGCCGAACCGCTTTCTTCAGTATTCGGAATTGTGTTAAATTCCAAGTCCGGGTTAGCTGCGGCATAACCCGCCGCCACAGTATCCTCGATCACTCCCGCCGCGAGGCGGTTCGATTTAATTTCTTGAATGATATCAGGAATTTTATTCAGAGGAGCTAGTTGCACCCCTGCCATTTTTTTCACAGCTTCCTGCTGAATACTTCCGAGTTGAACGCCTACTTTTTTCCCGGTTAAATCTTCAGGTTTGGTGAGGTTGCTGCCTTTATTGGCAACAATTGTATTTTGAGCTTCGTAGTAAAGGTCAGAAAAATCTACATTTTTTTTCCTTTCGGCTGTGGGAGTCATTCCAGCCATCACCAAATCGGCTCTTTTGGCCTGCAAAGCGGGAATTAAGCCGTTAAAATCCATGCCAATTACTTTGAGATCGTAGCCCAATTCTTTAGTAATATATTTGGCAATATCGATGTCAAAACCGATGATTTCGTTGCCGCTAACAGCCGTATCTTTAAATTCGTATGGCGGGTAGTCTGGGGAAGTCGCCAGGGTTAAAGTTTTGTTGGCTTGGGCGTAGCTGGCGATCGCAATTAAACAAAAGGCGATCGCGATCGCCCCCACCAGCATTGATTTTAATTTTAAACGTTTCATATCAAGCATTTTCCTGAAAAATCCCCTGACCAACAAAATATTCTTAACTTCCCAATTATGTCACCAGTCTCAAGATAGATCGTATCGAGTTAGAAATTAAAACTCGTCCGCAGAACTCCCACCCATGTTGTACCGTTGTCCTTATTGTGATCTGTATTGGTAATGACATAAACCCCAGGAGTAACGCTGATAAAATCGCTGACCTGAATCCGATACAGAGCTTCTACGTGAAGAGAAGTAGCATTGTCTTTGTTTTCTTTAATATCGTTGCGAGTCACCTTTGGCGGGATGCCCACAATAATGCCACCGACATTGCCTTCACCAAACAAATCTGGGAAAGCAAAAGTCACTCCACCGTTCCAAATATCCGCCTGTGCATCGCCGCCGGACAACTGCTGAGCGTCTACGTATCCCGCCCACCCTGAAAGCGCAAATCGAGGCGAAGCCCGCCAACTTGCTTGAAGGCCAAAATGGTTCCCTGTTGTCGCGCTTTGATTGAATGGTTGATTGGCGTTATTGCTACCGGTGCCGAGGGAAAGATCGACATCATCTCTGCGGGAGTAGCTTCGCACGTAACTCAATGCTAAATCGAGCTCGGAACTTGGCGAGTAAGTAAGTTGAGCGATCGCCCCGTAGCTACCGTTAAAAAGTCCGTTCCCCTCCGTAGAATCAGCAGCGGTATTCGCAAGATAGCTCAAAGTTAAATTTAGTTTGTCGGTCAATAGGTGATTGATAGCAATTCCCGTTTCTCCGGGAGTGTTGTAGATAGCGGGGTTGAATGCGCCGAAGCGAGAAACTGCGCCTTGGGCTGCACTATCAAAATAAGGGTTGATTAAAGGAGCAACATCATCGGAAGTAAGTCCTTTAGCTCCTATTTCAACTGTGGTGCTGCCGGTGGTAAACTGATAGCTGAGTTTATCAAGAATGATTTGAGAGCCGCTATCTCCGTCAAAGTTGGTGCGAGTCATGGGAGTGCCGGTTGTGCGATCGTACCTAGCACTATTTCGAGCTTGCAATCGCGTTCTCAATCGGTCAGTTCCGGTAAAGCTGGTATCGAAATTCAAGCGCACTCGATAGCCGAAGTTGGTATTAGTTTTATCTTCACCGACAGCACCGTCGCCGAAGGTATCGCCCACGGCAAAAATAGTTTCTGCATTCAGTTTAGTAGTTGTCGAAAACTGATTGGCTTCCAGTTCGCTAGTCCGGGCTTCTAAGGCATCCACTCGACCCCGCAAACTAGCTAATTCGGCGGCAAATTCTTCTTGCAAACGTTGCAGTACCGCTAAGTCTTCTTTGGTGACAAAGTTAGCTGTTGACGAGCCAATTAGCTTGGTAACTTGGTCTAAACAAGCGTTTAATCCAGCGGCAAATTCGTATCGAGTTAATGCTCGGTTGCCGCGATAGGTTCCGTCTGGATATCCCGCGATGCAGCCGTATCTTTCTACCAGCGATTGCAAAGCTTGAAATGCCCAATCTGTGGGCTTTACGTCGGATAGTTGAGATACTGATGTCACCTGATTCATAGAGGCGGCATCGGGCGATTGCGGCTGCGGGTTCTGCTGGAGTCAGGGGATTTTTATCTGGCTCAAACGCTGAGGTTTCCGATTGTTTTAACTCGCTGGTTTTGACTGAATGGAGCGCCGCGGGCTTTGATGTTGGTGTTAATTCGGTGTTTGCAATGACTGGTGTTTGAACTGCGGGATTTGAGGCGGCGGTTAAATGGCTTTGGGAGGTTTCCGGCGGCGCGGTAACTGATGCGGATGGTGTTTGGGCGTCAGTTGCTTCGTCCAGGGCGATCGCGGTTTCGGTATCTGGAATTTGCACGGGCGCGACAGTTGTTTCTGCTGCAAATACTGCGTTTTGGATCGGCAAGAGGTTGGCGAATAAGGCTAGGCAAAACCAGAAACATTCCGCAGAAAGTTTTGACATTGTTGCTCTTGACATCTATTTAGGACGGATGAGAAAGGGCGATCGAGCAGCAATCACTGCTTAACCGGATTGTCTTTGATTTTGAAGATGAGGCTAAAGCGGTCGTTAATAAATGAATCTTACTGGCCTTGGGAATTTTATTCTGTCAAATCTGATAGTTTTTCAGCCTGATTCCGCAGCCGGGCACCCATAGCAACCATTTGAGGATTTGCCAACATCTCGATTTTACGATCGCGATTAACAGGCTCGTCAAATATTTATCAGGCTTGTCAAATATTTATTTTTACTAACACTTTAATTTTCAATTCAAATCCTGTTAAAAAATTGCCTTAAAAAGAAGAATTACCTATTGACTTTGCTGGACTTTTGATGGTATATTTTAGATAATGGGAGTGGTGGCATTAATTTTATTTTTGCCACCACTCCCATTATTAGATTGTACTCTATTCAGCGGCAAGAGTCAAGCTTTTAACCCTAAAAAAAAAGGCGATTTTTTTTAATTCATTCAACTAAAATTAATCGAAGTCCATTACCAATTTTCCGTCACCGTCAATTACTTCGCCAATCTCAAAGGCCGCAATATCCTGAGATTCAAACCATTTAACGGTCTGTTCAACTTCCCTGCGATCGACCAAAAGCACAAATCCAATCCCCATATTAAAAGTATTGAACATATCTGCTGCGGCAACTTGGCCCGCTTCAGCAATCCAATCAAAAATTGGCAAACTCGGCCAGTTATGGTGGTTAATTTTGACAGATTGATTAGCTCCCAAACAGCGGGGCAAATTTTCCGGCAAACCGCCGCCGGTAATGTGAGCCATACCGTGAATTTCCAAACCGCTCTTAATTGCTGCGAGGACTGGCTTGACATAAATTGTAGTCGGAGTTAACAGGACTTCTCCTAAACTTTTGTCGCCTAACTTTTCTGGTTGGGAATTCCAGTCAAAACCCAAATCGCCCGCAATTTTTCTCACCAAACTAAAACCGTTGCTGTGTACGCCGGAACTCGCCAGCCCGATCGCTACATCTTCGACTTTAACCCGCGAACCATCTAACAATTTGCTCTTTTCGACAATTCCCACGCAAAAACCAGCCAAATCGTACTCGCCCGCTTGATAAAAACCGGGCATTTCTGCGGTTTCCCCGCCCAACAAAGCACAACCAGCTTGCTTGCAACCGTCAGCAATACCTGTAACCACTGCGGCTAATTGTTCGGAGTTTAGCTTTCCCGTGGCTAAATAATCCAGAAAAAACAGCGGTTCCGCCCCGGATGTCAGCACGTCGTTGACGCACATCGCCACCAAGTCGATACCTACCGTATCGTGCCGATCGAGATCGCGGGCCAATTTCAACTTAGTCCCAACGCCGTCAGTGCCCGAAACCATCACCGGCTCTTTTAACCCCTGCGGGACGCTAAAAAACCCGCTAAATCCGCCGAATCCGCCCAAAACACCCGATCGGTGCGTGCTCTTAACCGTATTCTTGATGCGATCGACAAAAGCTCTGCCCGCCTCAACATCCACACCTGCTTCTCGATAATCCATAAGTCCGCCAAATCGATTTCTTCTAATGTTTAGTTTATGCCCATAACAGTTGACAAACAGTTTTTTTTAGACTAGCCGTTTGGCAGACCACAAAATACAATAATTTTTTGTAAATTTTTGTAAATTTTTCGGGAATTGCTGAAACGGCTGCAAGCACTGGAATTGAATCATTTTTTGAGACAGATATCTGTGAAGATTCGCTCGATTTTTGGTAAATTTCGTGCTGTGAGCGATCCCCAAGCGCAAAAGTTTGTGGTAGTCTGTTGCAGTTCGCGAACAAAACACAAATTGCGAATCGAGTATGAGTTGTCAAGTATCAGGGAAGTTTCCGCCAATTTTTTTTGGGGCTGAAGCATTAAAGCAAAAACGCACCCCGATACTTTGCTTTGACTCGCGGGGGAATGGCGAAAGGCTAAGCGAGAAATTCTTGACGCCCGCCGCCAAACGGCCAATCCTCCGATCTCGGTTGGCAATGGCTCTTCACAAAAATGGACGTATGAAGGAAAAATTTGTTGGTGGTATACTCGCTGTCCTGTTAGTTCCTGTGGTAGGAACGGCATCTTCTTGTCACGCACAAGCAACAACAGATGCCCTGAAGCAAAACTCTCAGGCTTACAAGCAAGTAATTGCCACCCAACCGTCCCCGCAGTTAAACGCGACTCGGGTCGAAGCACAAAAAGTCGGACAGTACCAAGCAAGGGCTGAAATTGTCCAAGACTCGATCGCCAAAATTCAGCCCCACGACTTGGGCGGGCGACAAGCAGCGACAGTTTACGTGCGAAACATTCCAGTCATCACCTTTCTGAACGCAAGTCCCGAAACAAAAACCAAAATCGGAGAAACTGGCGGCAGCAACGCCGGTGCTAGCAGTCAGTTGAAAGTAGCGGGGACTCAGGAAAATCCCAAAGCCGGAAACATCGCCAGCAACGAAAGCAACCAAGAACCAGATCCAGTGTGGCGGGCATCCAGCTTAGCAGCAAGACTCAACCAGCTAGCCCGCAACAACATCGATCCGAACAGCATTACCGTTAAGTGGGAAAAAGGTGATCGCTACATGATCCAGGCAAACGGCGAGGACTTGGTAAACATCAACGCCGAAACCATCCTCCCCGACACCACCAGCGACTTTAGCCGAGACGCCCTGCAAGTAACCAATCGCCTCCGCAGGCTGCTAGGCAACGCCCCACCCCTAGAAGAAGTCGCTGGCGTTCCCCAACCAGAACCCCCCGTGCTGTCCCTGGGCCCAGTTCAAGTGCGGCTCAGCGGCTGGGCTTCCTGGTACGGCCCGGGATTTGACGGCAACCTCAGCGCCAGCGGCGAGCGTTTCAACCAAAATGCTTTGACTGCGGCCCACCGCCACTTGCCCTTCGGCACCTTAGTCATGGTGAGAAATCTCGACAACGGCCGATCGGTCGTCGTCCGCATTAACGACCGCGGGCCCTACGTGGGCGATCGGCTGATTGACTTATCCGCCGGCGCAGCCAACGTGCTGGGAATGATGAGCAGCGGCGTTGCGAGAGTCGAAATCGAAATAATCGAACCGAAGCAGCAAACAACTGTTGGACGCTGAACGTTACACTGAGGTTGACGCACAGTAAAGCATTTGCTTATTTTTGTTAATGTATGCTCCTATTGGCTACATGGCATACGTTCCGCTCAGAAAAGCAGTCGAATTTCTGGGCTTGCATCCACACACAGACAAGAAAATATGCAGACGAAGGGAAGATCAAAAGCATCAAAAACGAAGCAGGGCAACGACTCTACGATGTCGAGTCCGAAGGGCGCGGTGCAGCTAGAACTACCGTTGTTTGCTACTGTCGCGTCAGTTCACCCAAGCAGCGAGACGACCTCGCTAGACAAGTTGACGACCTGCGACAGCAGTACCCCGACGCCGAAATCATCCAAGATATCGGGTCAGGACTCAATTTTAAGCGAAAAGGACTGCAAGCCCTACTGGTCAGATTTATGCGCGGCGAACAGCTCACGATTGTTGTTGCCTGTCGCGACATCTAAAGCAGGTTCGGATTTGAATTATTTGAGTTCATGGTTCAACAAAACGGTGGACAAATCGTGGTTCTTGACCGAACTGTTCACTGCCGAGAGACCGAACTCACAAGCGATCTTCTCGCCATCCTTCACGTCTTTAGTTGCAGAATGCACTCCCGGCGGAGTTACAGTAAGAAGATCAAGGAAGATCCGGCTATTCCTAAATCCTGAACAAAAAGCTTTAATCAAGCAGTGGTTTGGAGTAAGTCGTTTTGTCTACAACACGACCATCAAATACCTCCAAGAACCAGGCACAAAAGCTAATTGGATGACAATCAAAACAGGAATACTCAACAGTTTGCCAGAATGGGCAAAACCTGTACCTTTCCAGATAAAATCGATTGCCATCAAAGATGCTTGTTTAACAGTCAAAGCAGCTAAGCAGGGTTTCAAAAAAGATGGTCAACTCCGCAAATGCAAATTTCGGAGTAGAAAAGACACCAAGCAATCTATTTATGTGCCAAAAACATCTATAAAAGACTGCGGTGTCTATCATTCGATTCTAGGTAAGTGTCAACTAACAGAATCTTTGCCTGAAAAATTCAGTGATGGGAGGTTCACTCTCGCCTACGGAGAATACTACCTAGTTATTTCAGAAGAAGTGCAACAAACCAAGACTGATAAACAAGGTCGCGTCGTTGCCTTAGACCCCGGTGTCCGCACGTTCATGACGTTTTTCTCTGAAGATTCCTATGGCTGGCTCGGGAATGATTCTAATTTGTACATCCAGAAACTGTGTTTTCGGTTAGACAAATTGGTATCAAAAATCTCTCTCATCCCCAGTCGGCAGAAAAGAAGATTCAAGAAATCAGCCAGCAGGCTTCGTTGTAAAATCAAGAATTTGGTCAGAGAGTTGCATCACAAAGTAGCTAGGTTTTTAGTTGATAATTTTGATGTAATCTTACTGCCTACCTTCGAGACTTCTCAAATGGTGTCCAAGTCCCGCCGTAAGTTGAGAAACAAAACGGTGCGACAAATGTTGACTCTAAGTCATTACGAATTTAAGAATTTTCTCAAGTGGAAAGCTTGGGAAAATTCCCAACTCGTGATTGACTGCAACGAAGCTTACACGTCAAAAACTGTGTCATGGACGGGCGAAATTGTCAAAAATCTAGGTGGTGCTAGAACTATTAAGTCCGCAGCCACCGGATTGAAGATGGATCGGGATCTAAATGGTGCTCGCGGGATTTTTCTGCGGGCATTGGTTGACACGCCTTTGTTGAGAGATTCTCTTAACTTATATGTTTGTTAGCATTTGTTAGCAAAAAAGTGTCGGCACAATACAAACGAATGCCTTCAGGAGTTGATCGGTGCGCCTGTTTACTACCATTGCAGCCCTGCGCTGCTATTTAAATTCACAAAAGTCTGCTGCACCTGATGTGACAGTCGGTTTGGTACCGACAATGGGAGCTTTGCACGCAGGACATTTGAGCTTGATCCAGCGGGCTAGACAAGAAAATGCGATCGCCCTGGTCAGCATTTTTGTCAACCCGCTGCAATTTGGGCCGACAGAAGATTTTCAAGATTATCCCCGGAATTTCGAGCAAGACCGGCTGCTGTGCGAACAAGCTGGAGTTGATGCCATTTTTGCTCCTTCCTCTTCGTCGATGTTCGGGAACCAAGCGGTCGATCGCCATGAAACAGAGAAAACCGCCCAAAAACAGATAGAGATTCAGCTTTCATCCTTAACTCAAGTAGTGCCGCCGTTGGCGATGACATCGGTTTTGTGCGGCAAATCTAGGCCCGGTCATTTTCAGGGCGTGGCGGCAATTGTGACCAAACTTTTGAGCTTGGTGCAGCCCACAAAAGCTTATTTCGGTCAAAAAGACGCGCAGCAGCTAGCAATTATCCGCAAGCTAGCCTGTGATTTTAACTTGCCTGTCGAGATTGTTGCTTGTCCGATCGCCCGCGAAGAATCAGGACTGGCAATGAGTTCTCGAAATCAGTATTTAACAACAGAACAAAAACAGCAAGCCTGCGTACTCTACCGCGCGCTGCAACAAGCCTCAAAAATTTTTGCTTCAGGCGACCGCACCGCAGCGGCCGCACTCGCTGTCGCCCGCGCCGAAGTCGCTGGAGAACCCGCAATCAAGCTCGAATATGCCGAGCTCGTCGATCCAGACACTTTGACGCCGTTGCAGGTTGTGGAGACATCGGGACTGTTAGCCGTAGCAGCCAGAGTCGGCTCTACTCGGTTGATTGACAATATAATTTTGAGGAACCGCCGCCCAATTGTGGCGATCGACGGCCCGGCGGGAGCAGGCAAATCGACGGTAACTCGTTCTGTTGCAAAAGCTTTGGGGTTATGTTATCTGGATACTGGGGCGATGTATCGGGCGCTGACTTGGCTGGCATTGAAAACAAACACGCCGATGTCCGACGAATGCGCGATCGCCGAATTAATCAGTTGCAGCGATTTGGAATACAACCTCGATCCCGGGTCTTTGAGCCTGAAGATCAACGGCGAAGATGTAACCGAGGCAATTCGCAGTTTAGAAGTGACATCCCGCGTCTCAGAAATGGCGGCGATTCCAATCGTGCGAGAGTTTTTGGTGGAGGAACAGCGGCGCTGCGGCAAAAAAGGCTCAATTGTGGCAGAAGGCCGGGATATCGGCACTAACGTGTTTCCCGATGCGGAACTGAAGATTTTTTTGACGGCTTCGGTACAAGAGCGAGCGCGCAGGCGGCTGTTACAACTTCAAGATACCGATCGGGCTAATATTAGCTTGGCACAGTTGCAGCAAGACATCGCCCTGCGGGACGAAAAGGACAGCACCCGCAAGATTGCACCTTTGCTCCAAGCAGCCGATGCTGTCGAAATTCAAACAGACAATCTGACTGTTGACGAAGTTATTGATCGGATTGTCGGCTTGTACAAAGAGAGAATCGGCCCGAAAAGTTAATTTTAGGACGCTGGAGGGCGATCGCCCACGGTCTCAAATCCGGTTAAATCAACTTGCAGCGTCAGGTAGGGAGGCGGACGCGGGCCTGAGTTCCTGGGGATATAACGTGTGATTAACGGGATTTGAGCAGCGTCCCCCGGGAGGGAAATTTCAACCATCCTCCGTTTTCATGGGGAGAGGGGGGTTTCTTGTACACAAGTCTTAAATTTTTTGATCCTGATGGACTTTCCTGCGATCGGTTATTTGCAGTAGCATTTTTAGGGGCCATCTGATTTAAGATTATCGTCTTAACTGGATTAACTTAATATCAACATAAAATCTACAATTAACTGTACAAGGTGTGAAGGAGAGAATGACGTGACAAAAATGAAACGGTTGTTGAGGCGGCGAAAAAATTTAATCGTTGCTTTCATGGCCGCCGCAGGCAGTTTTTTGCTGGGCGTGACGTTGCCGATGAACTTGCGGGCAACTGCGCCAGCGGCACCGATGCAGGCGCAAGTATTGGCAGTATCCCAGTTGCAAGAACAAAAGCCGATCGCCAATGTTAATGGGATCAAAGGGGCGATCGCCCACCGAGTTGAGTTTTCCGAACAGGCTATAGGCCAATTGCAGGAAATCCGTTTTCAATCAAGCCTACCGTCCCAGTTTCAAGGTACAACCATCCGTCAGGCGAAACTTGACCCCGAGCACAAGGCGATCGCCCTGACATTTGACGACGGCCCCTGGCCGACAACAACTACACAAATCCTAGATATTCTCAAGAAAAACAATATTAAGGCTACATTCTTCTGGGTAGGAAGATACCTGCAAACTTATCCCGAACTGGGCAAACAAGTCGCGGCGGCCGGTCACGCGATCGGCAACCACACTTGGAACCACCAATACATTAAGTATAACGAAGACGGTGCCGCTCGCGAGATCGATCGCACGTCATCGTTAATTGAGGAATTGACCGGGGTCAAAACATCAATGTTCCGACCGCCAGGAGGCATTTTAAACAATGGATTGGCAGCTTACGCACAGAAGAAAAATTATGCAGTTATCATGTGGTCTGCTGATTCTTTAGATTGGCGAACTGCTACACAATCTTTGATGGACAACGTGATGCGGCAGGCAAATTCCGGCGGGATTGTGCTGATGCACGACGGCGGGGGAAATCGATCGAGGACTGTACAAGCTTTGCCAGAAATTATTGCTAGATTGAGAAAAGAAGGGTACAAGTTCGTAACAGTTCCAGAGTTATTGCAGATGCAAGAACAAGAGTTAAAAAAGCAGGAAACGGCACAAAAATAAAAAAATGGGAGAGTGGAATTAAGCGCCATTTTCCCATTTTTTTTAGGGAGTTCGATGATTGGGAAAAGTGGGAATATACACCATTTTTCCATTTTTTTAGGGAGTTCGATCGATGGTTCAGAACGATAGCTATCTTCAGCTACACAAATCGATCGACAATCGCTATGCTATAACAGAGCATCAGTCCGATCGCAAGCGCGATCGCGTACCAGCCATGACCCAAAGTCTCAGTGCGACAGGGGTACCCCCCGCCTTCCCGGATCACACGCAACTCCCCGAATCTGACGGTACTTTTGTGAAAAATTTCCAAGAGCATCCCCAGAGCATCTTGCTCACCGACTCCCTAGAAAGCACGCTGCAAACGCTTCATCCCGACGGACAATATGCGATCGGGCAAGATTGCGGCATTTACTGGCGCGAAACCGAGCCACCAGAAAAGGGAGCCGAAGCCCCTGACTGGTTCTACGTCCCCAACGTTGGGCCCCTCGTGGACGGCGAAATTCGTCGCTCTTACGTGATTTGGCGCGAGTATATGGTGCCAATAATTGCGATCGAGTTTGCCAGTGGAGATGGTTCCGAAGAGCGAGACAACACGCCTTTATCTCGTTTACCAGAAGGCACTACTCAAAAACCAGGGAAGTTTTGGGTATACGAACAGATTATCCGCATTCCCTACTACGCCATATATGTCATTAAAACCAGCCAACTGGAAGTCTACAACTGGGTGAATGGTTGCTATTGCCGATTGGAACCGAACGATCGCGGACATTACCCGATCGACCGCATGGGCATAGAGTTAGGCGTATGGGAAGGCAGCTATCAAAATCAGACACAGCGGTGGTTGCGGTGGTGGGATAACGAAGGGAATTTGTTGCTGACGGGGAGCGAGCAAGCTCGACTCGAACGCCTCCATACCGAACAGGAACGCCAGCGGGCTGAAGCTGAAAGCCAGCGGGCCGATCGCGCACAGCAAACACAACGAGATGCTATCCCGCAACTGCTAGCAATGGGTTTGACTGTCGAACAAGTTGCTCAGGCGCTTTCTCTGTCGGTGGAGGAGGTGCAGCGTTTGGGATAAAGGGCGATCGAACTGACCATTTCCTACCCAGGAATTTGGTCTTTGTAGATACACAAGAAGTTTTCTGCATGGGTAGCCCCTAAAGCTTGAATCTCTTTCGGAAATGCACTCAGCGGGGCAATCTCTCCCTCAACACCAAACTTTTTGGCTCCAGCGGCGGTTCCTGTATGTAAATAAAGCACAACTGGTTTTAGTTCCAACCACGCACCCAAACGTCGCGCAACATCATAGGCTGTCGTTGCTCCTAAACCTTTAACACGTCCAACAACAGACTTCACCCAATCATATAAATTTTGGAAATCCCTGAAGTCTTCCGGTTGCATCTCATCAGCCAATGCAACCTCTAATCCCTCAGATAACTTATTAGCAACCCGGCATTGATGGCCGTGCATTTTTCCATGCCACAGCCGAGATATCCAAGCTCTGGCAATTGCTTGCTCCCAAGTTAATGTGTTGTCACCCCACCACCGATCTTCGATGTCATAAGACTTTCCCCATCTGTCGATGTACTCATGAACTAAAAGCTGGAGATTATTGTCATCAATAATTTGCTTTTTACTCTTGCAGGTTGGGAAAACTTTATTCATGGAATTTAGGAGTAGCTATAGCCTTTCTCAAATAGATGAAGTAGGTTGGGTTGAGCGATAGCAAAACCCAACATCTTATTTTAAATTAAGAGTTGGGTAACGCTCACCTCAACCCAACCTACATATTTGGGATTTCACTTCATTGATCACCGCTATAGATGATTGTATCGACACCTTAATTGTAGTCACATTACAAATTTAGACTTGAATGTAACGGCAAATTATCCAATTGGGAATTCACCCAATTAGCCGCCGCCAAACCCGATCGCAAAGCACCCTCTATTTGACCTTCCCCGCACAAATCCCCCGCACAAACCAAGGGCAAAGTCCCGGCAGCCGGCAAACAAGAAACAGGCAAAGGATTCCGACAAAAAGCATAGCGCCAGCGGTGAACCTGCAACCATTCTGGCTCTTTCAGCCAAGGGATTAGATGTTCGGAAGCGCGATCGAGCAATTCTTGACCGACTGTTGGCAAATCGACAGATTCTAGATGGCGATCGGCAAAATTTGCGCTGCTGTGAACCACAAACACGGGCTGCTGCGAGTCTAGCCGCTTGCTGCTGTCCAAACCAAGCCAAGCTAAATCAGCATCATCTCGAAAAGAAACAGCTTGCCACTGCGGATTTAGGCTGCTCAAATCTTGCTGTTTTGCCGCAGGATAGCCAGCCATGACTGTAATGCAAGGGTCGTACTCCACAGAGCGCAATTTGTCAAGAAAATCAGATGGCAAATTAATTTCCGAATTCAAAAACATTAAAGCTTGAGGAGCGGGAATTGCCACCACAACAGCCTTAGCAATTAATTCTTGAGGTGTATCTAAATTGCCGTCAGTTACTTCTAAAGAAAGATGCCACATTTGGTTATCTGTAGTAGAAATAGCTTGTACGCGGCGGCCAAACCAAATCTCTAAATCCCGGGCTAAATACTTACCGACAGCATTCATGCCGGCGGGTGCTGCATAACAGGAATTAGAACTAGCAGAAAGTTCTCCCTCTCGGAATTCCCAGACATTATCAGTCCAGAGTTTGAGGATATCTCGATCGACCAAAACATCAATTAGCCCCTGCACCGCCTCCCCCTGCGGTTCCAGATAGCGGGCCCCGTGATCCGCCCTAGTACCCTGTACGCGGCGGGTAGCAACACGTCCCCCCGCGCCGCGAGACTTCTCAACAACCGCCACAGAATAACCAGCAAGACGCAACCGTCGAGCGCAACTGAGCCCCGCCATACCCGCACCGATCACCGCAACATCGAACATAATTAGTCCTTAGTCAGTAGTCAGCAGTCATTAGACATCTCGAAAAACTCTTGTGGGGTAGGCATCCTGCCAGCCCAAGACTTGCTTTTCACTTCTGTGTCCAGTTATCAGCTTAAACGCTGCGGTTCGTTTCTGTGCAATATTTCAGTTTGCGGCCAAACCCTGAGAGTCCTAGCTTGCGCGGCCCGACGCGATCGCCCTGCGCCAAGTAGTAGAATAAAGGACAGCACGAATCCATGATTAAGACCAGCTTAAAAAAAATGCCGTTGTAGACAAATTCCCAACCCAATGGTTGGGTTCTCAAGTAGCAACAATCTAAAATCTAAAATCTAAAATCGCATAAGAGAGGGCAAAAGTCTTGGACGAACTCAGAGCAGCGCTAGAATTGACAACAGAAGAAGAATTGCAACAATTAACAGAACTTCTGTTCAGCCGCAGGTTTAACCCTTTAGATTACGTGCAAACCCCCGCACCGATCGACGTACAAAGTCGCGATCGCGAAGCATGGCTAGACGCGGTAGAACAGCGGTTTCGCTACCTATCAGCGGACGGACTGACGGTACTCAGAGGGCGAACCGAACAAGTAACTTACAGACAAACACTGATTCAAGTTTGCCGCTACCTCAAAATTCCCTATCCCAAACATTTGTCCACCACCGACTTAGAAGCAGAAGTATTTCTGCACCTAATGGGGCGGGCTTGGAAGCAGTTACCCGCAGCCGAAAAACAAGCACTTACAGTGCGAGTACAGCGAGCGATAGTTGAGTCCAAACTCTCAGAACCCCTGCCAATTTCTGCGGAAAAAGACCCCTTGGGTTTGCTTTTCAAAGGCGGGAGTGCATTAGCTGTAAGTTCGATCGTCAAACCAGTGCTGCTGAAATTGATGGCCCATCAATTTGCGCTGCATTTTGCCACCTATCAAATGGCAAAACAAGCAGTAATTACAGGTGGAACAGCAGCAGCCACGCAGTTTCAGAATTATGTCGCAATTCAGACAGCGCGGCGCTCTATGGCGACAAGTGCGGCTCGTTACGGTGCGACGCGGAGCGTGTTTTCGTTTCTCGGCCCCGTGCTGTGGACGTGGTTTTTAGCTGATTTGGGCTGGAGATCGATTTCAACTAATTATGCTAGGATTATTCCGACCATTTTTGCCTTAGCTCAAATTCGCTTAACGCGCTCGGAATGCGTTTGGGAACTAGCTTAATGATAGAAGAATTGAAGAAGTGGGAGTGTGGGTGAATATCAAAAATCGGTTGAAATTAGCTACTAAACAGACAGTTGAAAATCTCAAGTCTCGCCTCCAAAAACATCCCGATCGCAGCCTGCAAATCCCTTGGAATTTCGCTCAATTGGGGATGCTGATTTTTCCCTTAATTCCGATTTTGGGAGTTTTAGGAATTTTCTTGGGATTGGCCGGCACTTGGAAGCAAAAATTCCGCGAAATTAGCCGCCGCCCGCTGAATCGAGGATTTGCAATTTTGAGCGCCCTGCTAGTCATCACGGCGGTTTTTGCCAACAACCGCATCGAGGCTGTTTTGGGGTTGTGCAATTTCTTGCCATTCTTTATCTTTTTTGCGGCTTTCAGCAGTTTAATTCAAACTCCGGCTCAATTGCGGCAATTGTCTTGGGCGATCGTAATTGGTTCAATTCCCGTGATAATTTTGGGTCTGGGACAGCAATTTTTAGGTTGGAGTGGCATCGATCAATTGCAGCCTATTTTTGGCTGGGTACTCGAACCCAAAGGCAATCCCCCGGGTCGCATGGCTTCTGTGTTTATGTACGCTAATATTTTAGCCTGCTATTTGACAATTGCTTTTATTTTAGCTTTGGGATTGTGGATGGAAGAAGTCAGTTGTCAGTTGTCAGTTGTCAGTTGGCAGTTGGCAGTTGGCAGTTATCACCAATTACCCGTTCCCAATGCCCAATGCCCAATTCCCAATGCCCAATGCCCAATTCCCAATGCCCAATTCCTGTTTTTAACTTTTGCAGTGGTTGGAAATGCTGTTTGTTTGATTTTTACTAATTCTCGTAATGCGTGGGGAATTGCAGTTTTAGCTAGTGTAGCTTTTGCTGTTTATGCAGGTTGGAAAAAATTATTAGCTGTGGTTTTTAGTGCGGTTGGTGCAGTTTTTTTGTCGGCCTTTGGCCCGGAACCACTGCGGCAATATTTACGAAGAATTATCCCGGCTTTTTTTTGGGCTAGACTTACCGATGAGATGTTTCCAAATCGGCCGACAGCTACTTTGAGAACAACTCAGTGGGAATTTGCTTGGTCGATGACTCAGCAGCGTCCTTGGACTGGTTGGGGACTGCGAAATTTTACGCCTCTCTATCAAGCTAAAATGCAACAGTGGCTTGGTCATCCTCACAGTTTAATACTGATGCTGACTGCGGAAACCGGAATACCGGCAACGCTTTTGCTGTTTGGTTTAGTTGGCTGGGTTTTGGCTGGGGGTGTTTTGCTGTTGATGAATTGGCCCCTTTTTCCTGCGGATATTAAGCAGGAACAAATAGACGCACAGGAAACAGAGGAAAGTTCTATTTTTAACAGCACAAATCGGGTGATTTGTCAACAGAAAAATTCAGCCGATCGCCTAATTTTCTTCAGTTATTTACTAGCCTTCGCCGCCTGTACGCTTTTTAACACTGTAGATGTGACGCTGTTTGATTTCCGACTCAATACTACAAGCTGGTTGCTGTTGGCGGCAATTTGCGGAATAGGGCATGGGGCATCGGGCATCGGGCATCGGGAATCGGGAATCGCGCATTCTTCAGGGGGAATTGGGAATTGGAACTAACAAATAACAACAGTTAACAGTCAACAGTTAACAGTTAACAGTCAACTGTCAACTGTCAACTGACATTATTCCACCGTCACCGACTTCGCCAAATTCCGAGGTTGATCCACATCCAAACCCCGACGCGCGGCAATGTGATAAGCCAACAATTGCAGCGGAATAACTGTCACAATGGGCGACAACAATTCATCCACCAAAGGCACCGGCAAAATGTGGTCAAAAATATCGGCTTCCGCAGCACCTTGCTTGGGCGTAACGCCGATTAAACGGGCATCTCTGGCCTTGGCTTCCTGAGCGTTGGAAAGCACTTTTTCGTAGACGCTTCCGGGCATGGCGATCGCCACTACAGGCACTTTCGCATCCAAAAGGGCGATCGGGCCGTGCTTCATCTCACCCGCCGGATATCCTTCCGCGTGAATGTAGCTAATTTCCTTTAGTTTCAGCGCCCCTTCCAAAGCAATCGGAAAGTTAATTCCCCGCCCCAAAAAGATAAAATCTTGGGTTTCGGTAAACTGGTGGGACAATTCCTCCACATACTGTTCTTGAATCTCCAAAAACTTCTCAATTTCGGCTGGTAACTGGCGCAAACCCGAAATAATTTCTGCCAATCTCTCGGTGCTGATTGTTTGCCGCTGGTGCGCCAAATCCAAAGCTAAGAAATAGAATGCCATCAACTGAGTGACAAAAGTTTTAGTTGCAGCAACGCCAACTTCTATACCGGCGTGGGTGTGAATAATGTGCGGCATCATGTGGGCGATCGAGCTTTCAGTCCTGTTAGTAATGCCCAACATTCTCGCCCGAAACTTATCGGTAAAACCAGCGCGGCGCTGCTGTTCCATCCCCAAAGCAGCCAGCGTGTCCGCCGTTTCTCCCGACTGAGTTACCCCAATAATTAAAGTATTTGCTGTCAGCGGTGCCGGGGCGTAGCGGTACTCAGAAGCGTACTGCACCGCAGTGGGAATATTGGCTAACTGTTCCAACAAATATTTGCCAATTAGCGAGGCGTGCCAGCTCGTTCCGCAGGCTAGAATTGAAATTTGTTCGACATCGGCGCAAAGTTCCTTGGGCAAGTTGAGATTGATGGGAGAGTCTGTACTTTCTGGATTCCAGTCGTTGTCTAAATAAGTTTCTAAACAAGCTCTAACTACGGCTGGCTGTTCGTAAATTTCCTTGTGCATGAAGTGTTTGAAGCCCTGTTTCTCTACCAAAACCGGACTCCAGCCCAGGATGCGCGGAGTTTTTTTCAGCCTTTCCCCTGCAAAGCTGTAAACTTCAACTCCCATCGGAGTTAGCCTTGCCAATTCGCCATTTTCTAGAGACAAAACAGCGCGGGTGTGAGATATTAAGGCTGGCGTGTCGGAAGCGCAGAAAAATTCGCCGGCACCAAACCCAATCACCAAAGGAGCTTGCTGTCTGGCGACAATTATTTCGTCGGGAAAATCAGCACAGATAACGGCGATCGCAAAAGCTCCTTCTAATCTATTTACCGCCTTTGAAACCACTTCTAAAAAGGAAATATCCGCATTTTCCTCTTCCTTCTTCGCTCTTCCCTCTTCCTTCTTCCCTCTTCCCTCTTCCTTCTTCCTTCTTCCTTCGGCCAAAAAATCAGCTATTAAATGAGGAATAACTTCTGTATCGGTATCCGACACAAATTTATGTCCTTTCGCTTTCAATTCTTTCCGCAACTCGCGATAATTTTCGACAATTCCATTTTGAACTACCGCAATTCGCCCGCTATTATCCAGGTGAGGGTGAGCGTTATACTCCTCTGGTTTGCCGTGAGTTGCCCAGCGGGTGTGTCCGATGCCGATGGGAGCCGGATTTTCGATTTCAGCTATTTTTTCCCGCAGGTTGTGCAATTTGCCCTTGGCCCGGATGCAGGTAATTTCTCCTTCCCAGATGGTAGCGAGGCCGGCTGAATCATAGCCCCGGTATTCTAGTTTCTCCAATCCTGCTAGCAAAATCTCGCTTGCTGCTTGGGTGCCGATATAGCCAACGATTCCGCACATTTAAGGTACTACTCCTGCTTAGCGATCGCAATAAAACTCAAGTTTTATTATTTTTACCTTCTTCCGGCCGCAGAATGCCGATTCCGCGACAAAAAGAGAGGGAGCAATTTAATCGCCCCCTCTCTTGTGTCTGTAAATCGATCGGCGTGCCGATCGATTTTTAGTAAGCTAGACCCATACTGCGAGTGGTTTCTGCTCCCAGGTAAACCCGGATGCTGAGAAAATCGGTAGGACAAGCAGTTTCGCAACGTTTGCAACCTACACAGTCTTCTGTGCGGGGAGAAGAGGCAATCTGAGCTGCTTTGCAGCCATCCCAGGGCACCATCTCCAAAACGTCAGTCGGACAAGCGCGGACGCACTGAGTGCAGCCGATGCAGGTATCGTAAATTTTGACTGAATGAGACATTGAATAAAGGCTCCCAACGAGTCACTAAAAATTTGCTGGCTCTGCGAATTAACAGATTTGACGGCGAGGTGACACCGCTATAGCCTGCACAGAGAATTAAAGGTTAGTCTACCGCAGTGCTTGGAAGCACTTCGCCAAAAAGCGACAAAACTTCACAGATATTCATTCTGGGAGTGCTTTGTGACTGGGTTCGTAGTGAGGACTTTAGTCCTATCCCTGTTAGAAAGGACTAAAGTCCTCACTACGAAATTTAGAAAAAACTAAAAGCCTAATTTTTCTAACACGGGCTTAGTTGAAACAATATGCCGATCGAGTCCTAGTTTTTTCGGCTCAACACCCAAAGCCAGAGCCACCAATTGCGGCAAATGCAACACAGGCAAACCCAATTTTCGCCCAATTACTTTTTCCACCTCTGGCTGTCGCGAATCCAAATTCAAGTGACAAAGCGGACAAGGTGTTACCATACAATCAGCACCGTTGTCAATAGCATCGACAATATGTTTGCCGGCCATCTGAAATGATTGGTTGGTGGCATAACTCGCCAGCGGCCAACCGCAGCACTGCGTCCGTCCTCGATAGTAAACCGGAGTTGCGCCGATCGCCCGAAACACATTTTCCATCGATTCGGGTTGGTGCGGGTCATCGTAAATTAGATGTTCCTGAGCTCGCAGCAAATAACAGCCGTAAAAAGCGGCGCACTTCAAACCCGAAAGCTTGCGGGTAACTCGATTCTGCACTTCCTCCAAACCGTAATCGGCAACGATCGCCCACAGCAGATGTTTCACCTCGGTACTGCCTTGATAAGGCGAACAGCCTTGTTTTTCCAGCAAACCGTTGACTTTTTCTACGTAGTTGGGATCGGTTTTTTGGCAATCCTTGAGGCGATCGTCCACATGACCGATTACCCCTTGACAAGTGCTGCAATGCGTGAGTAAAGGCAGATTCAGTTGCTCGGCCAAGGCAATATTGCGGGCGTTGACAGTATCTTCGAGCAACTGCGAATCTTCCTTGAAAGTGCCAGAACCGCAGCAGGAAGCTTTTTTGAGTTCCACCAGTTCAATCCCCAACGCTTGAGTCAGGGCTTGGGTAGACAGGTAAAGTTCGCGGGCGGCCCCTTGGGCGACGCAACCGGGAAAGTAAGCATATTTCAGATTTTGGGATGGCATAATTGTTTCTGCTGGGAACACAAGGCAAGGGACAAGAAACCAGAGCGATCGAAGTTGGGATGCTTCCTGCTTCATTTCTCCTCTTCATATCCTTACCTAGTTTTAGACAATTTATTGACTACAAAGGGTTCAAAAACATTGGCTGCATTGGCGTATACCTAACAAGCGCTTGCACTCGGAACGGAGGTATACGCCATCGGTTATGATGCAAACATTCAGGCAATGTTTAGAAATAGCCAGTTAGATTAAAGTTGGCTGATACCACCATCAACCGCAATTACAACGCCCAAAACGATAGAATACCATCCAACGCAAGATCGGGAGATGCCATGAAGTCAGATCCAAGACCCAATCAAGAAATCCTGCCTTCGATTGAAGATGAAGACGCGGGCTGGGGTAATGGAGCAAGAAATTTGCTTTGCCCTGTGTGCGGTGGCAACTACAACCATGTTAAACCGCCGTACTTGAAAGACGGCGGAGATAATTACGAGGCAAAGTGGGGTGGCCGCGGTGATCTGGCGGTCATTCCCATGTGGGGCGAATGCGGTTCCCAGTGGGAGGTTTGCATCGGATTCCATAAGGGGCAGAGTCCAATCTTCGTGAGGGTTAGCGAATCCTGCAAGGCGCAGGAGCAGCCATAGGCAATGCTCCACGAAGAGCGCTCTAGCCCTTCCATCGAGCGGACAGTCAAAAGGCTACGCCTTTTGCCTGCGGCTCTCAAACGTTATCGAAACTCGGCGATAAACTAAAGATACAAAGGTTTTCAGGCTTAAGTTGCGACCAATGCCCACGGCCCACTCGCTACACAAAGGGTCAGTTAGAAAAGCGGCAAGCCTTTCTCCCGAAGATCCCCCTTTCGGATAAGATCAGATACGCAGCAGCCAATGCCGTGTTTCACCCTAGTCTCAAGACACAGGGTTTTTATACTTACTGGAGTTTTTTATGAGCCAAGACGACATTTTTGCAAGAGTCAAGAAAATCGTGGCAGATCAACTGGAAGTCGATCCGAGCGAAGTCAAGCCCGAAGCCAACTTTGCTAACGACTTAGGAGCCGATTCCCTGGATACAGTAGAGTTGGTCATGGCCTTGGAAGAAGAGTTTGATATTGAAATTCCCGACGAAGCAGCCGAAGCAATTACTACGGTTCAAGCTTCTGTAGATTTCATCAGCAGCAAACTGGCAGCTCCAAAAGCATAAAATACCTGTCTTTTCCCCGTCTAGGAGAGAAGTTAGAAAACTGCAAACTCCAATGCTTGTTCTGCGTTCTGGGTGTTTAATTTTTTGAAACTGAAATCATGACAAATTTAGAGCGTAAGCGCGTTGTTATTACGGGTCTCGGCGCGATTACACCGATCGGCAATACCTTGTCTGAATATTGGGACGGGTTGCTTGCTGGGAAGAATGGCATCGGCCCGATCACCTTATTCGACCCGTCGCGGCACGACTGTCGCTTTGCCGCAGAGGTGAAAGGTTACGACCCGCACGACTATTTAGAGCGGAAGGAAGCAAAGCGGATGGATCGCTTTGCTCAATTTGGAGTGTCAGCGAGCAAACAAGCTCTGGCTGATGCGAAGTTTGAGATTAACGACCTGAACGCAGAACAGGTGGGTGTCATTCTTGGCACTGGCATTGGCGGGCTGAAGGTTTTGGAAGACCAGCAAGAGATCTATCTGACTCGCGGCCCCGATCGATGCAGCCCGTTTATGATTCCGATGATGATTGCGAATATGGCGGCTGGTTTGACAGCAATTCAAACAGGCGCTAAAGGGCCGAACTCTTGCACGGTGACGGCTTGCGCTGCTGGCTCGAATGCGGTGGGCGATGCGTTCCGCCTGGTGCAGTCGGGTTACGCGCAGGCGATGATTTGCGGGGGTACGGAAGCTGCGGTAACGCCTTTGTGCGTGGCTGGTTTTGCTGCGGCCAGGGCGCTTTCGACTCGCAACGATGACCCGACTCATGCTTCTCGTCCGTTCGATCGCGATCGCGACGGTTTTGTCGTCGGCGAAGGTGCTGGCATTCTGATTTTAGAAGAAATGGAACACGCGATCGCCCGCGGCGCCAGAATTTACGCCGAAATCGTCGGCTACGGTTTAACCTGCGATGCGTACCACATGACTTCCCCCGTACCGGGGGGCGAAGGTGCCTCGCGGGCGATCGCTTTAGCGCTCAAGGATGGCGGTTTGACACCCGATATGGTGAGCTATATCAACGCTCACGGCACGAGCACGCTTCCCAACGATTCTACGGAAACGAAAGCGATTAAAAAGACTTTGGGAGACCATGCTTACAAAGTAGCAATCAGTTCTACCAAGTCAATGACCGGTCATCTTTTGGGCGGTTCTGGGGGAATTGAGGCGGTAGCTGCGGTAATGTCGATCGCCAACGACAAAATCCCGCCGACGATCAATCTGGAAAATCCCGATCCCGAGTGCGATTTGGACTATGTTCCACATCACAGTCGCGATCTAAAAGTTGATGTGGCGCTGTCTAATTCCTTTGGGTTTGGCGGTCACAACGTGACGCTCGCATTCAAGAAGTTTGTTCGGTAACGGACAATTTGAAAGTCGAGAGTTAAAAGGTGAAAAATTAATTTTTCACCTTTTAATTTTTTAGATTAATTTTTGATTGGGCGATCGGCTATTACATTAACTCCGAGCGGGGACGCTCGCAATATATACAGCAGTTTCCGCTATTATGAGGCACAGTAAAAACAATTAGAACACCAAGTTCTTAAATGTTGAGGATTATTAAGTTGACGGCAACTGCAATTATTTGATTGATCGTGGACGTGGTAGTTGGAGTGAGCATACGCAAAAAAGATTTTAGTTGCGACCACCAAAACTCTATTGGGTTAAAATAGGCGAGAGTATGAGGATAAACAAATAATACTCGCACCGCAAGCATCAATCATTGGCTTAATTGATGCTAATTTATCAGCGGGTAAATTATCCATCACTACTACCACTCCTACCCATAATTGAGGACATAAAAAATGCTGAATAAATATAGCAAATGCCTGTCCATCCATTGAATCATTCGCCGACTTTCGTAACTAGGATTTTCTAAGTAATTTTGTATCAGCGAGATTGCTTCATCCACTAACTGTTTTTGCTGTTCCGATTCTTCATCTGTGAAGTGTTCGGGACAAATCGCCTGATTTATCTGCTGCTGCATCCGTTGAGTAATAACGCAGTATATCAAGGAATGAGCTGCTATTCAAAAAATAGAGTTGGTGAGTCGATAAGTGTATTAGTTTTTGTTGCAAACTTCTTTGATAAGTTGAGACTCGGCATCATATCTTGGCGTAAATGAAGTTTGCCACCACGCTCCTGCTTTTTTAACAGCACCTTGTTTGTCGGTCAAAATATAATTAGTAGGACGAATCATGGAGGTTGGACAGTAAACTCTAAAATCTGCTTTCAATCTATCTCCATCAGAATACACTAAAGTAGTTGAAGCAAGATATAGCTCTGGCTTATCAAGCAACTTAATCGAAATTTGAGAAGATGGCATAGGAATTGGTTTAGGTAAAGTTAATGTTGGTGTTGTTGGATAAATTGGTAATGGTTGTGGTGGAGTTGGTGTCGGTGGATAATTTGGCGATGGTTGAGGTGGAAATGTAACTATCGGAGATGGAGGAATTGGTGATGGTTGAGGTGGAAATGTAACTATCGGAGATGGAGGAATTGGTGGTGGTTGAGGTTGAGATGTAACTATCGGATAGGAAGGAATTGGTGATGGTTGTGCTGAAGGTATAACATTTGGTGATTTAGGAGCAACGGGAGTTTTGGCCGGAGTAGGAGATTCTTGTACTTGCGAAGGAGACTTAGAAGGCTGCGGTGATGAAACTATTGGTGGAGTTTTGGCAATTGGATTCGGTGGTGGATTTGAACTGACCGAATGTTCAGATGGTTTGGTTATCCAAAATCCTGCAATAATAGCCGTTGTAATGAAACTACCGAGTAACAAAGTTTTTTGGATATCTCCTAGTTTAGATGGAGCTGCGGAAATAACTGTTGGTTGTTGAATATTCTCAGGAATATCTGCTATGGTAGGACGGATGATTTGATGAATGTGAGAGGTTTTTGATTGTAAGGCTTGCAGCATTTCTTGTGCTGTAGCGTATCGATCGCAACTATGAGCAGAAATTGCTTTATCTAAAATAATGGCGAGGGTAGGGCTAACTTGGGGAGCATATTGCTTCCAAAGGATTTCGCCTGTATATCCGTCGATTTCTAGATCCTGTGGCTGTTTGCCTGTCAATAAATAAATAGCGGTTAATCCAGTAGCGAATAAGTCACTACTATAGACTGGTCGTCCGGCCGCTTGTTCAGAAGACATAAATCCACGAGTGCCGATTGCAATTGAAGTCTGTGGACTTCCTGAAGAACTCATGATGGTAGCTACAGCCTCTTTCACTGCACCAAAATCTATCAATACTGGCTTTTGGTCTGATTGTCTAATAATTATATTGTCTGGTTTAATATCCCGATGAATAATCCGTTTTTGATGAACATAATCTAAAATTTGCAAAAAATTAACTAAAAAGTCTCTGACGTAACTCTCGCTGAAACTGGATTGTGATTGGATTCTATCTGTGAGAGTCATGCCCTCTATTAGTTCTTGAACGAGATAGAAGTCATTGTTTTCTTCAAAATAAGCATAGAGTGTAGGAATGCGATCGCTGTGGCTACCCAAATCTTCCAAAATAGCGGCTTCCCGTTGAAAGCGCTCTTTGATTAGTGGATAGATTTGGGGATGGTGAGAAACTGGGTGTAGCTTTTTAACTACACACCGCCGTCCTGATGGCATTTGAGCATCTTCTGCAAGGAATGTTTCTCCAAACCCACCAGAACCGATAGATTTTAAAACTTGATACCGATTATTTAATAGCATAGTTGGGTCTCAAATATTGTTTTACGACATACAACACTAAAGTCAAGTTAATGAAAATATTCCGATGTAAATCAATTATGTTCCGGGAAACTGAGCAGATACTCAGGTTACTTGAAACAGAGAGAATATTGGTCTAACGTTGGCTGACGGGGTGAGTTTTGCCGATATCAGCTTCTGGTTGTGGCTAGCCCAGCCTCAGAAATAGCAATGCTTTGGCTCACTTTCCTTTGTACAAGCTTCAGCAGAACTGAATCACAATCAGGTAAAAAGATTTAGAAGAAGGAAACTTCCTGAAACTGAGGATATAGAACGTTATTTGTAATATGGCAATATTTTTTGTCTGGGATTTTAATTGGAACAGAGAGGCAAAATGATCGAAGGGCGAGCGATTTTTAGTTTAATAGTAAGTTTGGCTGTTGTTGGCTCTAACTCTTGGCCAGTCTTTGCACAGCTAAAACAAGACCGTATAGCGACACCAAACCAAATAGCTCAGCGACAACGTAATTGCAACAACCTTCAAAATAACATAGAGATTAAGAAGTGTATACGATTAAGGTATGAAGCCGCAGACAAGCGCCTAAATCAGGTTTATCAACAACTGGTTGCCAAACTAAGTCGCAAAGAGCGATCGGTACTTTATCAAGAACAGCTAAAATGGATTAAGTCGCGGGATAAAAGCTGCGAATCAGAAGTTTATGACAATCGCGGCGGTACGGGTTATCAAGGTTTTCTCAATGAATGCTTGGAACGCAAGACCAAACAACGCACCAGTGAATTAGAGAATTATTTAAGAAAGAGATAAGGAATAGAAAGAATAGTTTATGAAAAAGCAATCGATTTTAGGAATTATCCTCAGTTGTGCCGTGTTGGGAGCTTGCTATCTCACAAAACCCCAAACTGTAAATGCTGCACCTGCATCTATATTTACACCCATTCTCCGGGATATTAAGAATCAGATTCCGAGAGGATGGGTAATGCACCTTCAAGTGTTAATGTCAGCAACACTAAACTTTACCCGCAAGTCATTACAGACAGCCCCAGAGAGTTTGCGGTCTGGCTTAATTCACGGCCCAACTGTATGGATAGATCCTGTCAATTTGGAGTTATTGCAGTAGCCAAAGATTCTGAATATGCTGATAATTTGCGTTCCAAGCATATCTTTTCTAAGACCTATATGCAAAGAGTTAGGGCAATTAGACAACGCGATTCTAAAAGTTGGACTGAATCAGACATAAAACTATTAAATAGCTCAGATATGGTAGTGCTAGAAAGAACACCCATCACCTTAAAGCAAGGAATTCAAGGTGTTTTTATTGTTCAGAACGGGGGAGGGGTTTCAACTCCACCTTCTCTACACATCTTTTGGAAACAAGATGGTTTGAATTATCGAGCAAGTGTAGGATGTATATTAGATCGCAATGATAATGTGACACCAAGTCAGAAGTCAGCATTAATTAATCTAGCTATTTCGATGGCTAAAGAGTCTCCTATTAAAAGTGCTAACTAATAAAAATAGGAAGAACAAGGTTTGATTTCTATTCTAAATTCAGATAAACCCGCAATCTGCTGTAATAATTCCAATGCCACCAAAAAGGAATAAGGATGTCTCTCAAAAAAATCCCCAAACAAAAAGCGCCCCTATTTCTAGGAGCGCTTTTTGCAATCTCAAGTTAAA